>JARIHD010000041.1 GCA_029288425.1 Candidatus Saccharimonadota bacterium
CATCTGTAAGTGTAATAAGCTCTGACTTGGGAAGTAATAATTCTGGCATATATATTTGGTGGGGGCGAAAGGACTTGAACCTTCACGCCTTGCGGCACATGCTCCTAAGGCATGCGTGTCTACCAATTCCACCACATCCCCGTGGCTAGCATGGTTATTATAGCGTATTTGCCGATAATTCGCACGTTGACTTTCCGACCAAACTCAATAATAGTAAATCTCAAGTAAATATAAAGGAACAAGTACATGGCCAACGAAACAGAAAATCCCGTTGAAAATACCGAGAAGCCGGCTCTGACGCCCGCTCCGGCAGTCAAAGACAACACAATGCCCGGCGCATTCGAGCTATTTAAGCCCAGCATGGAGATAATTAAGCGCAATCTGACCGCCTTTTTGGTTTTGCTTGGTCTGCCCACTTTGCTCATTTTGATTGGCAACGGCCCGAGCATGATGAGCGGTGGCGGCCTTACCGTCCAATCCGACCCTGCCAACGCGGTCAACCCGCTCTTTACGGCGATAGGTTTGATCGGCCTCATCTTTTGTCTGCTGGCAACGCCTGGTGCGATCTTACTGCAGCTGAAAGGCGCGCGCGGTGAACATATAGAAATGGGCCAAGCCTTTACCAAAGGGTTGCATTATTTCTGGAAAATGTTTGGCCTTGGCATTTGTTTGGTCGTCATCTTCGCCGTCTCAGTACTACTATTAATTGTGCCGTTCTTCTTTGCGCTACGCCGTTACCTGCTTGCACCGTACTATCTTATAGACCGCGATCTGGGCGTCTTTGAGTCGCTCAAGGTAAGCGCCCAGGAGTCCCAAGGAAAATGGGGAGCCATCTATGGCGTCGTCGGCGTCCTTGTGCTTCTTAGCCTGGTCAACGTCATTCCATTCATAGGTTGGATCGCCTCTTCAGTTCTAAGCTTCTTGTATGCGAATGCGACCGCTCTTCGCTACCTGCATATCAAGGCTGAAAAAGAAGGCAAAACTCCACTCCTTACTCCTATTGAAATTGAGCTGAACAAGCCTGCAGCCTAAAATTCTATCTTTGATAGAACGCCAGTTGCGCGTCGCCATACAAGCGGTGCGCAACTTTTTTAAAGCCTGGGATTTCGGGCGGCTCTTCGTCTCCAGGCCAAGACACAACAAGCGTGCCGTCCTGCACTACACAATCAGACAGCCGGACGATCAGATTTTTCTGCGGGTCATTATAGGGCGGATCGCAGAGTACAATGTCAAAAGCAGGCCGGTCGCTGGTTTGCAGCCAGCCACCGGCGGAAGCTTTTACAAGACCGACTTCGCGATGCAGACCGAGGACTTTGATATTTTCTGCGATAACTTTCTGTGCCGTCCGATCATTATCCAGAGCTGTTGCATGCGCCGCGCCTCTACTGATAGCCTCGAAGCTGAGTGCACCGGAACCAGCAAACGCGTCAAGTACGGTGAGACCTTCGATATCACCCAACACGTTAAAAAGCGCACCTCTGATCTTGTCGCTCATGGGGTGCGTTTTGAAGCTATTTGGTGAATTAAAGGTCCGGCCGCCCAGCCTGCCGGCGATAATCCTCACTTTGAAGGCTCCATCAGGGAGACCCGTGTCGCACCATACCACGCCAAGGTCACAACTTTTACGATGGCTGGTACCAGATGTTTGCGCACTTGGCGGGCCAGATGCGGCGTCCAGCCAGATTCGTAGTAGCGGTGGTACATATCGAGGCCGCCGATTTCGCGTGCGGTACGGCGAAAAACCTCGATCAGGCCGTATTCCTGCAGGTCATGCAGGTCGCGGTTGGTAATTGTAACCTGCCGTACCGAAAACGAAACCAGCAGCGCTGCAACGCCGAACTCAAAAAATCCATGAGTAGCAAGCAGTCCGCGCGGTCCCCACATTTTCCAGTTGTTGTGCACTTGCTGCCTACGAGTCTCGCCGGGCAGAACCAGTTTGTCCTTGATGCTCGTTCGAGTCTCGATGCCGGCACCGCCCCGGAGTTCAGTTAGTTTTTCTTCGTACGGAAAGTGGTGGGCGGGCGTAAGACCGTCAACGATGGCGTGTGCCAACCATGCCGCCTCGAACGCTGCGCGCACTTCGTCTTTGGCTTTTAGCGCAGCGGCCAGCAAGGCATAGTGGTCTTCTATCTGCTCGATCAGGCTCGTATCGGTGTCGTCAAACGGCGAGTAGTAGTGCCAAGGTTCGTCTTTTGCCGGACTTTTTCGCTTGATAGCGTCAGGTCCGTTAATGCCCTCGAAATGCAAGATTTCTTTGATCTGTGGAAAGGCCGCATCACCATCGTCGCTTAAAAGTTTTCGCAAACTACCCCGCGCCAAGCGGTCAAGCTTTTGGTGAGCGCCAACCAGGCGGCCAGATAATGGGGTGAGGGTTGTTCCAGAATACATTAGTTTAAATTGGTTACTGCCCTTAGGCGTGTAACTTGTTCACATAATCCAGGATATTGTATCAAATCTTCGCCCTTGTCGATATAAGCCTGCGCAGCATTCCGGGCGGCGGCAATGAGCTTCAGGTCAGTTAGTTTAGCGACCCGCAAATCTAATTGACCGTGCTGCAGCGTGCCGTAGATAGCACCGGGTCCGCGCAGTTCCAGATCGAGTTCGGCCAGCTTAAAACCGTCATTCATGCGCTCGAGGGCCTGCAGGCGTTGTGGGGGCGCTGATGAATCGCTCATCATCAGATAACAGTAGCCTTTGTGGCCGCCGCGCCCCACACGGCCTCGCAGCTGATGAATTTGCGCTAGACCAAACCGGTCGGCCGCTTCGATCAGCATGATGCTGGCGTTCGGCACATCCACACCCACCTCAATAACGGTAGTCGAAACCAAAATGTCTAGTTGGTGCCGCGCAAATTGTTGCATAATGTCTTGTTTTTCAATAGGCTTCATCTTGCCATGTAACAGGCCGACACGCCGATGCTTGAAATCATACTTCGCCATCTGTTCATATACTTTTTCGGCGGAATTAACTGTCGAGCGCTCAGATTCCGTGATGAGTGGACAGACCACAAACATTTGACGACCAGCGCTCAGCTCGTTTTCGATTTTGGCATACAGCTGAGCGCGCGAATTAGGTGAGCAGATTTCGGTCTCAGTAGGCTGGCGCCCCACAGGTTTAGTATCCAGAATGGAGACATCAAGTTCCCCATATAGCGTCAATGCCAGGCTGCGCGGGATCGGCGTGGCCGTCAGACTAAGTAAATGTGGCATGTGTCCCGCTTTGGCCATGAGTTTCTTACGCTGTTCGACGCCAAAACGATGTTGCTCATCGATGACAACCAGCCCGAGGCTCTGCATGTCCACTTTTTCCTGTATGAGGGCGTGCGTTCCGATAATTAGGCGAGCGTGCCCTTCGGCAATATGTTGGTAAGCAGTCTGTTTTTGAGCCGTTGACATGCCGCCGACCAGCAGCGCAACGCGGTCATGCATCCCCAGTGGCTCAAGCAGTGTATACACCGTTTCGGCATGCTGCCTGGCGAGCAGTTCAGTCGGAGCCATAAACGCGACCTGGTATCCCTCCGCCACAGCCATGAGAGCAGCCATAGTGGCAACAACTGTCTTGCCCGAGCCAACATCTCCCTCCACCAGCCGGTTCATCGGCTGCGTTTTTTGCATATCTCCGTAAATTTGCCAGACAACTTTGCGCTGCGCGTCTGTTAATGTAAATGGCAGGTGGCTCACAAATTCTTTGGCTAATTTCTCGTCGAACGGAATGGTGAGGGATTTATCTTTTAGGAGTTCGTATTTATTGAGTAGACTCGCCAGGCTCAGGCGAAATACTTCTTCGAAACCCAGACGTTTCTGGGCTTTTTCGAGTTCTGTGGCGTTCGCCGGGAAATGCATGGCTTCGACCGCCGCCGCATAGGATAAAAATTTCTGATCTTTTATCAACCACTCGGGCAGTGTTTCGGGCTGGCTGCGAATAAGCGGCAATATTTCCCGCACCAGTTTGCGGATACGCGCACTATTTATACCCTTTGTTTCGCGGTACACCGGTACGATTCGGGCCGTGTTGACCGGGAAATCACTTACCAGCTCCATGTTCGGATTCATAATGGCGAAACGCTGATGACTAAGCTCGTATTGGCCTGAAATAAAGTAAGGCTGGCCGGATTTAATTGCGCCTTCGCGATAAGGCTGGTTGAACCAAATTAAACGAACACTGTTGACATCGTCGCTGGCGATGGCCTCGGTGATATGCATGCCTCTGCGGACATAGCGGCCTTTAATCTGCTTAACAACAGCTTTTATGGTCACGGGGCCAGGGTGCAATTTGCCGATTTCCGTCACGATTGAATAGTCATTATAGCGCCGGGGAAAATTCTCTAACAGATCCCCGACAGTATGCAGACCTAGAATGGCCAGCTTTTTGGCCACTTCGTCGCCCACTCCCTTGACGGCAGTTACTGGATCCCCAAGATTCATATCTCTAGTATACCGTCGGTTGGACGGACACGCCAATTAACACGGTTCGAATCTGTATGAACAGGGCATCGATCTAAATGCCATAGAGTTGGTCGTTTACGATTAGCTCTAGCCTTTTTTGACCAAAAAGAAGACACTTGGGCCAAAGTAGCTATTGGCCAGTGTTGGCTGCAGTACGCCTTCGATAGCCAGCATAACGCGGCGTGGTACTACCTTTTTAAGAGCCGGGCTGCGGAGGTTGGAAACCGACAGGATGCGCTCGACCTTGAGGCCGGCATGCGCCAGCTGTTTGATAACAGTGTCCGGATTATGGTTAACAAATGGTATTTCGCCATCCTTTTTGTTCTTTGCTGATCGAATGTCGACAGGCTGTGTAGGAAGTTTTTTGCCTTTTAGTGCATGCTTTAGGCGGTTGCGGGCGTGAGAGTAATTTGCCACTTCGATAATCGCATAGCCGTCGTCGGCTAATACGCGGGCAAATTCGGCGAACTCATCGCTCGGATCTGGCAAATGATGCAGTACGCGAATGACAGTCATCAGGTCGATGCTGCCATCTTTGAACTTCAGGTCGGCGGCCTGCAAAAGCTGGCGGTCGACTTCAGGATGGTCTTTTAGGAAGTCCTTGGCGATATCCAGTTGTTGCTGGCTGGGTTCAGCAAGCGTTACTTTGTCGGCATAGTCTTCAAGCAATAC
Organism: Candidatus Saccharimonadota bacterium; assembly: GCA_029288425.1. GTDB lineage: Bacteria > Patescibacteriota > Saccharimonadia > Saccharimonadales > UBA4665 > JARIHD01. The sequence goes on from JARIHD010000041.1 coordinate 5,118, forward strand.
GCAAAGACGCCCATAACCGCCGCCTACATCTACAGCGTGACGGAATTTCTTGCCCGCCAGGAGGCGCTTGATGGCCATTTCTTCGGCAGCATGTTCATAGTCGCGCCCATCCCAATATTTTAAATAGTTATGATTCGGATCGTTATATTGATCGGCTTTTCGGATTGTTTTAGCGTGTTTCTTGGGGGTTTCTTGTTTCATATCTGTTCCAGTATAGCATTCTATGCGCGCTCAATGAGTGCGGAATCTTTATAGGCCTTTCCTTTGCGCAGGAGTAGGCGACCATTTTGAAAGTCACTTTCTTCAAGGTGCTCTTTAGTTGTTTTTTGGTTATTAATAGAGATGGCATTGCCGGCAAGCAGGCGTCGCGCTTCACTTTTAGATATGGCAAGGCCGCATTCCTGTAGAATGTCGACCAGGTTATCGCCAGGCTTCGCATGCGAGGAGCGTATTTCTTTTCGGACTTCTTGCAGCGCCTCATCCCTCGCGCTACCTATTGACGCCTTACTCGTCAGATACGTTGTGACTTCTTCGGCGATACGCATACTATCCGAGCCGTGTACCAACGCCGTCACCTCTTGAGCCAGCCAAATCTGAGCCAAACGCAATTTGGGATCGGCCTTATGGCGGGCCATAATGTCATCGATCTGTGGTTTATCCAGTTCAGTATATATCTTTAGGTATTCTTCAACACCCTCGTCGTCGGCATTAATCCAGAATTGATAAAACTGTGTGGGCGAGGTTTTAGCTGGATCCAGCCACACGGCACCCTCTTCACTTTTGCCGAATTTTTTACCCGTAGCTTTATTGATGACGAGCGGCATACTAAAGGCATGAACTTCTTTGCCTTCCTTTTTACGAATCAGCGGGACGCCAGAAAGCATGTTACCCCATTGGTCAGACCCACCAATCTGCAGCTCTACGCCTTTATTTTTAGACAGATGCCAGTAATCGTAGCCTTGGATCAGACTGTAGCTGAATTCGGCGTAGCTGATGCCGCTGCCGCCTTCACCTATACGTGTTGCGATAAAATCACGCTGCACCAGTTCGGTCATGCTGTAATGTTTGTCGACGTCACGTAAAAAGTCCAAATATCCCAAACCGCGGAACCAGTCGTAATTATCAACCAACTCAAATTCCCGTCCTTCAAACAGTTTACTGACTTGCGCCTTTATCCCTTTTATATTGGACGCTATCTCTTCGCGGCTTTTCAGTTCACGTTCCTGGTCTTTGCCACCCGGATCACCGATCAGGCTCGTCGCACCGCCCACCAATAGAACTGGTTTCCAGCCCGCCTTAGCTAGCCGCTTGGCGACCAAAAAAATCGCCAAATTACCAATGGTGAGACTATTCGCCGACCCGCAGTCGACCCCAAGATAAAATGTCCTGGGCACATCCAGCCATGTTATATCGTCAAAAGTTTTGTCTTTTATAAGACCGCGCCACGCTAAATCTTCTGAAAGTGTCATACTCATAATCCACTCTAGTATACCTCAGACTGGAGAAATGCTGCATATCTCTTGTTTAATTTGCATGCTATTAGTTGAGGTTTGCTATAATGATGACCAGTAATTATAGCCATATGGAGCAAAACTAAGGATGTTCGATTCCCAAAAAAGCCCCGGACGACGCCGGCCAAGCAAGAGCGTCTACACGACCAAAAGTGGAAATACCATCAAATTAAATCGCAGCCTCGGTGAACGTGTGCGTGCCAGCCGTGAAGCAAAAGCCCGCAAACGCGCAGCTTACCTGAGCTCTCTGCCAAAGAACCCTTGGAAACGCATGGCTTACCGCCTGCACCCCAAACGCGTCGCCAAATATTGGTTTAGCCGTGAGGGTGCGATCATGGCGCTCAAAATCATGGGTGTCGGCATAGTTGTCTGCTTCCTATTAATGGTCGGCGTATTCGCTTACTTCCGCAAAGACCTGCCCAACATTAAAGACATCTCCGGCAATGAACTTGGAGGCAGCATTACCTACTACGACCGCACCGGTCAAACCGTTTTATGGCAGGACTACGACGCCGTCAAACGCGTGCCCGTAACTTCCGAAAATATTTCCAAATACGTCAAACAAGCAACGATCGCTATCGAAGATAAAAACTTCTACAAACATGGCGCGTTCGATGTCACCGGCATTGCCCGAGCCGGTATTAATGACGTATTCAAAAAAGGCGGGGCAAAACAAGGTGGCTCAACCATTACCCAGCAGCTGGTCAAAATTAACATGAACTGGACCCTGGACCGTTCGCTCGGCCGCAAATTTAAAGAGTTAATTCTCGCCGTCGAACTGGAACGCGAGTATTCTAAAGATGATATCCTGACCGGTTACCTCAATATCGCACCTTATGGCAACGTGCAGTACGGCGTAGAAACGGCATCTCGTGACTACTTTGGCAAGAGCGCCAAAGACCTAACCCTGGCCGAATCGGCCATGCTTGCAGCCATTCCGCAGGCACCATCCTATTACTCGCCATACGGCCCCATCTATGAAAAAGAGGCGCTTGTCGGCCGCACACACTACATTATCGATCAAATGCTTGACCAAAAGATGATCACCAAAGCCGAAGCAGACGAAGCAAAAGCCGTCGACGTTGCCGGCAACGTCAAAGAAAGTCTGCCCAAATATGATGGCATTAAAGCACCGTTCTTCGTACTCTCCGCCAAGCAGGAGCTAGAAGAAAAATTTGGCACTAAAACCGTACAACGCGGCGGCTGGAAAGTCACAACTACTGTAGATCTGAAACTGCAGGATCTTGCCGAAAAACAAGTTACTAAAGGCATGGCCCAGATCAAACGCCAAGGCGGCGACACGGCTGCATTCGTAGCGGCCGACAACAAGACGGGCCAAGTAGTCGCTCTCGTAGGCGGGCCGAACTTCTTTGATATGAATTCAAGCTTTAGGGAAGTAAATTACGCCAAAGAATGGCTTCCTCCCGGCTCTACCTTCAAGCCTTACGACTATGCTACGCTCATCAATGAATCCGAAAATGTCGGCGCTGGCTCGGTTATATATGACTCTCAGGGCGCCCTGCCCGGTTACCCCTGCACCAACAAAAATCGCCCCAAAGACGGCGGTAATTGTCTTCAGGACTATGATTTCCGCTTCCCAGGTCCAATAACAATACGCTACGCGCTGGGCGGCTCGCGAAATGTGCCGGCTGTTAAGGCTATGTTGATGGTTGGCTCCGAAAAGGTTCGCACAACCGCCGAGGCTATGGGGCTAAAGAGCGGCTACCGCTGTCCACCAACAGGTGACACCACTTACAGCCGCGGCACATGCTATGGCTCGTCGGCCATCGGTGACGGTGCGTTCTTGCATCTCGATGAGCATGCGAATGCCCTGGGCACACTTGCGCGTATGGGCGAGGCCCTGCCACAAACGTACTTGCTTAGCATCACTGATTCGCGAGGCAAGCCCATTGAGCTAGAAAAAGCCAAGCCAAAGCGCGTACTAAAGGCTGACACTGCTTACATCGTTAATGATATGCTGTCCGATCCACAAGCCAGCTACCTGCCAGCCAGTCGTAAATTCCACCACTACAAAGATTGGCACTTCGCCGTTAAGACCGGTACGACCAATGATGCCAAGGACGGTCTGATGGCCAGTTGGTCGACTCAATACACCGCCGTTGTCTGGGTAGGGGAACACCAACGTCAAAAAGAAATGACCGGTGCCATGGAAAACATGACTCAGCCGATCGTCCAAGGATGGATGCAGGCCGCGCATGCCGACCTCAAAGCCTCTAACTGGGTCGCACCAGCTGGGCTCAAAACATTGCCGGCCTACGTAATCCGCAGCAAAGTTTCTAACCTTGGCGAAAGTATTCCCAGCCCAAGTAATGACATTTTTCCATCATGGTTCAAGCAAACCACCAAACAAACGGGGGGCTCCCAAACTATCGACAAAGTTTCAGGCAAAATCGCCACATCGTGTACTCCTGACGCGGCCAAAGAAAACCAGGGCAATGCAAACGATAACGCCTTTTCGGTCGATACCTTCATGAACAAAAAGAGCACCACTGGATCATCAACAACCGATCAAGACGATATTCATAAATGCGACGATGTAAAACCGCAAATTACCCTTACAGCTGCCGGCGGCACGAACATTTGTAATATTAGTTGTGTCTTTACGGTTACGGTCACACAGGGAACGCACCCGCTCTCCGGCGATAAATTCCCAGGAATCGTAGAGTTGTGGGTCAATGGGCAGCAGGTTCAGTCGCAACAAGTATCTTCGTCTCCGAGCACCGTACAGTTTACATATCAGCCGACCTCTTCGGGCACTGTTCCCGTAGAAGCGCGCGTAACCGATAGTGTCCTATATGGGGGTTCAGACAGCACACCAGCCGTAACCATGACAGGAGGATCAAGCCCGTCGCCGGGCAATCCCTAACAACCCCGATCCGGGGAACGGCAGAGGCCGTCGTGGACGAGACTAAAACAAAAACCCGGGATAATTCCCGGGTTTTTGCGACCTGTAGAGTGATAGTTTAATTTATGACGGCGGGCCTGCGGCGGAGCTTCTGCAGACGACCATGCAGTTTGTCGCCCGTTCCATGTGCAGCAGCGCCGCTCATCACTGATTTCTTTACGCCAGAAGCCATTTTGGGAATAGTCATTACCCGATGCTTGGCCGTAGCGGCACCGGATTGAACTGCAGGTACGGGAGTTTTTGCTGCCTCGGGTTGGCTACGGCGTTCTTCGCGGACTTGGCCAAATACCATCTTTCCAGCCATTGTCTGATGCATGCGGGTCACCGTGACAGGTACTGATCGTCCGATATGCTTAGCGGCACCGTCGACGACAATCATAGTTCCATCTTCTAAATAGCCTACACCTTGACCCTGATTGCTGCCTTTTTGGATGATCTTGATAGTCAAAGTCTCACCAGGTAGCGAGATGGGGCGCAGACTCTGAACCAGCTCATTGATATTAAGCACCTTTATGCCCTCGACTGCAGCAACTTTGCCCAGATTAAAGTCGGTGGTATATAGTCGGGCGTTGCTCTTTTTGGCAAGCAGTACAAGCTTGTCATCGATGGCGTTTGCCTCGGGAAAGATGGTGCGGTCAATAGTGACCGTGACCGGTGATGCGTCTTGCAATTGGTGTGCGATATCAAGACCAAACCTTGCCCGCTCCCTTTTATGGGCATCGCCACCATCTGCGAGCAGCTGTAGCTCATTCAGTATAAATTGCGGGATAACTAACTCATCGGCGATAAAGCCGCTATTAACAATCTCTATAATACGGCCATCGATCAGTGCACAGCTGTCCAAGATTACCTTTCGGCGCTTTGAAAAGAGCTGTGCCATACCTATATTTTTCCGGGCTACAATAAACCATGCCAGAAAGATTAAAAAAATTGTTTGAATAATATCAAGCATCATTGTCCTTTTCTAAAAATTGGTTAAGACTGGTGCGCACGTCGCGGACGCCTTCGAGTAGGGGAAGCTTTTTACCCTGCTTCTGCAGCGGGCCAATAGCCGCTTCAAAGCCTAATTTTTTGGCCTCCGCCAGCCGCTTTTCGATATAGGGCACATGTCGGACTTCGCCGGACAAACCGACTTCGCCAAAAACAACGGCATTTTTATGCAGCTGCAGGCCCTTGGCGGCCGAACCGATCGCCATACAGACCGCCAGGTCGGCCGCCGGCTCGGTAATGCGCATGCCACCGACAATATTAATATAAATATCCTGGTCTGCCAGTGATAGTTTCGTACGTCGCTCCAACATTGCTACCAGCAAGTTGACCCGGTTAAGGTCGATGCCACTGGCCGCGCGCTTAGGATACCCGTAGCTGGTCTTATTTACAAGTGCCTGCACTTCAACAAGTAACGGGCGCGTACCTTCTATTGTGGCGAGTACGATGGAGCCATCACTAATCTGACGCTCCGACAGCAATGCCGCAGAGGGGTTTTCGACGGCCTTTAAACCCTGTTCATCCATTTCAAAAATGCCCGCTTCACTGGTAGGGCCGAAGCGGTTTTTCGTGGCACGAAGCACCTTAAAACCTCCGTAACGGTCGCCCTCCAGTTGCAGCACAACATCTACGACATGCTCCAGCACCTTGGGGCCGGCAATAGCGCCCTCTTTAGTCACATGACCAACCAGAATAACAGCCGTATTCGCCTGTTTGGCGGTGTTGAGAATGAGCTGTGTACTATTGGTGATCTGCGCAATGCTTCCTGCAGCCGAGCCGATAGCCGCCACCGAAACCGTCTGAATAGAGTCAACGACCACCAACTCATAGGCTTTGCTTGCAATAGTGGCAGTGATGTCATCGGCGCTTGTACTGGTAGCCAGTTCAAGTTTTGATGAGGCGGGGATGCCCAGCCGCTCGGCACGGAGTCCTACCTGATGAGCGGATTCTTCGCCGCTGACATATAGTACCTTGTATTTTTTAGCCAAAGCACTGGCCAACTGTAATAGCAACGTACTTTTACCAATACCAGGCTGACCGGCGATAAGATTCACACTGCCCACGACCACGCCGCCGCCCAATACCGTATCGACATCGGGTATACCGCTGACGAGGCGCCTTTGATCGCGCTGCACCGATGCTCCGACAGAGCTCGGCGTTAACGTGCGGCCACCACTGGCACCACCGGAAGGGCCACCCATGCTCATAACTAATTCTTCCTGCAGGGTATTCCAGGCATCACAAGAAGGACACTTCCCCGCCCAGCTAGACGTAAAGGCACCACAATTGCTACAAACAAATCGAACATTCTTTTTAGCCATATCGCCTGTCTATTGTATCATTGCTTGGACGGCGGCGAATCCAAGCGGCTATCAAGCGCCTTTTGAAGCTGCTGTTCTTGTATCGCAATATCGTTGCGCTCACCGACAATCTTATTGTATTCATCAATGAGCTTCCGCGTAGTGGTAAGCAGCGCATTATATGCGTTAACTGTAGCATTGTATGACCGCACATCAGCCTCATAGGAGGCTTGATCCTGATTGCTAACATCCTGATTAATTTCTTTTTCTTTGGACTTCAGGAAACCGAGGTCAGCTTCGAGCGTAGCCTTGTTGGCATTAATTTGGGCTTTGAGCGTGTCGAGCTGGGCGTCATATCGCTCCACCAGCTCTTGGCGGTGGGTAAATTCACCGCGGTATGCCTCGCTCAGGCTTACCACTTTTTGGCGGTCACTGAAATACTTTCTGTAGTATGTCTCAAGTTCCGGGGTCAGATCGCGGACTTCACTGCCAAAAATCGAGTGCATTTCGTTGTTTAGATCGGCATCTTTGTGATTCCGATAACTATCGACTTTTTTTCGGATGTCATCATTTTTGAGCGAAGTTTCGTAGTACTGCTGCAGAAGAATATTTATGTGCGACCGTTCCTCGCTACTCAGCCGATCATAGGCCTGATGGAGCATTTCGTGCGCTGCCGTAACCTGGCGCACGCCGCGTAAGCGCTCGTCGGTTACAGCATACAGGTAGATGCCTAGGCGATCCCCGCGATAACAACCCAAAACCACCGTTTCTTCGCCTTTATCGGAACAATGCTGATTGAATGATTCTTTGTCTTCGAGTGAAGGATGATTGATGTAGAACAGCTTTTGGCCATAGGCCGTCATCGAAGCATCATGCACCAGCACGGCAATCTCGACAGGCGGTTCATAGCCGCGCAGGCGCCACCAATCAGCAATATTCTGACGCTGAGACCATGCAACCACATTGGCGGCGACAAGCAGCACGAGCAGTGCATACGGCCATAAGCGGCGGAGGAATTTCATGCTACTCATTGTACCATTTTAACGGTGGTCCGATATACTTGCCGGCCATGTTTTTGAGGCTTTACCTGCAATTCGTTTGGCTTTGAAAGATTTGACTATTCGGCAGTCGTTTGGTATTCGAGCTTGCCATTTTTGGCGCTCACGCGCACAATCTGGCCTTTTTCGTAAGAACCGTCCAGTAGTTCGGCGGCAATGTGGTCCTCGATAGTGTCTTGGATCAGCCGGCGCAGCGGGCGAACGCCATTTTTGGCGTCATAACCTTTGTCTAGGAGGTGCTGTTTGGCAGCGGGTGTTAGCTGTATGCCGAGCCCATGACGCTGCAATCGTGCCCGGAGTTCATTTATCTGCAGGTCGATGATGCGGTGAATGTCTTTTTTGGTCAGGGCGCGGAACACCAGAGTCTTGTCGATGCGGTTTAGCAGCTCCGGCCGCATAGCCTTCTTCAGATCATCAAGAACCTTGTCCTTATTGCGTTCGTGCAGACTGTCCAGGTCTTTCATGTCGGTATTATTGGTGGCATGGAATCCGAAATCGGCTTCCTTTTGCAATTTTTCGGCACCTACATTGCTCGTCATGATGACAATGGTATTGGTGAAGTCGATTTTGCGGCCCTTGGCGTCACTCAGTACACCGTCTTCCAGAATCTGGAGGAGCATATTAAAGGTGTCCGGGTGTGCTTTCTCGATCTCGTCGAAGAGCACTAAGCTATAGGGCTGGCGGCGGATTTTATCGGTAAGCTGGCCACCCTCATCATAACCTACGTAGCCCGCAGGCGCACCGACCAGGCGGGCGACATTGTGGTGTTCGCCGAACTCGCTCATGTCAATCTTGATGAGCGCATCGTCGGAGCCAAAGAATTCACGGGCCAATACACGAGCCAATTCGGTCTTACCCACACCTGTGGGTCCCAAGAAAATAAATGAACCGATGGGTCGCTTTTCGCTGCCGATACCAGAACGGTTGCGGCGCACTGCACGCGCCACCGCCTCGACAGCTTCATGCTGGCCAATAACGTGCTTACCAAGTGTTTTTTCCAGTCCAAGCAGATATTTTGCCTCGGCCCGGATTACTTTTTTGACGGGCACGCCTGTGATGCGCGATACGACTTCGGCCACATCTTCACTGGTAATATCAATCCGCTTTTCGGCCTTGGTGCTCTTTTGGATCTTTTCGAGTTCTTCATTAATCTGGCTGGCGCGTTGTTTGGCCTTGGCGGCGCGTTCATAGTCTTCGGCGTCAACCGCTTCATCGATACGTACATTGGTTAGTTTAAGTTCTTTTTGCAGCTGTCGGACTTCAGGGCTGGTTTTACCTTTGTCAACGCGGAGGTGCGCCGCAGTTTCGTCCATTAAGTCAATGGCCTTGTCGGGCATAAAACGGTCATGGATGTAGCGCTTTGCCAGCCGGGTTATGTCGTCTAGTACTTCGTCGCTGATTTTAACACCATGAAATTCTTCGTAGTGTTTGCGGAGGCCTTTTAAGATAGCGAGAGTTTCCGGCACGGTCGTTTCGGGCACTTGCACGGGCTGAAAGCGGCGTTCCAAAGCCGCATCTTTTTCTATGTGCTTGGAATATTCGGCGGTTGTCGTTGCGCCGACTACTTGGATCTTGCCGCGGGCCAAAGCCGGTTTTAAGATGTTCCCCGCATCCATAGCACCTTCCGCGGCGCCTGCACCAACAATCAAATGCAGCTCATCGATAAAAACAATGGTCTTTTTGTCAGCTTCCAGCTCGGACATCACCTTTTTCAGGCGCTCTTCGAATTCACCGCGGTACTTGGTGCCGGCCAGCATGCCGGCCAGGTCGAGCATGATAATACGCTTGTCGAGCAGACTATCAGGCACATCTTCGGCAACGATACGCTGTGCCAAGCCTTCGACGATAGCGGTCTTGCCCACACCCGGCTCACCTATAAGCACAGGATTATTTTTGGTACGGCGGTTCAAAATAGTAACAACACGGCGGATCTGTGCCTCACGGCCAACGACAGGGTCGAGTTTGCCGCTGCGGGCCTGGGCCGTAATGTCAGTGCCGTAAAAATCAAGGGCAGTTTTGCGGCCCTTGCGGTTACCGCGGCGACGCGTATCCGTCGAACTTTGGCCCTCGTCGTCATCGTATTGCTGGCGGCTCATCATTTGTTCCAGGTCATTTACCAGCGCATCGACGTCGATCTGCATATCGCGGAGCAATACCGTAGCACGGGCATTTTTTTGCGTCAAAATGCTGAGCAGAATGTGTTCTGTGCCGCAAAATTCCTGACCGTAATCTTGGGCGCTGTCATAGGCCATCCGCAGTGTTAGCTTGGCCGTTTCACTCAAGCCTTTTGCGCCCGCATTAACGGTGACTGTTTTTGGAGTAAGATTCAGGGCAACCCGGGCTCGCTCAAGCGTCACGCCGACGCCCTCCAAAACTTTTGCCCCCATGCTGGTGTCTTGAGCCAGCAGGCCAAGCAGTAAATGCTCCGTACCAACGTACGCACTGCCAAAACTGCGCGCAATCGCGTCGGCGTGTTTTAAGCTTTGCAGCGCATTATTGGTCAGATGATTCAAAAAGTCTTGAAAATCTTGTGATCCAGGCGTCATAGGGTGCCCCTTTCTTACGTGCTCTTGCACCTTTGTGTCTCTATAATAACTAAATTAGCACTCCTGAGTCAAGAGTGCTAATTAAGAAGATATCCTCACTACTCTGGCAGTACAATAGGAGTAAAGTGGTCTACCAACACCAGGCTGCCCAATCGGGACGGCTCGTCGGTCGCCGATACAAAGACATCTTGCTCCACATCTTCTGTATCTTCGTAGAGCACACCCCGTTTATCGGTGCTTATGACATCGATAGGGTGCACGGACCGCACATGAAGCTGCGCGTCCGGTGCATTGCCTGTCGTTATACAGACCACGTCTGTTTTGTGCGGGCCGTCATCAGAAAAGTTAATTTCAAGTAGTGCTACAAAGCCGAGTCGTGGACGCCCGTAGTCGGGACAACCATTTTCCAGGGGCCGGCCAACAGAGCCAAAAAGCAAACTCCTAATGGCACGTGCTTCTTGCAGCGTATGCTTATCCGACCGCTCTGACATAGTATATCGGTAGCGTAAACTAAGGCCAGGAAATGGATTAAGCAGTAGATTCCCCATTTCAGCCTTGTCGAATATCGGAATTGGTGCCGGCCGGCCTAGTGAATGCTCGGCAACGAGTGCATGAACATTTTGCTGAAAGAGTTTCCCGCGCATGCAAACCCAGGCTATTCGCCGTGTTCTTCAATAGCTTCCAGCAGACTGTTTTCAAGCTCACTCTTCTTTTTGAGCTTCGGAGCAATCGGCTTAACGGGAGCTTCTTTTTTATCAGTCTTTTCGTCCGCAGCAGTAGCCTCTTTTTCGGCCGCGATATCGAGCTCGTATCCGGTTAGCTTACTGGCCAAGCGAACATTCTGGCCACCCTTACCGATGGCGATACTCAATTGATCTTCTGGAACAAGTACCTTGGCCTTTTTAGTGTCGGAATCGAGTTCGACCCGGACGACCTTGGTAGGACTGAGCGCGTTCGTGATATACGCAACAGGGTTTTCGTCCCACACGATGATGTCGATTTTTTCCTGTTCACCGATTTCGCTCATGACCGCATTAACGCGGGTGCCGTGGCCACCGACGAATGTACCGACGGGATCTACGCCAGGAACGGTGCTATGTACGGCCAGTTTGGTGCGGACCCCGGCTTCGCGGGCGATGCCCTTGATTTCGACGGCACCGCTGTCCATTTCGGGCACTTCCGCCCGGAACAGCCACTCGATAAACTGCGTACTGCCGCGGGAAACGACCAGTTGCGGACCGCGGGGGCCGCGCTCAACATCTTTCAGGAACACTTTTAGGCGTTGCCCGGGATAGTAACGCTCCCCCTGAATTTGTTCGCTGCGAGGCATGATACCCTGGGCTTTGCCAAGTTCCATACGCACAATATTGCCTTCGACACGGCCGACCAAAGCGTTGATAACAGTACCGATTTTGTCCTGGAATTCGTTCATCACGATCTCACGCTCGGCTTCACGGAGACGCTGCAAAATAACCTGCTTAGCAGTTTGAGCCGCAACACGGCCGAAGTTATTAACAGTGTCGTGCGTTTCGACCATATCTCCCAAAACGACATCCTTTTTCATGGCCTGGGCATCGGTCAAGCTGATCTCATAAGCCGGATTTTCAACCACCTCGACCACTTCTTTGGCGACATAGGCGTCAACCTCGCCGGTATTGAGGTTCATTGTTACGCGGACTTCTTGCTCGCGTTCACCGTAATCGCGGCGGTAAGCGGCAGCCAATGCCTGCTCAACAACCTCTTGAACTGTCTCTTCCGGTAAGTTTTTTTCTTCGGCGATGGCGCGGATGGCCAGTGCCAATTGTTTCATGTCTAAATCTTGCATGATTTTGGTCCTTTCTTGTTATATCTCTATTTCAAGGTTCTGATACGAAAAAAGCCGACCGCTGCGGCCGACCTGAACGCTTTTAATGTATCACATGAACCCAAGAACGTCAATGCCGAACGGCCGCGTCATAGATGATCTGCGTGTTACTTATTAGATAGCCAAGCATGGTTTCATAGCCGGTATAGCCCCAAGTACGGCGCTCTTCGTGAGTAGCTTTCTGTATATTGATTAGAAATTCTCTGTGGGTCGCTATAGCCGCAAGGTCTGCATTCCCCTCGCCCGCCTCACGCATTAGGAGCAATGTTCGCAAAATAGGGTACGCCTTATCGCCCTGCAGCTTTTTAAATAACCCCTCAAAGTCTTGCGCTTTGAATTGATCGCGCAGTTGACTCTCAAACTGCTCGGCTTGAGATTTCATTGCCAGCATTCCAGCCTTTTGTTTCACTTCGGCGGTGACTACCGGCTGCTCCATGACCTCTAGCACCTGGTGCCGAATATTTACTGGTGTGTGGCGATTGTAATAAGGCTCTCCCGCGGGCTTTGTGCGAAAATGGCTGGCAATGACCCTCATCATTTGATTTGGGTATGGTGTGGCGTCGTAGAGTACCATCCGTCCCTCATTTTCGTATATCGATTGCCTGTGCGGCATGCTTGTCACTACTCCGCTCAAGCCTTCGATTGGGTACCCGCTTATAGTTCTGACGACTTGTCTGCCAAATGCCAGGTTGGCGGATAGTTTAAAGGACGTGTTTGAGCCATCGCACTGCACGAGTAATTTTCCGCTGCTCCTGTCAATAAATTGAGCAAGGTCTTGTAAGTGCTGAATGTCCGTGGCTTGTTCTTTATCTTTGCCAAACACGTATTTGCCATGTTTTATGATAAGCAGTTCCAGATCGTCGAGCGTCGGGCTGGGGCTTCGCCCCATCTCTTCCGCCAGTTTGTTTAAACCAAGGGCGGCGTATGTCGATGCCAACCGGGCGGCTCCTTCTACGGGCAGGGCAATACGCTGCTTGACGGCAGGGTCTCCTAATGGCTCCCGTACGAAGGCATAGGCGCGGGAATGTTCATCATAACCCTTTAAAACAAAGCCGGCCACAAAGGGCTCTGCATCCGTAAACACCTCGGATTCGGATGCAGTCGTGAATACTATATCCGCACTTGACGGATCGAATGGTTCGAATTCCTCGCGGCGAGGACGCGATTCAATCACCCTGCGCTGACGGTCTGCGGCATGAGGGGCATACCATACGTGACCAATAACTTTGCGTTCCCGTTCCCTCATTTCCTGACGGCTGGTAATAGATACTTTTTCGGCAAGTGAGGAGTGTCTTAGGCGCGGTTCTACTTCTATCTCCTCTTCCTGTACGGGAGCGATAGTCTGTCGCAAGTGCACCGTCACCCGGTTATCCCTCAGCTCATCAACCCCTAAGACGCGAGTCACCATTCGCGGATCATGGGACGCCGCACGGGCGCAGGACTCAAGCCAGGCATTATAATCATTACTATCTACACCGGGTCTGAATGCTCCGGATATTACGTGACTCAGAAAGACTTCTTCCATCTCTCGGCCAGGCTTAGTAGTACCCCCATATCCCATCATGGTTGCCAAATTGAGTATCTGAAGCGGAGATTGATGAACCATATTTTTCCCCGCGTAGTCCATTTGCTCGAAGGTTGCCATCAGTTTTCCGTCTTTATACCCGACATGATGAAGCGTAATATCACCACTTCCCTTGAAACGACCTTGTAGGTCCTCGGGTGCATGCTTGGCGATCTCTTTTCGCAGAATGTCGAAGGGCGACTCGTACGCGGCTTTTGTGGGATCGCTTGTAATATGCAGGACCTTCTTTTCATTGTTTACGGCCTTAAAAGCCGCTCCATCAAGCCGGAACGATGCGCTGGACGGAAGCTGAAATTTTTGTCGCGCCCTGCCTTCAATCTGCGCTTCGCGGACACGGTAAGCCTCGTCGGAAAGTGGTCTATCTTGTAGCTGGCGCGGGTCGCTTACCGCATAGCTCTGGATTTCGCGGTATTTCTCGGAATCCTTGATAACCGCCTCAATGTACGGGGCGAGCCTGTTGGCATGGGCCTCACGCTGTTTTGCCCGCTTCTGCGAAAGTACCTCTATACGCTTGTTATCGAACGCCTTATAGCCGGCAGTATATGAAACCGGCGCAAGCACAGCATCGTCAGGGTATATCGACAACCCCGCCGATTGCACCCAGCCCTCCGGCAAAGGGCCGCCAAATTCGCCAAAAAACTGCCAATGCAAAGTTCCGGCGACGACCTTTACAATTTCACGATCTTCGGCAATGGGCGTCGCCTGAAGCGCATCGCTCACTATAGAAGCGAATTCTTGCTGTTGCGCGGGCAGATCATAACAAGCCTGAAGCGCATCGTGGTAGTCCTGAAGAGCGGACCGGGGGGCGTCATACGCTTCCGGACCAGATAATTGATTTTGAGCTGGTAGCAATTCACCGGTCATAAGCTATATATTATAACATCTTTATGAGCTACAATCAAGAGTCCCTCTCTCTGGCGCTCGTGGTAGAATGGGATAATGAGCAAAAAAGTGAAGCGGCTCTTTGAGAGTTTTGAGCCAAAAAATTATACCATTCAACTGCATCCCGACCGCGATACCATGCGCTTAAGCGGCACGGTTGTTATTGAAGGCCAAAAGACTGGACGACCCAGCCAGCGACTAACGTTCCATCAAAAAGATCTGCAAATAACAGGGGCAGAAATTGTACGTCACGACAAAAAGTCGCCGGGCGTAATCACCCCCAGTCGCATCAGCCACCATCAAAGCTTTAACGAAGTGCGGCTGCATGCAGACGAAATGCTCTATCCCGGCAAATACACTATAACGATGCATTTTACCGGCAAAATCACCGACGGCATGCACGGTGTCTATCCCTGTTACTATGAGATCGACGGCAAAAAACAAGCACTCATCGCCACCCAATTTGAAAGCCATCACGCCCGAGAGGCCTTTCCCTGTATCGATGAGCCGGCGGCCAAGGCCACCTTTGACCTGACGGTCATTTCGCCGAAAGGTGAAGCTATTTTAGGCAATACCCCTATCAAAACCCAGGCCGAAAAAGATGGCCGTTTGGTCACTACTTTTGACACTACGCCACGAATGTCGACCTATCTGCTGGCGTTCGCCTACGGTGATCTGCAGTCCAAAACTACCAAGACCACTGACGGCGTCGATGTAAGCGTGTGGGCCACCAAAGCGCATTCCCCGGAGTCGCTCGATTTCAGTCTGGACGTTGCGAAACGCTGCATAGAATTCTTTAATGATTACTTCGGCGTCCCCTATCCGCTACCCAAAGCCGATCACATCGCTCTTCCTGATTTTTCGAGCGGTGCCATGGAAAACTGGGGCCTCATAACGTACCGTGAAGTCTGCCTGGTGGCCGAACCGGCAACCACATCCCAAAGCAGCCGCGAACTTATCGCCACCGTTATATGCCACGAAACGTCACATCAATGGTTTGGTAATCTGGTAACCATGCAGTGGTGGGACGACCTCTGGCTTAACGAAAGCTTTGCCAATGTCATGGAATACGTTGCCACCGACGCACTATTCCCCGACTGGGAAATTTGGAACAGCTTTATCACCGTCGAAGGATTGTCAGCACTGCGCCGTGATTCAATAGCCGGGGTACAGGCGGTTAAAACCGAAGTACACCACCCGGACGAAATATCATCGCTTTTTGACCCGTCCATAGTGTACGCAAAAGGCGGTCGGCTGCTGCGCATGCTTATGCAATACATCGGCGAAGACGACTTCCGCCGCGGGCTCACTGCCTATTTCAAAAAACACGCTTATGGCAATACTACCGGCGATGACCTCTGGAATGCCATTGGTGCGGCCAGCGGTAAAGATGTTGCGGCCTTTATGAATCCATGGCTTTTGAAATCCGGCTTCCCGGTTATCAAGGTCAATCAAAAGGGTTCGAATCTGGAAATCGGCCAGCAGCACTTCTTACTTGACCCGGCCAAATCAGATACCGAACGCGTCTGGCCCGTGCCGCTTTTGAGCGACCGTACCGACCTCCCCGCCCTGCTTGACTCTCCGCAAACAAAGGCAACATTGCAGCATCCAGAATACGTCCGCATAAATCAAGGTGCGTCGGGCCACTATATCGTCCACTACACTCAGGATGCCCACGTCGAGGCGATAGCCACGCTCATCGATCAAAAACAGCTTGGCTCGGCAGAGCGGCTCATGCTGCTGAGCGACAATTCCATGCTGGCCCGCGCCGGTGAATTATCTTTTGCCAAAACACTGGCGCTTTTGGAACGCTTTGCCGACGAAGACCGCGAGCCTGTCTGGGACATTATGGCGCTTATTATTGCCGACTGCCGCCGATTCATCGATGCACGACCTAACATCGAACCCGCTATCAAGGCACTCATCAAAAAACTCATCAGCAAGCAGTTTGCCCGTCTCGGCTGGGCGGAAAAGCCAGGCGAAGAGGTGCAGGACACCAAACTGCGCGCCACTATTACTAGCCTCGGCGTGTACGCCGAAGATGAGAATATCGTGACTGAAGCGCTGGACCTCTTTGCGGCGTACAAAACCGATCCATCAGCCGTACCTGCCGAACTTCGCTCCATCATCATGAGCGCGGCAGTTCGACGTGATGCTCTGGATAGTTTCCAATATTTGATTGGCCTGGAAGAACAAACCAGTAACGTCGACCTTAAATATGATATTATCGGCGCCCTCACGACAACTAAAGTTCCAAAAAATATCCAAATACTCCTTGGCCGGCTGAAAGATGCCAATAAGGTGCGACCGCAGGATCTGATGCGCTGGCTGGCTTACTTGCTGCGCAACCGCTATTCGCGCGACGTCAGCTGGAAATGGCTACAGGATAACTGGGACTGGATCAAAGTCACATTTGCTGGCGACAAATCATATGACTATTTCCCCCGCTACGCGGCGAACGCCTTCAATACCGGCAAGCTACTCCAGGAATACCGTGCGTTTTTTGAACCTATGCAGGACGATCTGGCCCTTGCCCGCAATATTTCGATGGGCATCGAAGAAATCCAAAACCGCGTCAGCTGGTTAGAGCGTGACATCGACGCAGTCGAACAGCATCTAGCCAAATACATCAAATAGCGACGATTACAGATCACGTACTACCGCCGTCACCCGAAATGCAAGGCCGCTTACTTCGATAGCGCAAAGTTCATACATGCCAGGCCAAGTATGCCGCGCCATCCAGTGTGCTGCCGCAAAGTGCATCTGCTTGAGTTTTTTAGGTGTGATGTAATCAAGCCCGCTGCCCTGACGCGTGTGTGAGCGGTATTTTACTTCGCATAAATATATTGTTTCCTCACGCATCGCTACTATGTCAATCTCACACCAGCGGTTACGCCAGTTCTGCGCCACGATGGTACAGCCTTTTAGTTCTAAAAAGGCGGCGGCCGCTGCCTCGGCACGCCTGCCCGTATCAAATGTCGTCACGCGCTAGACAATAGCACGGACTGGTGCAAAGGATCGACGGTGAAGTTCACAAATGCCAAATTCCAACAAAGCAGCCCGGTGTGCAGGCGTAGCATAACCGACATGAGAGTCGAATTTATAGTCTGGAAACTGTTCGGCCATTTGCGTCATATATGCATCACGTGCGACTTTAGCGATGATACTGGCGGCGCTTACTTCGGGAATAAGATCATCGGCCTTGACTAGCGTCCGACTGCAGTCATACTGGGGTAAATAATTATAATTCCCATCAATGACAAGATCGTCATATTCAGCCGTTATCGCGGCAACGGCCCGTTCCATGGCCAGTTTGACGGCTTTGGTCATGCCCAGTGCGTCTATTTCGGCCGGACTCACCCAGCCTAGGCCAAATGCTATCGCACGCTCACGGATGCGCGCGTCAAACTTGACACGTTCAGCTTTAGTAAGCTTTTTGGAGTCCTTAAGGCCACGGATAGGCTTACCCAAAATGACCGCCCCAGCAACTACCGGACCGGCCAAACAACCACGTCCAACTTCGTCTACCCCAAGAATCATATTTATATGATAACACGGATCAATACTTGCCTAATTCTTTAATTGTTGTATATTACGGACATGTCAAAATTTCGGAACTTAACTGAGCTTGACTTGGCCAGCACACTTCATCCATTCGCGGCAGAAGTACGACGACAACAGATTGTCAATGAACCGAATCTCCTGAAAAGGCTCGGAGCGAAGCTTATTAACGCATCGGTGCAATCTTTCCCTGCTACTATGGCACGGATTGCAGGTGTCCGTTTTACTCCGCGAAAATTTCTTATCGAAGGCAACGGCCTGCATATGGTCGTGTTGCGAGATGGTGATGATGTGATAAAAATTGATACGGCGAGCATGCACCAGACAGAGGACGAGCGCCAGGCTAGCCTAAAGCGGCGCCAAACAGACCATGATCTTATGCGTACTTATTTGGGAGGTATGGTCATACCAGAAACAGCAGCGATCAGACCTCACCCACTGCTTCCAGACAGGGATGTCATTCAGGTTCGCCAATCATACACGCCGTTTATTGACCCGTATCTTTTTGAACAAAGTACGGCCACTCCTATCCAAGAAACATTTTTTGCATTCAGAAGTCTTCATCCAAAAGCCTGGGAAGGATTGGGCAATTTCTTGGACCGAAGCGAAAGCCTGTATCGTGAGACGCGGACGCTTCCGGACACCTCTCGCTGGGGAAATCTCGTTATCGGCAAAGATTCAGAGCTCCATATGATTGACGGCCAACCAATCCTTGCGGGCGATCCGACGCAGGGCATTATTCTGCAACAGTTCAGTCTGCTACGCAATCAATTAGATTTAGCAGCATAATAGAACGTATATAAAAAGAGCCTCGTCACTCGAAGCTCTTTTTATATACGTTTGTACTATTCCTTGGTTTCGGCCGCAGATTCTTCAACCTTTGACTTGGCTTCGACTACGGTATTGACTTTGTCGCGGTCAAAGACAACGCCAGTCAAGCGAGCGGCCTTGCCGGTGCGGCTACGCATGTAGGTCAGGTAGTTGCGGCGGACTTTGCTGCGCTTGGTAACTTCGACCTTTACAACCAATGGACTGTGGAGCAAGAAGCTTTTTTCAACACCGACACCGCTGGCGATACGGCGAACCGTAATGCGGCTGGTGTGGCTGCCTTTACGGTCGGTGCGGATCACAAGACCCTGGAACACCTGGACACGCTCTTTGTTGCCTTCTTTAATTTTCTGATGCACTTTTACAGTGTCGCCACTTTTTACATCGACGACTTCGTTCTTTTTGAACTTTTCTTCAATTTTTCGGATAACAGATTCCATAACCTATAAACCTTACACTACTATTTGCTTTCGATCAAGTATATCACATCTGTTATCGGATGAAAAGACTTTAGGACATGAGCTGAATGTTTGTTTCGAGTGCAACCGCCCCGCCCGCCGACAGCTTCAGTAAATCATTTTTCATACCTTCCTTGCCGTCATCAGCATAGCCTAACGTCGGTTCAATACATATTGACTCGGTTCCTATGCGATGCCACAGCAGCATACCAAGGGGTACATTTTGGTACCGATGCCGATCGCCCCGGCCTATTATTGCGCTCTCAATACTTAGACGCTTGCCATCGGGAAAGTCCAC
Organism: Candidatus Saccharimonadota bacterium; assembly: GCA_029288425.1. GTDB lineage: Bacteria > Patescibacteriota > Saccharimonadia > Saccharimonadales > UBA4665 > JARIHD01. The sequence continues at coordinate 24,923 of JARIHD010000041.1, forward strand.
GACTGCGCTACCCTTAAAATCGGGCCAAAATTGCGCTTTGCCTTGCATAATTTCATCGAGACAAGTGGGTTCCTCCAGGGTTTCGATGCTCGTTCCAATGCGCAGACCTTTGGCATTACCGCCCGGCAACGAAAAATACAGATGCTCCCCCAAGCTCGTCTCCAGATCATCCGATGTGGTGTTATGCAGCTCCGTCGCAATAGTTAACCGCTTGCCGTCGAGCGCGACAACGCGGCGAAATGAAGGCAAGTCTTCTGGTGTACTCGCCAAAAGAAAGACACTCGCAGGCCATGCCTCCATGTTCTCGACCTCATAATCAGCCCACCTTGGAATTCCGTGCTGGCCACCCAGGCCCATGGATCGCCCTACAGGACTCATGGCGTGGCTGGCATCCAATTTGGCCAACGATAAATCGGGAGGAGTATACAGCACTTCAGTGGGCGGATCGATATCATTACGCAAAAAACATCCGGTTATATACGCACCTTGAAGGCGAATATCAAAGCCGGTCATGTGTATTTTCCGCTCCAGATTTGTCGGATCATGATAGCGGAAACCCGGCTCCATCCGCTCCGCTACTGTCGATTTGAATGCTTCCATAGAAGGTATTGCCATGAGCTTCTCCAGATTACTATGACTACTGTAGCATGGGATGATTACCGAGCAAAAGTTACACGCTGACCACGCGGAAATGCTACAATTATAAACCTTGGAGGATAGCATGGACTACGCTAAAGAAGCACTGCGAAAACACAAAGAACTACGGGGAAAAATCGCCTTGGCACTGAAGGACACGCTGGATACAAGAGATAAAATGAGCGTGTACTACACACCAGGTGTCGGCGCCGTCAGCACCCATATCGCCGAGCACCCGGATGAAGTACGCGACTATACCTGGCGGGGCAACAGTGTGGCAGTGGTGAGCGACGGATCGGCCGTACTTGGCTTGGGCAATATCGGTCCCTTGGCGGCACTACCCGTCATGGAAGGCAAAGCGATGCTTTTCAAGCACTTCGCGGCGATCGACGCCGTGCCCATTGTCCTCGATGTACATTCCGCCGATGAAATTGTCGCCGCCGTAAAAGCAATCGCTCCCAGCTTTGGCGGCATTAACCTCGAAGACATTGCCGCCCCTATTTGTTTTGAAGTCGAAGAGCGCCTTAAAACAGAACTATCCATTCCGGTAATGCATGACGATCAGCACGGCACGGCAGTGGTGACGCTGGCAGGGTTGATTAATGCCACCAAAGTAACCAACCGGAATTTAAATACATCACGCATCGTGATTGTAGGCAGCGGCGCGGCGGGAGTCGCGATCACTAAACTACTGCATACTTATGCTCCAGGCGCTGGAATTCTTGCGGTTGACAGCAAAGGCATCATTTCGCGTGATCGTGCCGATCTGAACGACGAAAAGCAGAAATTGCTGGCTTTTACAAATGCAAACAATCTGTCAGGCAGCCTGAGCGATGCACTGAAGGGGGCCGATATTTTTATCGGCGTCTCCAAACCTGGCCTTCTAACCGGAAACATGATCAAGACCATGGCCGCCAACCCTATCATCTTTGCGATGGCAAATCCTATTCCCGAGATCATGCCTGAAGAAGCTTTGGCCGCCGGCGCAGCCGTCATGGCTACGGGCCGCAGTGATTTTGCCAACCAAGTCAATAATTCGCTCGCATTTCCGGGCATCTTCAGGGGCGCCCTTGATAACCGGGTACGGACCATCACCGATGATCATAAAATAGCGGCCGCCCAAGTAATCGCTTCTTTAGTCACTGATCCCAGTCCAAACGAAGTCATCCCTTCGCCATTCACCCCGGGCCTTGTGGAGGCGATTGCCGACGTTATCCGCTGATTTATCTCTCTATTCCTATCCAAAGTAATATTGCATATTTAATATATTTGTGGTATTATAATCATTAGGATAATTATTATGAAAAAGTCAATGAATACACTTAGGTCAACTATGGTCGCTTTGTCTGCCGTTGGCGCGCTTACGGCCTGCGGAAGTAATTCCGTCGAGGGCCAGCCACATTCCGTACCAGAAGCCTCTCGCACGACTGAAGCAATAACGCCCACGACGACTCCACCACCGGCCCCTTCACCCATTATTCCCACAAGTTTTCCCCGTGAAGATAAAATATGCACACGCATGCCTGAGCTCGACGATTCACGCCGTGGTCCCAAGGGCGTAACCATTCTTACTTTCGCCAAAGACACAACCTGCGAAATGACCGTTCGGGACAGTGCCGACCAGGCTTCCGCCGAAATAGGCAAAATGGACAAAAACACACTCTTTACGCTTAATTGCTACAAAAGCATAGGCGACGTTATGCTACACAACACGGCATTGCAAATTCGATTTAATACTCCGGATAATTCGGGCTCATACTATGGCTGGGTCAATGACAATGCCGATGCCTGGGTCATGACCCGTCCGGCGAATGAAGCAGTCCCTGACTGTGGCCAGACCAACTGGGATCCCAATGAGATCCAGCCTCTTCTAGTCGTGACGGGCTCCAAATAGTCAGGCCGTTCCCTCCCGCGTCAAACCTATCCGACAACGCGGAATACTTCTTCGAGCGTAGTCTTGCCGGCAATCACTTTTAATACGCCGTCCTGCAACATGGTTATCATGCCGTCCTGCACAGCCCGCTCTTCGAGTAGCGAGGTGGTGATTTGGTTGGGCGGCAGCCGCAACAGTTCCTGGACGCCGGGAGTCATTTGCATCTGTTCCCTGATGGGCATTTGACCGACGTAACCAAACGGATTTTTTGCGGAACTGCCGGGTTTGTAAAGTGTGAGATTGGAGAGGTCGGGACGTTCCACGCCAGGTGGTAATGTATCGATAATTTGCTGCAGTTGAGCTTTGACGCCTTCATCCGGCTGATATGGCTGCTTGCTCTCGTCGTCAAGCACACGCACCAAGCGCTGCGCCATAATAAGATGAATTGCCGAAGCGAATAATGGATTAATTCCAATGAAGTCAAGCATACGTGTCACTGCCGCCGCCGTACTAGAGGCGTGGAATGTACTCAGGACCAAGTGTCCTGTAAGCGCCGCTTGAAGTGCGGTTTTAGCGGTATCTTGGTCGCGGATCTCACCGACCATCACGACATCCGGGTCAAGTCGCAGCACCGCACGCAGCTTTTCGGCAAAGCCAGTAACCTGGGTATCACCGTGCACAGGAATCTGCACGATGCCTTCCATAAAGTATTCTACGGGGTCTTCAAGTGTCAAAATTTTGCGCTCAGGGCTATTCAGCGTGTTAACAATGGAATAAAGCGTGGTCGTCTTTCCCGAACCAGTCGGCCCCACAACAAGCACCATGCCGGTCGGATGCTGGATAATATCGTCAACGACAGCGCGTTCACGCTCGTTGAGCCCCAAATTTTCCAGGCGCAGTAGTTCCATTTTGAGCGTGAAGATACGCATAACAACGTCTTGGCCATATACGGTAGGTACGGTTTCTACGCGTAAGTTGACAGTCACCTCTTCACCGGTTGCCATACGGTAGGATTTATTAATATGACCGGTTTGCGCCATATCAACCCCGGTTGAGACGTTGGCCGCAATGGCGATTGAGCTCAGCAACTGGTGATATTTATCTCGGGTTAGTACCGCTATCGGGTGCAGTACACCGTCCACGCGGAACCGGATGCGTACTTCATTCCGCTGGTTTTCCAGGTGGATGTCAGAAGCTTTGAGACGATAGCCTTGTTGTACCAAATACGCCAAAATGTCATCGGCGCGTACTTGGTTGAGTGTTTGGGTCACCTTTTGGAAAAGCTGATCTGTTGTAGCGGCCGTAAAGGCAATGTCGTCGTATACGATCCTTTTGGGCGGATCATACATCTGCATATATTCGCGGTAGCCGATGTCGGAAATCATCGCGAAATCGGTACGCAGATCACTAAAGCGCATTTTGAGTTCGTTTATGACTTGCTGCGACGTGGTATTGGTGATTGCGAAGAGGATATTGCTCTTGTCGACTTGCAGGGGCAATACCCGCTTTTTATACATTTCGTCCAGAGATAATATATCTTTATACAACGTTTTTTTGGGCAACGCCCCAGTATCGACGTAGTTTAGCCCGAGTAAGCGGGCACGACGCAAAGTAGCCGATTCTTCGTCTCGACGGGCATCTTGACTCATACGCATTAGTATACCATGAGCGTTATGTGCTGCGACAGTACTGCGGTATAGTTTTACACATGAACATGGCGGTAACGGTACCTGATGACGATATTATTTTGATCGCGCATAATTTACGGAGTTGTCATAATGTCGGCTCCTTGCTTCGCACCGCCGAGGGGCTTGGTGTGACGGAGGTTATTTTGTCCGGTTATACTCCTTTCCCAACCGGACCAGGTGATCAGCGGCTCCCCCATCTGGCACTCAAAATCGACAAACAGATCAGCAAAACCGCCCTCGGGGCGGAAAATACGGTGGCCTGGCGGCATGTCGATGATATTCTTGCCGTCATCCGCCGCCTGCAGGACAAGGGATATAGAGTTGTAGCCATCGAACAAGCGCCAGGCTCGACCTCTTTGCCTGATTTCGTACCGCCCGGAAAGGTCGCACTGCTTGTCGGCCGCGAGGTCGAAGGCGTTGAGTCGGAAATATTGGCCGCTTGCAATCAGATTCTGGAAATTCCGATGTTCGGTAGCAAAGAATCGTTTAATGTCGTGCAGGCCGCAGCGATGAGCCTGTATCACTGCCGGTTTTATAAAAACTTCAGGCGGTAATTTTAGGCAATTTACTCGCGTCGAAGCATAAGCTATACTTTATGTAAATGGTTCTTGCGAGTTCATCCAAACCCCATGAGACGCCGCAGAGTAAAAAGCGTCGAGGGCAGCACCATAAGGCATCCAAGCATTACGCGAAGACCTACTGGCCGTACCTGCCTATGCTGCTGATTGTCGGGTTAGGATTTGTCTTGAACAGCGTTTGGGGCGTACGCGGCGGCGTGCTCGGCTATGCAACGGCCGTCAGCACTTCATCGCTGTTGCAGGAAACGAACATTCAGCGCTCGAATAACGGCAAAACCGCCTTGGCGCTTAACGGCCAGCTGAATACCGCAGCCCAAGAAAAGGCCAACGACATGGCCACCCGCGATTACTGGTCGCACACCACTCCTGAAGGCCGCGAACCTTGGCAATTCATTAGCGCTGCCGGATATACTTACACCTACGCCGGCGAGAATCTGGCATATGGTTTTAGCTCGAGCGCCGATGCCGTGGCAGGCTGGATGAACAGTCCCAGCCACCGTGATAATTTACTAAACACCAACTACACGGATGTCGGGTTCGGATTTGCCAATGCCACTAATTACCAGGGTGATGGCCAGCAAACCATCATAGTCGCAATGTACGCCGCACCCCAAAAAGTAGCAGCGGCGGCGCAGCCAGTCCCGCAGACTCCAGCCCCTCAGCCCGCGCCGAAACCGGCGCCCACTCCCCAGCCTCAGCCCGCAACACAGCCCGCCGACAGCCAATCAAATGATACCCCGGTCAGTAGCGCGCCAGCGGCGACTACACCGCCTTCGGAACCACCTACAACAACTGCCTCCACCGACAACGGACAATCAAACGGCACTCCTTTACGTTCTCAAGAAGTCTCCCGATTTGACGTCCTTGCGCCGGGCAATGCCGAGTGGGCGGCGCTTGTTATTTCTGTCTTAGTCACGCTTGCGGGCATTACGATGGTGTACCGCCACGGCAAAATGTGGAAACGATACCTTATAAAAGGCGAACGATTCATCATCCACCATCCGGCCTTGGATATAGCCATAGTGGCTTTACTGGTCGCGGGTGCAATACTCACACAAACTACCGGCTTTATTCATTAGCCTCATTAAATCGAAATTGATTAATAATCTAATTTATTGTACAGTTAATTTAATGTTTCAGCTACCTCGCTGGGAGGTCCACGTCGATTGTCCCACCCTTGATACGAGAATTCAGATGCACACGCCCACAGTACCATTGCGCCTATTGGCCGAGGCAGCTTTTGAACTGGCCTTTAATCCGAATGAAAGACTATCCGTCGACCCCAAACTTGAACCGTATATTACCGACAGCCCAGGCAGTCACATGCTCAAAGATATTATATGCCAAAGCATCCAGGGGCCACGCGCCGTACCTCTTCCGAAGTTCAAAACAACTATCGGACAGCTTGATACCTGCGCAGCGGTGGAAGAACTTTTCTTTACGGCACTGAAGAATGGCATGAACCCTACGTCATCTCAATCGCTCCGTGTTGTCACCTCCGAGAGCGGCAGGCCCTTATTAGTGCAGAAAAACGCCAACTCCGATAGTCATAGCATCGTGAGAGTGCCATCAGCTTTGACCCTCGAAGATCTTACAATTGGCAACATTACTTGGCCTGCCGGTCAAATTGTGCAGGTGTACACCCCGCATCGCGTAAAGAGCGGCGAGCGACTTACAGTCATAACTCATGATCAAGTAACCGCCCTTGGTGTCATACGCCCAAGCGCATTTGCCCTTGAACCCGCGGAACGCCATGTCTTTGGGGCTCATCCTAGTGACACCCTGGCGGGTCAAACTGGCAGCGAACTCTTTGGTCTTGAGCCTAAACAAGGAAAAGATCAATTTTATGACTTCATTTCCAAGGCAACCATGGCAGATATCCGACACCAGGTAAACCTAATTCTTGGAAGCAATTACAGGTGATGATTATACCCGAACAGGATTTTAGCGTCGGAGCGCCACATGAAGACCAGGTGCCGGTCACTTTTACGCCAACAGTACCCCTGCGACTAATAAGTGAGATCGCCTGGACACTGGCCGGTCATCCCCACGAAAAACTCTCAATTCACGAAGATTATACTCCCCACATCCAAAATGCTGCGGGAAGTGTTCTTCTCCGCGAGATCATGCATCAGATCGAGCAAGGTCAGGTAAGCGATCCGCACGCGCCAGCATTCCCTGCTGAGCGGGACACCATCCAATGCTGCAGCAAGGCCGAAGAACGCTTTTTGGACGCGCTTAGCGATCGCAAGCAGTCCGTACGTATCGTTGCCGATGAGTTTAGCAATCCGATCATATTTCAAAAGAATGTCGATGGCAGGGTCGATGGCGTGCGTCTTGGCCTGACTCTTCACGACCTTACGGTTGGAACGGTAACCTATCCTCCCGGTATGATCGTAAAGGTACGCTCCCCCCACAAAGTGACGGACAAGGCCCCCGTAACCATACTTCCGCATGATCAGGTTACATCTCTAACTGTGCTCAGGGTTTCGGCTTTTGCCCTACCACCCTGGGAACGCAGACCTTTTTTAGCATATTGCGACATGGGCGGTGGCGTTGACACGATATCGATACACCACATCAACGAGAGTGTCCGCTTATTAGCACAGTCAGTCTAATGATTACTGTAGTTTGATATTATCAACACCAACGAGTTTCTGAAGCGTGTTTAAAAGCGCGCGGTCTTTTTGAATGCCAGCTGGCAGTTTGATGATCTGCTTGGTTTCGGACGGTCCAAGAACCAATACCACTTCGGTTGGCCCAGGAGAACTATCCAATGCAACTTTTATTTTACGCAGGAGTTCATGGTTTTGACTGTCGTGCATGCGAATATAGACGCGTTCGGGAGTTTTGGGCTTGGCAAGCGGCGAGGCCGAGTCACCTCCGTAGGATTTGGTTTTCGGCTTATCATCTTCGGTGGTGGCTTTAGTAGCCGTCACTGCAGCTGCCGCAGACCGCTTGCTGCCGGGGGGCCGCATTTTTTTGCCGGTTGGTTGGTAGGCGGTGGCTTGCTCGGCAGTGATTTCACGGGCATCATCTACCAAAATCTTTACTTCGTCACCAATGTTGCCTTCACGGTCTTTGGCCGAAATTTTGCCGCGCACTAATATCACACGGTCGCGCTCCCACAGCCCGGCCGTTTGCTGATAGGCATTTGGGAATAATATAAGTTCCAGCTCGGCGAATTTGTCTTCGAGTTTGATAAACGCCATTTTAGAACCGTTCTTGGTCATAATTTCACGGATATCGTTTATTGCACCGCCAATGACAACCCCGCGGCCTTCATGGTCCGGTTTTAGGGCGTTCATAGGCATGGTTTGCTCTTCCAGAAACGTTTCATACATCGATAGCGGATGCTGACTAAGGTACAGGCCCAGAAGTTCGCGTTCCCAAAGCAATTGTTCACGGGGCGTAAAAATAGTAGCAGCCTTTTCAAGTGCCAAGCGCGGGCGCGCAACCGAATCGTCGACCACATTGCCGAAGAGGTCGGTTTGACCACTACTGGCCTCTTTTTGCAGGCGGCTAGCATAGGCAAGGATGAGGTCGAGGTTGTGCAGTAGCTCCGAACGATCGCCAAAGCGATCGAATGCCCCGGCTTTGGTCAGACTTTCCATAGCTTTGCGGTTAACAATGCGTACATTTACTTTACTGACAAAATCTTCCAGATCGGCGAATGACCCGTCCAGGTCGCGGGCGCGCACAATCTCTTCGACCGCTCCGGCACCGACGTTTTTGATGGCGTTCATGCCAAAGCGGATTTGGGCTTTACGGTTATCGCCATCTGGTACTACCGCAAAATCATTAAATGACTCATTAATGTCTGGCGGCAGCACGCTAATACCCATATGCTGACATTCGGAAATTTCAATGCTCAAACGGTCGGTGTCGTCAAAGTCGCTGGTCATAAGCGCAGCCATAAAGGCAGAGGGATAATGCGCCTTTAGATACGCCGTTTGATAGGCGATCAACCCATAACAAGCAGCGTGTGATTTGTTAAAACAATAGGCCGCAAAATCTTCCAATTGCTTCCAAAATCGCTCCATTTCTTGTTCGTTTGCACCATTATTAACCGCACCTTTAATGAAGTCGACCTTCATTTTTTGCATCACTTCGATTTTCTTTTTGCCGATGGCTTTTCGCAACGTGTCAGCCTGTCCACCGGTAAATCCAGATAGTTCTTTGGAAATCTGCATGACCTGTTCCTGGTAGACCAAAACACCGTACGTTGGTTTGAGCGCCGGTTCCATCAAGGGATGCAAAAACTTGATCTGTTTTAAGCCGTGTTTACGGGCAATGAAGTCATCAATAAACTGCATCGGACCCGGCCGGTACAGCGCCACCATGGCCACGATGTCGTCAAAAACAGTTGGCTTGAGCTCGCGCAGATAGCGCTTCATGCCCGCGGATTCCAGCTGGAATACACCGGTAGTATCACCGCGCTGAAATAATTCAAAGGTTGGTTTGTCGTCGAGGGGCAAGGTGTTAATGTCGACGTCCACCCCATATACCTTTTTGATGATACGCAGCGTGTTTTTAATGATGGTCAAGTTGGAGAGGCCCAGGAAGTCCATCTTTAGCAGACCTAATTCCTCGATGGGGTCTTTCGGGTACTGCGTCGTAACCACGCCCTTTTGTGCCATTTCGAGCGGCGCAAATTTAACGATGTCATCAGGCGCGATCACCACGCCGGCAGCATGCACGCCGTGACTGCGTATCGTGCCCTCCAGACGCATGGCCAGATCAAATACCTCGCGCGATTTTTCGTTGGATTCGTATTCGTGCTTGAGCTCGCGGTCATCTATGAGCGATCTGGCCAGAGGAATGTGGCGACCTTGAATGGGCGCGGGAATCATTTTGGCCATGCGGTCGGCCTCGGCGTACGGCACTTGCAGCACACGGGCAACGTCGCGTACAGCGTTACGGGCAGCCATCGTACCAAACGTCACGATGTTGGCCACGCGGTCCTGGCCATATTTATTAGCACAGTACTGGATAACCTCGTCGCGGCGTGTGTCCATGATGTCAATGTCGACGTCAGGCATAGAAATACGATCGGGGTTCAGGAAGCGTTCAAAGAGCAAGTCATATTTAAGCGGGTCAAGCTCAGTAATCTTCATCGAATACGAAATGATGGATCCGGCGGCCGAACCGCGGCCAGGCCCGAACACAATTCCCTGGTCTTTGCCCCAGTTCATAAAGTCGGCGATGATAAGGAAGTAGCCGTTAAAACCCATCTGGGCGATGATGCCAAGTTCATATTCAGCGCGTTCAATAACTTCCGGGGCAAGGATTTTTTTAGCTTGATCTTCGGTGAATTCTTTTGCCTCGTCTTCGGATGTATCGGTGTAGCGCCAGACCAGACCTTTGTACACCAATTTGCGCAGATATGATTTTTCGTCTTCTCCTTCAGGCACGGGAAATTCTGGGATTAATATTTTACCCAGTTCAATCGTCAACTCGCATCGGTCGGCAATGGCGCGGGTATTGGTAATTGCCTCAGGGCAGGTTTTACCCCAACGCTGGATAATCTCATTTGGATCGGTAACATGCAGCTCGAAGTCACTCAGACTCATCCGTTTTTCGTCGCTCAAAAATGAGCCTGTTTGTACACATAGCAAAATTTCGTGGGCGGTTTGGTCCTCGTGTCTTAGATAATGTGCGTCGCAAGTGACTACGGGCGGCAGATCTAATTCTTTGGCGAGCTTTAACAGGCCCTCATTTACCCTGACTTGTTCGTCCCATTTGCTTTGGTGGTCGGGGTGACCGTGATCTTGGACTTCGATATAATAGCGGTCGCCAAAGACGCTTTTATACCATTTAGCTGTTTCGACAGCTTTTTCGTACTGACCCTGACGGATAGCGTCGCCCACCTCGCCACCAATACAGCCACTCAGCACAATCAGGCCCTCGTTGTATTTTTCGAGCACCGCGTGATCAACGCGCGGTTTATAGTAAAAACCCTCCAGATTGGCAATGGTGCTGAGACGCATTAGATTACGATAACCCGCATCATTCATTGCCAACAGGATAAGGTGATAGTAAACCTTGTCTTTGCCCGGCTCTTTGTCGGTAAGTGTACGCGCGGCGACGTATGTTTCCATGCCAATAATCGGCTTGACACCTTTGGCGGTGGCTTCTTTGTAAAATTCGATCGCGCCGCTCAGGGTGCCGTGGTCGGTTTGGGCCACGGCAACCATCCCGGTTTCGTTGGCATAGTCCAAAAGCGCCGGCACTTTGGTAAGTCCGTCGAGCAAACTGTACTGCGTGTGATTATGCAAATGCACATAGTCACTCGGCTTGAGTTCGGTTGTCATGCCTGCCATAGAAAAATTGCTACCCTCACGTAGTTAATACTATTATAACGAAATCGCGCCTCCAGAGGGAGACGCGACTTTTACAACAGAGTTTTGGCGACTAGTAGAGCACGCGTTGCTCGGCTTGTGGCGCCTGGATGATACGCATCTGCGGCTGCTGGGTCGTCTTCTTTTTGTCGCCAGCGTAACGCAACGTGCTGCGCCCCATATCTTTGAGCGCCTGGTCTGCGGCAGGCGTAGCATCCGGCCTATCATAGGGCGACGTTGTAAAGAACGAATAGCCATAAGACTTTTGGGTATGCGTATTATAGATAATGCCGACGTCATGACGGTTGTTGCCGTCTACGTCATCCAAAATGCCTACTTTATTGACAAGGACAATGTCATCACTACCCGAAAGCTGGCTGCGCGTTCCCACGTCAGTAAAGATGTTGGTTTGCATCGCTTGTTTCATTAAGCTGGCGGGCGCATCCTGTTCTTTCATAAGTTGTTGAATGGTCCATAACGAATCAGCGGGCGTACTGTTACCCAGATAAAAACGATTGCTGTCGAGTGGCTGCAAGCGTGTGTTGTTTAACTGCGGTTCCTTTGCCCAGCGTTCGTTGACCGCTGCCGCACCGCCCAGGCCGCCGTTGACCAATACACGTACCGCTGTATTGCCGGACCTATTGAGCAGATCGTACACTACATCTTTGAGCTGGGCCTGCAGCGGCGCGCCCGGCTGGTCATATGTGCCATATCCTGCGCGTACATCACTTGCTTGCCAGGTCATGGTTTGCTCCATATTAAGCCTACCCGAACGCACATCTTCCAGTACGAGCAACACGACCGGCAGTTTATTGATACTAGCCGCGAAATGCTGAGTATTCGTATTATGACTTACAAGCTTCTTGCCATTTTGCAGGTCGGTGATTTGCACACCAGTTAAAACCTGCTTGCTTTCGGCTTCGTGAATTGACTTGTTAACCAAATATTGCAAGATGATTTTTTTGATGAACGCACCTTCTGCATCGTTTTTCTGCCACACTGTTTCCAGGGCCGAATCGGGCGTTTGCCTTACCTGCTGAATCTGAGAACTTGACGATTGCTGTATATTTGCGTATGGAGTAATCATTCCCTAAGAATACAGCAGGCCGGATAGCCTGCTGTACTATTTCTTACTGGTTAACCTTATTTAGCGAGGTATTTTTTGAGATGTTCGAGCGCCTTATTGGCTTCGTCGATAGCTTTTTTGAGATCTTTATCGTCTGCATCACCTTCATGGAGCGAACTCAGAAGCTGGCGGGCCTTTTCTTTGGCCGCAGTCACACGGTCGATAGCAAGCTGCAGGTCTTTTTGAGCGGTACCTTTCAAATTGGCCACTTTTTCTTTGGCTTCACCCAGCAGTTCGTTCATTTGGGTGTGCAGTTTTTTAAGTTGTTTTTCGGCTTCGGCCATACCGTGTTCGGCTGCCTGTTTGATATCCTGGCGGGTTTCTTTGCCGCTCTTTGGTGCGGTCAAAATACCAGCCACATACCCCGCGGCCGCGGCGATTAACGCACCCATTGCCCATCGTTTCGTCGACTTGCTCATAAAAACTCCTTTAAAACTTAATCTTTCGAACGCTTGGCGTGCTTGCTTACCAAATCAAAAATGGAATGACCAAATTTGAGAACACTCATCGGCGTGACCACATTTTTAATGATTTCACCCACGTTTTCGGCGGACTGTACGACACGCTCGGCGCGGTCGGCCAAACCGCGCAACGTAGTAAGCAGCTGTATAACCATGGCTGCAATTATGATTGATAATATAAGAAAAATGGCGAGTGCGGCGCTTAGTATCACCACGAGAATTTGTTGTGTTGTGCTTAAATCCATAACTTAAAGTATACAGCAATCGAGCAATATCTGTGACCCCCTTATGCTTATTTGGCGAGCCGTTTTTGCAGATATGCGCGGAATTCATCGCCGATGTCTCTGCGCTTCAAGGCAAAATCGACCACTGTCTTGAGGTACTCCATGGTTGTTCCGGTGTCGTAGCGGGTATTATTTTTGATTTCACAGCCAAAAAATTGTTTGCCGTCTTTTAGCATGGGTTCGATAATACAATCCGTCAAATGGAATTCTTCGCCCGGCTTCAGGTTAGCCAGGCCTTTTTCGAGATACGGGAAAATATCAGGAGTTAGTAAGCTGCCACCAACGCTCGCAAAATTGGAAGGAGCAGCCACCCTGCCCGGCTTTTCTTTGATACCGGTCATTTTCAGCACATCATCACGGATCTGTTCGCCGCCCAAAATGCCATAACGGTCGAATTCCCCGTCATCGTAGATTTTGATGCAGGGGAAAATACCGCCACCCAGCTCTTCATACAGATCAATCATCTGCCTAAAACAGTTGGGCGTCGCAACCATCAAATCGTCGGCATAGGTGTAAATGAATGGCTCGTCGCCAATGAGATGTGCAGCATTCATAAGCGGCGTAGCCGTGCCGTACGGACCTTTTTGCCGGACATAGGCAAAATTGGCCAGATCGGAAATTTGCTCGACCTCTTCGATGTAGTGCGCTTTTTTGGGTCCGCCAGCACGCAGATTGTTTAGCAGGTCTTCATTGGGTGTGTCAAAATGATCTTCAATACTGCGTTTACTATAGCCGGTCACGATAATAATATCTTTGATGCCGGCGGCCACCAATTCCTCGACAATAAACTGAATCACTGGCTTGTCGACGAGCGGCAGCATTTCTTTTGGCATAGCCTTGGTCTGTGGCAAAAAGCGCGTACCGAACCCGGCGGCGGCGATTACGGCTTTGGTTGGTCGTTTGCTAGTCATGAACTTTCCTCCAGCTTTTTTAGCTTTTCGTAAGCCATCAGCACTGCAGCGGCGTCGGTCATTTTATCATGCATAGCGTTGTGCAACAGTTGACTTATCGATATGAGGTCGACGTCGATTTCCTCATGCTCATCGAGATGTAGATCCTTGGTCTGTAGCGTGCAGTCAGTGGCCAAAAAATAATGCCATGTAGCATTCATAAAGGCGTCTTTGGAGTGCGGGCCGAGATATTCGAGGCTTCCCGCAGCATAACCCGTTTCTTCCAGAAGTTCGCGCCGGACCGCCATTTCCGGATCTTCGCCCGGATCGACAAATCCGCCCGGCAATTCTTCCATGACCTTTTCCGGACCAACCCGAAATTGCCTGGCCACGAGTACCTTTTTATCCTTAGTTACTGCGATGACCGAAGCAAATTCCTGGTCTTCTGCGTGCATCGTACCATATACCACTTTTTGACCGTAATTGTCCAAAAATGTTTTTAAGACCATTACACGACGGTCAACTTTGCAGGTCGTTGTTGGTTCGATTCGTGTCCATGGCTTCATCTGAAATACCCTCTTTCCATTAAAGCCCCATTGTAGCGTCGAAGCTATAAGCCGAGCTGGGTTTTTATGATTTGTTGCACGACGCCGGGATTGGCGCGGCCCTGGGTATGTTTCATGACCTGGCCAACCAAAAAACCGATTGCTTTCATTTCTCCAGCTTTAACGTCTTCGGCGGCCTTGGGATTTTCTTCGATGACTTTTGCCACGACTTTGGCAAGTTCGCCCTCATCGGACTCCTGAATGAGGTTGTGCTGTTTGGCAAAGTCCTCGATGTCTGCCACTTCCGGACCGGCGAGCAGTTTGGTGAGCAGGACCTTTGCATTCGACGAGCTGAGTTTATTAGTCTTGACCAGTTCAAATACCGCACGGTACATACGCAGGCGGTTTTGATTGGTGAGGTCGCCGTTTATGCGTGCTGTTTCGTCATTACGCAAAGGAATTTCCAAGTTCACAAACCAGTTCGCTAGAGCTTTAGCAAAGTCTTTTTGATCAATAACTTCCTCGATAAGCAGTAAGTAGCTGACTTCAGCACTATCGAGCTCCCCTTCGAGCAAACTGTCGGTCTGGGATACATCCAAGCCAAGACCACTCAAACGTCGGCGCCATTCGTCGGGCATGACCGGCATTTCTCCGGCAACGGCGTCGATCAGAGCATCATCCAGTTCGATCGGGGGAAGATCGGGGTCTGGGAAATAGCGATAGTCATGCGCGTCTTCTTTGCTGCGCTGACTAAAGGTGACCTGCTTGGCATCATCCCATCCGCGGGTCTCCTGGATAATCTGCTCGCCCTTTTCCAGGCGCTCGATCTGTCGGTTTACCTCGTATTCGACCGCTTTTTCGACCGCTTTAAATGAGTTAAGGTTTTTGGTCTCGGTACGGGTACCCAGCACATCAGTCTTGCTGACACTGACGTTTACGTCAAAACGCATGTTGCCGTAGTACAAATTGCAATCCGACACGTCAGCATAGCGCATGCGTAGGTATAGTTCCTTGGCGTAGGCCTTGGCGTCAGCGGCAGTATGCATGTCTGGTTCGGAAACGATTTCGAGCAGCGGCGTACCGGCGCGGTTCAGGTCGACTAAACTGTAGTTTGTGCCCGCGGGATGTGTGCTTTTGCCTGCATCGGCTTCCAGGTGCGCTTCGTGGATGCGAATGGTTTTTTGTTCACCGTCGACATCGATCGTCAGTGACCCGCCCCGAATGATCGGATGTGTAAACTGCGTAATCTGGTAGCCGAGTGGCAGGTCGGGGTAAAAATAATGCTTGCGGTCGAAGGCACTGTATTTTTGTGGACGCGTACCAAGTGCAAAGGCCGCTTTGATGCCCAGGTGCACCGCCTCTTTGTTGAGGACCGGCAATGCGCCAGGCAAGCCAAAACAAATATGACTAATAAGCGTGTTGGGTGCGGCGTCGCGGGCATCATTGGCCACACCCGCAAATAGTTTGGTTTCGGTTTTGAACTGCACATGGCATTCAATACCGATAGTCACGGTATACTTCGCGCGTATTTCGGGGCTCACTTTACTTGCCATCAGGAAATGCCCCCAGATCTTTGAGCGCTTGACGAATACCCACTAAAGCCTGCTTAATCTCTGATTCTTTAAGCTTGGTATCGGGTTCATTTTCGACTTTGGTGCGGAGCTTGTGGCCGAACCATACGGCTTCGTTATTCGTGAGTTTACGCTGCGCTTTGGTTAGGCGTTCGCCCATGCTTTTGCCCGTAAAGCGGCTTTTTTTGAGGGCTTCGTCCAAAAGTTTATCGGCAGCAATCAGCGCCTGCGGCCAAGTGGCTTTGTCGGCACACATTTTTTGCAGTTCGACCCAGTTTTCCTCAAAACGATTGGTTTTGAGTTTGCGCGGGCGGCGACGCAACACAATGAATGCCACAACCACTACCGTAAATAGCGCCACGGCGCCAATTATTATCATCTCGATCATAGTAACTTCTCCGTAGCTTTAGCAATGCCCAGTAATTGCCGGTCCTGGCGTGCCGGGGCCATAATTTGCAGTCCGACAGGCAGACCATCGCTCATTCCGGCCGGTACGACAATCGCAGGAATACCAACCAGACTTTGTGCGACCGTCATAATATCTGCCAAATACATATGCAGAGGATCGTCTGTGTTCTGACCAATTTTGAAGGCCGTCGTCGGAGCGGTCGGACCCACCAAAAAGTCAACTTGCTGGAATGCTTCTGCAAATTCGTTGATGAGTTTGGTACGAACCGTTTGCGCCTTGCGATAATAGGCGTCGTAATAACCACTACTGAGCACATAGGTACCGACCATGATGCGGCGCTTGGCTTCGGCGCCAAAGCCACTGGCGCGGGTTTTGGTGTAGCTTTCTTCCAGATTTTCGGCGTCGGGCGTGCTGTAAGCATATCGCTGGCCATCGTAACGGCTGAGGTTGCTGCTGATTTCAGCCGGCACCACTATATAGTAGACCGCCAAAGCCAAAGGGATTGACGGAATGCTGACTTCAACCACATCAGCACCTGCAGCCTTGAGTGTCTCGACCGCTTTTTCGATTTGGGCGCGCACACCCGGCTCGACTCCTTCGGCCATGAACTCTTTGATGACGCCGATTTTTTTGCCCGTCACATCAGCCGGAAGGTCGGTATATGAAATAACGTCGCGGTCAATAGTCGTGCCGTCTAACGGATCTTTCCCGGCCATTACATCGACAACTACAGCCAAATCATCAACGGTGCGTGTGAGCGTGCCGATGGTGTCGGTGCTACTAGCCATTGCCACCACACCCGATCTAGAAATAAGGCCGTACGTCGGCTTAAATCCAACCACACCCGAAAAACTAGCGGGCTGGCGGCTGGATCCGCCCGTATCGGTACCAAGCGCGAATGGCACCATATCCAAAGCGACAGCTGCGGCCGAACCACCAGAAGAACCCCCAGGGACACGAGTAATATCGTGTGGATTTTTGGTAATCATAAAATCACTGTTTTCGGTGCTGCCGCCGTGGCCGAAGGCATCCAGGTTGGCTTTTGCGACGCAAATGGCGCCTGCTTCTTCTAGGCGGTTAATGGCCGTAGCCTGGTACGGTGCGTTGAATCCTTTTAGAATATTGCTGGCAGCCGTGGTTTCCGCGCCAAACGCCAAAAAATTGTCCTTGGCGATAAATGGTACGCCAGCCAATGGGCCGACCGTTTCGCCGTTTTTGATAGCGGCGTCGATTGCAGCCGCACGGGCACGCGCACGCTCGGAGGTGATGGCAATAACGGCTTGGTAGTCACTTTTTTCGGCGATGGCTGCCAGCGCACGTTCAACCAGTTCGCTGGCAGTTAGTTCACCGGCGCGTACTTTGGCAACAATGTCAGCAATAGCAGGCCAGACCATTATCCGAGCATCCTTTTGACTTTTATTTGGCCGTCTTGCGATTTTGGAGCAAGGCGCAAAAGGTCGTGCGGGCTCATACCGTAATCAATCACTTTATCCTCGCGCATCACGTTTTTAAGACCCGTTACCTGAGACGTCGGTTCGAGTCCGGCAACGTCCACCCCGTCCAACTGCGCCACGTAATCCAGCACAGCGCTCAGTTCTTTGCGGTACGTTTCGACTTCTTCGTCTGTCAGATCCAGACGGGCGAGTCGAGCCAATTTCAATACATCTTCTCGAGTGAGTTGCGTCATATTTATCTAATGATACCAGATTTTAAGCGGCCTTCCCAATATCGCCCGCAAAAGGAACATTGGCATAATGTTCCTTATAGTCTTGCAAGTTGACCACTTCAGCTACATGAGTCGGGGTAGCGATAAAACCACCCGGCAAGTCGAAGCCTAGTGCCACCCTGCCCAGGCCGATCTCTTCGGGAATGACAGCCGCCCCCAAGACTTCCCGCCGCTGCCCCTCTTTGATTCGTCCACCAGTTTGCGGCACAAACAATTGAAAGCCGCCTTCTACAGGCAAAGTCGTCCATTTACCTTCTTCGTCTTCATAGCGAATGGCGTCGAATTTTTGGTCGTACTTTATGTCTAGTTCCTGTCTCGCGCGTGAAATAATTGCAGGATTACCGCCAAGCAGGGCAATAGCCCCGGTACGATTTACCCGCTTGACTCCCCCCAGAAACACGGCGTTACGCTCCAAAGATCGACGTCCGGCATCCGCCATGGTCCATGCAATGGGCGAGACCTTAACACTCTCAGGAGGAAGTACCTCACTTAAGTCACTCCAACCAACCAGAGGATTTTTCGCCAGCGTAATTTCGGCGTTAGGCTTTCGGCGTCCAAAACACCGATCAAGGACACTGCTTACAATATAATAACCGGCCGCAGCACCCGCAGCCATAAAGCCGATGCGGACCCTTCTCCTCGCTCCATCAGGTGCATATGTTTCACCAGTATTTAATTTTTCTTTTTTCATACATGACCTCCGTAATTCCGATTGGAATGCCCAGACACGCGGTTAATTTCAACTTGGAATATATATTATAGGCTTATTTGGAAAATCGTAAAGCAAACGGCGGGACGGCGTAAGCGGGCCTATATTTCATTCCACCCACTACCGTTAGATATAGAACGCACCCGGCATGTCGCGCGCCACGTCAGCCTGCGCCATAAGCGGTAATAATGCAGTGGCACCAGCGCGAGCCGGTATATACTTCTGCTCTTCTTGTAGCCAAAAACCAGGCATAGCCCGTAACTCGCCCGGACCCATACGCATACCCAGCAACAGACTGTCAAAGTCGCTTTCGCGAGATGTAAAAAGCGGTTCGCCATTTGGCATAGCTCCAACATTAACCCTGCCGTCGCCCACACGAAATGCCATAGCCTCCCA
This sequence comes from Candidatus Saccharimonadota bacterium, assembly GCA_029288425.1. Taxonomy (GTDB): domain Bacteria; phylum Patescibacteriota; class Saccharimonadia; order Saccharimonadales; family UBA4665; genus JARIHD01. The sequence continues at coordinate 44,156 of JARIHD010000041.1, forward strand.
GGCACCTGGCATTTCCCTATGTTGATCGCTATAGAGTCCTCGATATGTCGAGAAGAACCCGACTGGCCACTCATCCATATCAAACTGTGAGGTGTTCGGATTGCCGGGAAAATGCGGCCATTTTGCCATGTCGGCGTCGGTCTCTATGTTTGACCACCAGGCTGCCTGGCGATATCTGCTGCCATCACCGCGCAGCACATCTCTGACAATGCCGTCCAGCCACCCCGCTTGAGCTGCTCCGTATAGTCCGCCCAAAGCACCGCCCGCGCCCAATACCGCGCCGATGCCGTATTTTAATGCATCGCGGCGGTTTGTTTTGCCACCATGTGTTACTGCTCCAGGTGCCGAATCCGGTCGTAATTGTTCGCTCATTCCACTCCTTTATTGCATTTTGGCCTTAATATCCATGATGATATCCCGCAGTTCGGCCGCTTGTTCAAATTGCAAGTTTGCACTGGCGAGCTCCATCTGGGCTGTAAGATCTTTTACAAGTGATTTGTATTCGTCTTTTGGAATCTTTTTGAGGTCAAGTTTGGCGCGCTTGGCTTCTTCTGGCAGGTCGGGGCGTAGGCCTTTTTCAATAGCCTTGCTGACACCAGCCGGGGTGATGCCGTGTTTTTTGTTGTAGGCTTCTTGGACTGCACGGCGGCGGTCGGTTTCGTCCATGGTCGCCTTCATGCTCTTTGTAACATTGTCGGCATAGAAAATCACCCGGCCCTCGACATGGCGGGCGGCACGGCCAACGGTCTGGATAAGCGCTGATTCGCTACGCAAAAAGCCTTCTTTGTCGGCATCGAGGATAGCCACCAGACTCACCTCTGGCAGGTCCAACCCCTCGCGGAGCAGGTTAATACCCACCAATACGTCGTATACGCCCAGGCGCAAGTCACGCAAGATATCGCTGCGGTCCAGAGTGTCGACATCGCTGTGCAAATACGCCACTTTAATACCGAGCTCCTTTAGGTAGTCGGTCAGGTCTTCAGCCATACGCTTGGTCAGGGTCGTTACCAGCACACGCTGATGCTTGCCGATGGTCGTACGGATTTCGGCGATCAGATCATCAACCTGACCGTCGACAGGACGAATTTCAATCGGCGGATCCAGCAGACCTGTCGGGCGGATAACCTGCTGCGCCGGTTCCGGGCTGCGGCTGAGTTCGTATTCCGCAGGTGTAGCGCTCACGTACACCGCCTGGTTAACATGGCGTTCGAATTCGACAAAGGTCAATGGGCGGTTATCAAGCGCGCTTGGCAGACGAAAGCCATGTTCTACCAACACCTCTTTGCGAGCGCGATCGCCGTTATACATGCCACGGATCTGCGGAATTGACTGGTGCGATTCGTCGACCAACAGCAGATAGTCATCGGGGTAATAATCGAGTAGTGTTGCGGGCTGATCGCCGGCCTCACGGTTGGTCAGATAGCGGCTATAATTTTCGATACCTTTTACAAAACCGGTTTCCTCCAGCATTTCCAGGTCGTAACGGGTGCGTTGCTCCAGGCGCTGCGCTTCAAGCAGTTTGCCTTCCATTTTAAACTGGGCCAGGCGTTCCTGTAGCTCCTGCTGGATTTTACCAAGAGCGACCTTTAGTTTATCCTGGGGCGTCACATAGTGTGAACTCGGGAACACCTGCAAGCGGTTCGGTTTGCCTAGAATTTCGCCGGTTAGCGGATCGATTTTGGTAATCCGGTCAATTTCGTCACCAAAAAATTCAATGCGGTACGCGACTTCTTCACCGGAGGGAAATACATCTACAACATCACCGCGTACCCGGAATGTACCACGGTGAAAGTCAACATCGTTGCGCTGATATTGAATATCGGTCAGGTGACGCAGGAACTTGTCACGCTTGCGCGTTTCGCCTACTTCAACCTTGAGGCTCATGCCGTCATAGTCGGCCACCGAGCCGATACCGTAAATACAGCTGACACTGGCCACGATAATGACATCGCGGCGCGTCAGCAGTGCATCGGTGGCGGCGTGGCGCAAGCGGTCGATTTCTTCATTGATTTGGCTGTCTTTTTCGATATAGGTATCCGAGCGGGCAATATAAGCTTCAGGCTGGTAATAATCGAAGTAGCTTACGAAATAATGCACGGCGTTTTCGGGAAAGAAGTTTTTGAACTCGGCATACAGCTGTGCGGCCAGAGTCTTGTTGTGGCTCAGTACCAAGGTCGGTTTTTGGGTATTCTGAATAATATTTGCCATGGTAAAGGTCTTGCCCGAACCGGTCACCCCCAGCAATGTCTGATGGTGCAGGCCTTCATGAATACCTTTGGTCAACTGCGCAATAGCCTTGGGCTGATCGCCCATTGGCTGGTAGTCACTCCTAAGTTTGAATCCGCTCATCATCTAAGTATATCAGTTCGGCTGATAGAAGTCCTCGTGGGCAGTTTGGAGATAGGCCTTAATTACCTTGTGCCCCGCCGTCCATGCGTCTTTCAGTGGTTCGCCCAACTCATAGTGTCTGGAAAATTCCACAATGCCGCAGGCGGCGGCAGCGGCCACATATCCCCAGGGAGTAGATTCTCCATCTGTGGCCCCAAAGAGTTCCACATGATTTTCAGGCAAGTCATTCCGATCGCTATTTATATAAAGCCCCCAGGACTGGTTATAACCATGCGGACGGGAATTGCACAGTTGCTTGGCGGCGCTAAAAAATAAAGGCACCTCATGGACATGTCTTTGGCCAAACGTATAAATGTCATCGTCACCTGTAGCAGCCTCCGCTAAAGAATGAAAATCGCTTAGAACGGTGATATCGTGCGAATCATGTTGCGCCACAATTTGATTTACTGTGTGCGCCGCGGCTGCATTGAGTTTCCTTTGACTTTTCCCATGAATACCAACAAACGTTCGCCAGTCATGCTCGGTCCCATCAATAACTATTTCGGGGACTGCAAGCTGGCCGGCCGCATTGAATTGGCGTATTGATCGTGCAAGCCGTACTCCTTCGTCCAAAGAGTCGTCCCGGCGGCGGGGAGTTTCCTTTCCAATGTAGCGGCCGCCATTTGCGACAACGCGGAATGTTGTTTTTACAGTATTAACAGAACAGGTTTCGGTCTGGCATTTTTTCTTCATAGCCAGATATTATAGCAGACTAGCCAGCGCGTGCGGGTGGATTGTCCATGACGTCTCGGCCAAGGAACCAGTGTTCGTCGCGTTCGATCTGTTTGCGGATGTCTTTGTATTTGGCGTCCAAAATTTTGATCATCTTTTTGATGAGTCTTTCGGGATCGGTGTCGTAGACGACCATATCATTATCAGGTGGCTGCAGCGTCTGCATAAGTTCCGGGATAAGATCGGCTGTGCCGCCGCTGCCCAGCAAAATACCGCATGGCTTGTGCGCCTCGAGCGCCGAGGTAAATTCATGCAGGCTGCCGAACCGCCCGCCTACCGTGATAACCGCGTCGCTGGACTGTACCAGATATAAGTCGCGGCCAACGTAATTCATGCCGGTAAAGTTTATAAAGTCGAAAACGTCGTGTGGCAGGCGGTATTTACGCAGATGTTCACGCAGTGACGAAGCGGGCGAAAAGCCGATACTCGTGCCGCCTGCCTGCTTTGCGCCCAGGGCGGCAAAATACGGTAGGCCTACCGTTGCGCCGGTCGTCAAAATGTGGCCTTCATCGGCTATGGCCTTTCCAAGCGTTTGAGCCAGCTGTGCCGAGGTTTTAACGGTCAGGCCGGCGGCGGCACCTGAGACACAAATTGAATAACGGAGATGTTTGAGTTGTTTGAGATCTGGAGCCATATGCCTATAAGTATACCGGTTTTTTATGATTCCGCTAATGCTGAATTGTCGATTAAATCCCGTGCCAGCTGACGATGTAAGGCGGTCTCAAGATTTTCCTGGTGCAAATAGCGTGACATCAGTTCATGCCATAAATGTTCGCGTACAAAATGCACGATACGGTCGGGAAAATCCAATTTATTACAAAAACTTAAAGCAACATCGAGAATATTGCAGGATACTGGTTCGCCGTTGTGTAACATTGCGGCATGTCCGGCGTTTTCCCAAAAATGCAGTGCAGGTTGCAATTCAGCCAAAACCGACTCGCCGTCATGCCATTGTAGATCGTCGGGCTGCACGTGAGGCTCAAAGGTTTCCGGATGATATGCACCTAACTTTTTACCGTAATAGCGCTGAATAACTTTCCATGGAACCGGCTGGCTGGCCAGGTTTGCCGCGGTCATCGGTTCGGCGGACGATGCTTCGGCGATCAGTGCACCGAATGTTGGTTTCACCTGCTGTAATTTTGCGAACGAGCTAAAGGTACGGATGTCGTTTAAATTGTGCAGGATAAGTAACAGCGTAGTAATCACCAATCCTTCGATTTGTGCTGGAAGTGGCAAAATAACCACGGCGCCGAGTTCCTTGAAGGCCAAAATATTATGTTTGGCCGAACCCACAAAATCCGCGGCTGCGGCAGCCCAACGCGGCGAGTGCGGATAGAGTATTTGGATCTTGCGCTGTTCGAAATCGCTCGTCTGCAGCGTGCCGTACTGTGCCTGAAACTGGCGGTGCCAGCTAGGGGATTCCGCAATTACGGCGGCGGCATAAACTGCTGCTATGGATTCGTGTTTGAGCATAGAGTCGAGCGAGCGGTACCCCAGCAGTTTCATCGTGGCCTTTGGTATTTTTTTCTTAAAAAGACGCCGCGCCACGGGAGCCTTAAGCGCAAAACACGAACCCGTACTCCGGTGCTCACTCAAGATTTTCTGGACAACGCTAAGTATATCGACCGTAGAAGCATCGGGCAAAATGCCGAGTACGGTCCGGACCCGGCCCTCGTCATCACGCAGTCGCTCGTGCAGGGCGCTATATAACTCAGGACCCGTAGTGTCGGCGGGGTCTAATCCTAGTTGCTTCATCATCGTCCGTACTTGCTGTGAAATCTCGGAACTGAGCCGGATGTCAGCACCAGGACGGCCACTGGCGCGTTCCAGCTCCATGATGCTTTGTGCGAAAAATGGTTGTGCAGCCCCCAAAGCCGCCGACAGATATCGTGTCATTTCTATTAGATTAGCATAAGCCGGTTATAGCGGTAAAGCTTGACAATTCGCCACCGCCCCTTATGCGAGTGGTTTGACGAAGTAGTTTTCGGGAGCTTTATGCAAAAGATCAAGTAACTTCTTTTCTGTCAGCAGCCCGGCCTGCGCCCCAACGTGCTGCACGACATTCATAGAATTGATTGGCGCCCAGCGGAGCGCCTCCTCCAGACTGAGGCCTTTTACAAGCGCCGCCACCAGCGTAGAAGCAAATGCGTCACCCGCACCGGTGCGCTCTACCGGCGGTTTAGGGTCCGGGTACAGCGGCATACTGCCTCTCGTTGCACCGTCCGATGCATATGCACCGTCCGGTCCGTCGGTAATGATCACGATCTTTGGTCCCAATTTATGCAAACGATCAAATAAATCATTAAGATCTTCAGTACTGCCGCCGCTTACCAGTGCTGCTTCTTCGCGGTTCAAAATGAGCACTTCGGTCCGCTTATAGATACGCCCCAACCGTTCGGCACCGGCTTTCATTTGGAATGTGCCAGGCTGGAATGCCAGACGGACGCCGGGATTGTCTTCAAGCCAGTCGGCGACTTCGTCGTGATAATCAATGGCATGGTCGCTGATTGAACTAAAGTACACCCAACGCGGTAATTCCGTAGGGCGCAAATGCGGCCAGTGGTAATTATAATTTTCGTGTTTGATCAGAATGGTACGTTCTTCTTTGTACCAAAGCACATAGTGGTAGTTACTGCGTTTTTTGGGGTTGATACGAACAAAACGAGTATCAACATCATTGTCATCAAGGGTATGGATAATGTCACGGCCGGGCTGGTCACCGCCGACATTCGTTACGAAGCCGGTCTTGAGCCCGAGGCGCGCAAAAGCGACGGCTGCATTGCTGGCATTGCCTACCGCTACCGCTTCTTCGACATGATCAAATGGCAGTTTGGTAGCAAATGGCATGGCGAGCCATGGATTGCCGCGGCCGTCTTCGACCACACTTGCCTGATCATCCAAAAGTTTGATAAACGCATCGGTCACCACATCACCAATGCTCAAAATATCAAATTGCGCCACGTCCCCACTCTTTCTTTATGTACAACTTATGCTTAGTTTATTGTGCCATATCCAACCGGCGGGCCGCAAGGTTATTTGTTTTCGAAAGGCTTCCAAGTTATTGTGGGGTCAGGAGTTTCAGGCAGGACGGTCAGCGCCGTAGACAGACCTCGGTACAAGCGCATGGTTCTCCTCCTTCCACCGGCCTCAAATTCTTTACTGCCATATTGAATAGCGTAATCAAAGATTGACATAGCCTCCAGTACTTTTTTACCGTGCGATTTTGGCCCCAGTAATGTTCTAACCTTATCTATAGCAAAGGCGGCATCTAATTCATTCCGATCGGCATATAAAAACTTCCCGATGTCAAGGGCGGTTAGGGTCTGGCCGGCGTGCGCAATAAGAAAAGCAGCTATCCGTTCATGCTGTGTCAGGTCAATTTCTAAATCAGAAGTCATTTCTGTAAGCGGCATGCTCGCATCTCTTAGGCGGTCAATTAGCAGGACAAGACTATCTTTTATTAATTCTTCATCGGATTTAGGGGGAGTTGTTCCATTTAGCTCATGCCAGACTTCGTCAAAATCCGGGTCGTAAGATACTGCCTGCACTTCTTTAGCGTCGCCACGTGCTCGAGGCTGCTTCCAGTCAACCACCAGTCCTGTCTGTGGCCGTACTCTCTCTTCTACCTCTGGAGTCACCGGCTCCGGCTCTTTGATTTCAGGCAAAGATTCAGGGCGGCGGATGCTGGGAATAGGCCATGGTGCGCAGTTATAAGCGTACAGTGCGGACACGGCGGCTTCAGCGGCGGTAATGCGTTCCAGCCTTTCTTCTTGGGGGCGGTCCACCTTTTCACGCCGCTCTTCAAGCGTGTCCAACGTTTGTTGCGCTAAACGCTGGACACGCTGGCTAGCACCATCCAGTACGGATTCGGCCTGACACACGGCTTGACGTATGGCGGCCGTCAATTGTTCATGTTGAAGCCTGCTTTCTTCTACCTGCGCCGCAAGCGTAAGCTTACGCAAACCTAAAGTGAGCGCATCTCGACCGATAAGTCCGTAAGGGATCTGGATAGCCGTACGTTCCAGCTTGGCAACCGTATCATCTTGGACTTCTGCCAACTCGTCCTGCACTAATGCGCGGAAAGTTGGCTCTGCGATTTCGTCCAAACGGCTGGCTTTAACGTGCAGCTGGTCGATTGTGGCAGTATAGCCATGAACCAACCTACTTTTTTCCAGCACAGCATGCGGGTCGTAGGGCAAATCGTGCTGGGCGTCCGGCTGAATCGCGTTTAGATTGACTTCATCCGGCAAAATGGCCGGCGAATGCAGCATTTCAACAATAGGATATTTCTTCATACAAGTATCCATCATACTCGAAACGATGCTATACGCAAGTAAAAAAGATGCTATAAATCTTGGCTATGCGACACGAACGAATCGTCATCCAGCAGTGACTCGTCAAGCTCGCCCTTGGCCGCCGCTGAAACGAGCTGTAACTGCCTGATGAAAAGGTTTTGCGCTCCGTTTATATCGGTACGTTTTTTGGCCCAAGCTTTGAGTACGGGATCTTGTAGCGCGCGCGAATACGAGAATGTTACACCCCATGGGTGCGGGCCGCGCTTTACGATGCGGTTCAGATTGATAAAGGCATCGTTCGGCTGTTGTCCGCCGCTCAGAAATACAACGCCGCCCAGTTCGTGCGGTACATGTTCGTGCAAAGTGCGAACCGTTCGTTCGGCGACTTCGTCGTGATTGATGGGATTACCGCTATCCTTTCCGGGCAAAACCATACTCGTCTTTAGGATCGCACCGGGCAGATGCACCCTAAAAGCACGCATGGTCTGGAATAAGATGTCAAAAACATGTGACATGACCTGTTCGCACTGTTCGCTTGTGTGATCGCCATCGAACAACACCTCAGGTTCGACAATGGGAACGATGTTATACTCCTGGCAGATACGGGCGTAGCGTGCCAAGGTAAATGTGTTGGCACCAATACATTCATCGGTTGGGATACCATCGCCAATCGTAATAACAGCGCGCCATTTTGCAAACCGGGCGCCCGCCGCCGCATAGGTCGCCATACGTTCGGCCAGGCCGTCCAGGCCTTGGGTTACTTTTTCGCCTTCGAAGCCTGGCAGATCGATCAGACCTTTATCGACTTTAATACCCGGGGCGATCTGATGATTATTTAGGATTTCCCGAAACACTTGCCCGCGGTCGCTGCTCTGCCAAAATGTCTCGTCAAATAAAATAACACCGCTCAAAATGTCTTCCGCACTGGGGGTAGTCAGCAGCAACTCGCGGTATTCTCGCCGCGTATCTTCGGTACAAGGCACGCCTACGGCGTCAAAGCGTTTTTCACAGCTTGCGTTACTTTCATCAGCAGCCAACAAACCTTTGCCGTGAGCAATCAGTTGTTTGACAATTTCTTCAAGTTTTTGCGGATTCATCGCCCACCTCTTTATCATTTCTGTTACGCTTCATTATAAAAGCTTACGCTTTGAATGCAAATGATTGCCGTTGGTAAAAGCGCGAACTTGCGGTATAAAAGAGATCTATGGTCAACCCAGAAGAAATGGCTCGCAGTCAGGAATCGCCGGATCTATCCCCGCTTTTGCTTGCCGAAGACCTGGATATCACAGTACTCAATGACCTTTATGCTGAGAAGATCAAAAAATTTGATATAAACGACCCTTCAGAAGAGGCGGCAGAGTTAACTGTGCACTTAGGAGGTATATGCCTTGAGCGAGGGCTTAATCCTAGCGTCGACCCTCACAAAGCCGCGGCGTATTTGGCAAAATCCGGACAATATTTTCAATTGGCAGATATGCATCCGGCTACAAGGCCCCCTTTGCGGTATAAGGCACAAAAAATCAAGGCATACATGCCGGCTTTTACGGCCCGACGGCATGCCATAGACAGTCAGTACCACCACAAGGTTCGCATGGCACCACCCGAAACCCACCTCAAATCTATCTGCAAAGAACTGGCAAAGAATGCTTTTGATCTGAATTACGCCGAACCCTCCAAAAGACTGGGCTTTCTTTCATCGCACGGCGTATCACTCTTATTAGCCCGCGCAGGAAGGCTCGACTATCCTACGACCATGCGAGAGCAGGTGTTCAACGAGAATTATATGGCGTTCTGGCAAGGGTCATATTCAAGCTATAGTATTGTCGAGGGCCATAAATTACCCATGCTTGCTAGTTATCGAAGCGAGCGCCAGGATGAGTGCCCGCATAGAATTACGGTCAATTTTAGCAATCTTATAGAAAAATGGGCACCCGAAACTCATCCCGTTATCCTAGATCGCGGTACACGAGGTAAAATATGCTCGAATGTTGTCGGCCTACTTATACGTGAAGCCAATCAGTGGCCGGTGCAAAGCCGTGAGATTGCACTGCTTGATGCGCTCAGTAACGACCTGATCACATCACAAAATAACCTCTTGGCTTCCCTCAAAAACAGCAACATATAGAGATCTGCTTACTTGGCTTTTCGCGATAGCATCTCATGAGCCGCCAAGGCCATATGCGTTGCGGTCAAGCCAAAATGCTGCAACAGTTCGTTGGGTTCGCCGGACTCGCCAAACCGGTCCCGCATACCGATGCGTTTTATTGGCACCGGACATTGTTCAGCGGCCAATTCGGCGATAGCGCCGCCTAAGCCCCCGGCGATTTGGGCCTCTTCGGCCGTTATGGCGCAGCCGGTTTTACGCAAGCTCTTTAGGATCGTGGCTTCGTCAAGAGGCTTTATGGTTGGTACGTGGATCACTTCGGCATCTATGCCATCTTTAGCGAGCACCTCAGCAGCAACCATCATGTGGTATGTCATTGTGCCGGTAGAAATCAGCGTAATGTCTTTGCCTTCGCGGTAAACATAGGCTTTGCCGATTTGGAACGGAGTTTTGTCGGTGGTGATAATGGGCGTAGCTTCGCGGGCCAGGCGTAAATATGCCGGATGATCTTTGTCGGCAGCCAGCGCCAAGGTTGCACGCTCCGCCTCCAGTGAATCACCGGGAGCAATCACGATCATGTTTGGCAGTACGCGCATGAGGGCGATATCTTCGAGCATTTGATGAGTGGCTCCATCCGGACCGACACTCACTCCTGCATGCGAACCGACGATCTTGACGCCCCGCTCATTAAGACAAATGGTAGTACGAATTTGCTCCCAGTTACGCCCCGGACTAAACGCCGCATAACTACTAACAAATGGTACCTTGCCCATGGCAGCCAATCCCGCGCCAACGGTCACTAGATTTTGCTCGGCTACGCCGATCTCAATGTATCGGTCAGGAAATTTCTCGGCAAATAGATTCATTGCGGTCGAACTGGTTAAGTCTGCGCAAGCAGCCACGACATTTTCATCAATTTCACCAGCCTTCAGAAGACCACGACCAAAGCCTTTGCGGATCGGTTCTTGCACCAAATCTTTGGCGCGAACGTTATGCACTAGATGTAAATCAATCATGGTCAGCCTCGCTTTTTATTCGGCCACGAAGGGTACGCAGTTCTTTGAGGGCCGTTTTGGCCTGCTCGGCATTGGGCGGCGAACCGTGCCAATGAAAATCGTATTCCATAAAATCAACACCCTTGCCTGGAATAGTATGGGCAATAATAACGACCGGCTTTTCAACAATGGCGCGCGCCATCGAGCATGCATCGATCACGGCCTCTACATCATTGCCATCAATCTCAAGCACATGCCAGCCGAAGGCTTCCCATTTGCCACGCAGGTCTTCCAGCGGCATAACCGTCTCTGTAGGGCCGTCAATCTGAATATTGTTGCGGTCAACGATGGTAATCAGATTGTTCAGCTTGTTTTTGCCAATAAACATGGCAGCTTCCCAAATATTGCCCTCGTTGAGCTCTCCGTCGCCAGTAATGACGTAGACCCAACGGTGATGTTGACCGTCCATACGCATAGCAGTGGCCATTCCTGCGGCCTGGCTAAGGCCGCTACCGAGTGGCCCGCTCGTCGTTTCAACACCGGGCAATTTGGTACGTTCCGGATGCCCTTGCAAACGAGAACCAAGTTTACGCAGCGTCATCAATTCGGCGCGGTCGAAATATCCGGCGCGCGCCATGGTCGCATAGCGTACCGGCGTACAGTGTCCGTTGCTCAGAATCAGAATATCACGATCGTCCCAATCGGGATTTTTGGGATCGTGCTTCATGACATTGAAGTAGAGAGCCGTAAAGATATCGGTTAGACCAAGCGGCCCCGCCGAGTGCCCGCTTTTTGCTTCGAGCAGCATTTTGATGATATCCTGACGAATATCATTGGCAATCAGCTCAAGCTCGTCAATAGAATAGATTTGTCTCATACTGCTAGTGATTATAGCAGTTGTTGCGGGTTCGGGAAGCCAAATATGCATGCTCCGCTACATATCATTATTGAAATAAGTTATTAAATGTGGCAAAGTAACCACCTATGTGCATAAGTATTAACCCTGCCCATCTTTCCTGGACTTGACTACCACGGTCAAGGATCATTTATGCCGTTTGTGAAGCGCGACCATCGTCTTTTGCTCGCCACCCATGAACTGAATGACATTTTTGGACCCCTTATGAGGCCGACAGATGGCGTCCGGCCGAACGAATTTGCCGCGACTCCCATACAATTTCCACTGGAAATAAAAGACACGCGCGGGGGCGGTAGCCGAGCCGAGGCGAGACTGGCGCCCAATGGCGATTACTTTATCGATACACTCCAGCTCCATCGAGACCTTCGGACTGTACAGGGAGATTTTGCGCGGATAGCTAATGGCCCAGGCAGCGAATTCAATAAACAACGGGCAGTGGGCAAGGTCATCGGACACGCGTTTAGCGCCGGCATATTTACCTATGCTCCCAACCAGGCAGCCATTTCGGCAGAGGCATACGTCAATGCCCACAGACAGGAAGACTTCGCCGAGCCAGCCCTAGTTACCAATAACCGGTAGTTCAAAAGTTATTCACACTGACATGCAGCACCAGGAGCGATGCGCAATGCATATTTTACGCTATGGGCTGGGGACCGGCTGAATCAGATGAAGATGAGGGAGGCGTAAACGAGGTGTCCGTGGGACCAGCAGCTGCCCTTGTCTTTTGCTTTCGTTTCCATAGTAAAAATCCGGCAATAGCGGCAATGATTAGTACAGCGGCCAGCAGTCCGATCCAGATTCCCGTCTTTGATGATTCGGTTTTTTTAGGAATGGAAGCGACTGTTTTGGGTATCGGTTTTTTATCCGCCACTACTTTAAAATCCATGAGCTTGGTGCGGTCAGATTTTTGGTTATTGGCGGGATTTAGTACCTCGACCTCCGCGTGATGGCTGCCTTCGGGCAGACCTTCCACCTTGACCGACCAGTTGCCGTCCTTATCTGCGGTCGTCTCATACAACTTAGGTTCAGAAAAAACATACACCGATACCTTGCCGCCTGGCACTGTTTTACCTGCCAATACCAAAGGCTGGTTGGTGGTCAATGAGACCTCTTGGCCCGCCGTTACCGGCTTATCATCGACCAGAATAGTTGCAACGGTAGGCGTCGCGGGCTTTTCTACAACTGGCGTGGGTGTTGGTGCAGCCTTGGGCTTAGCGGGAGCGGGAGTTGAAGCCGGCGGAGTAGTAAAGTTCAGTGTTACGGTATTGCTCGTACGTGTCGTGCCCTTGTATGTCCATGTAAGCGTCGATTTTATATTCTTACTGCCCGACGCTGAGGACGTAACAGTAATTGTATCGCCATTCTGATTGATGGTATTTTTGGATAGAGATACACCTTCGCCCTCAACACTCAGCGTAATGGGCATTTCGCTAGGCACCGTCCCGGTATAACTTGTCTCGCCTTTTACTCCATCGCCATACGTATTACAGTCCTCTACCGAATCATAGATGTAATGCTTACCGTCATACGAATCGACTTTATTGCATTCGTACAGAAAAAGGTTAGCTGTTATGGCAATTGTGTCACTATTATTCGCGACGGCGCTTGATTTATTGGCTGTTAATCGGGTATTCGGCAGCAGTACGATTCCTGCGGCCCGCACAGGTACGGCAGAAATTACCATAGCAAAGAGAAGCGCCACCAGAGCACCGAAGGAGACTGTTCTTTTTACATTCATATTCTCAGCTTCTTTTAATTTGTACTTTATCTTAATATACGCCGTGGCTGAAGATATTGCTAGTGGTTAAACGTACGTTGCTGCAGGCATTACTGGCAAAATTCGATCGTACGGCTTTTATACGATAGATCGTACGAGCGAACCGTAGGCCATGCGCGGATCAGCGGCATGCTGGATATATCCACCAACATTCAGCACATCAACACCGCCGCGGACGAGCGCCTGCACATTGGTGTTATTAATACCACCGTCCCATCCGATCTCCAGTTGCGGTTTAAGTTGACGCAGCTGACGCACTTTATCCAACAAGGCCAAGTCAGCCTGACCGCCAAAGTGGCCTAGATTGCCAGAAAATATGAGTATGTGATCGATCCAATTAAGTGCCGGGCGGATGAGCTCGACAGGTGTTTCGGCTTTCAATGCCACACCAACTTCAATGCCATGCCGGTGCATGAGCTCGGCAAAAGGCACAAACTGGCCCTCTGCTTCAGCATGCACAATCACCATCTGCGGCCCAAGACTCAAATAGGTTTTATAGTGCACAAACGGCTTTTGATACATCACATGCAGATCAGCTCGCACTCCGCCAGGCCACCAAACCTGATCTACAGGAGTTAACTTGACAGGTGTAAAAACACCATCGGCAACGTCTATATGTATACGGGTGGCAAATGATACAAGCCGGTTCGTCTGGCGGCGGTATTCGTCTGGGTCACGAGCAGTTACGGTAGGCGTAATGGTTGGTCGCATAGTTTATCCTAAATTATCGAGCTCTCGGATGCGCCGCTTAAAGCGGGTTGCGCCAGCGAACGGCGTCATTAACCAGGCTTCGGCGATACGGATTGCTTCATCGGTCTTTATAGATCGTGCCGGCAGACAAAGCACGTTACTGTCGTCGTCGTTACGCGCAGCATGCGCTTCGGCAACATCCCATACCAAACTGGCGCGAATACCCTTAAAACGATTGGCAGCGATACACATACCCTGCCCGCTGCCACAGATGAGAATCCCACGCGCGTCAGAATCTCCGCTGGCCTGCATAGCGCGCACCACCCGCTCGGCGAACTGGGGGAAATCATCAGATGGGTCGAGCCTGACATCTCCTTCATCGGCAACATCATGGCCGGACCGCGTCAGCACTTCTAGAAGTGCTTTTTTCAGCTCAAATCCATTATGATCCGCACCCAGGAAAATTTTCATTACCCTTAACTATAATCGACTGCGTGAAGCGGGGCAAGCCGCTTATGCACATCAGCCGGCGCGGCACTTAGCGGTCTTCGACTACATTGCGTGCACGAATATCGGCGCGCTGCCAGCGGGCTCGCAGCTCTTTCCAACAGGCTTCGAGAATATCAAGAATCTCCGAAGCGATCTTGCTTTTGTGCACCATTACATTCAGCCAATGGTCAAAATCACGCAAGAAAGGCTCGGCAAAATACCACATCTTTACACCGAGCGACCAAGCCTTGAGTGCGATAATCCGGGCTACCCGCCATATCATTCGGACAGCCTTGCCTATATAAAATGCAGCAAGACGAAGCATTTTTTCAATGGCCGTGCTCATGATACTCACTATATAAACCAGCCAACCCGCCGCATACGCCACGACCCGGATCAGAGTTGACCGGTCTTTTATTAAAGTGGGGCGCATTGGCAGTACCGCGACTACCGGATTTACATGCATCGGCGTGGCATCGGATTTTTTGCTCCGGCCAAACCATGTCGGGGGGATCGAAGCCATAAATTCTTTGCGAAAAATCAAAAAGACCGCAAACACAAACAGAGCCAGTGAACCACGAATAACGGTTTCGGCAGGAAGCATCGTGTCCGTCCCTGGCACAAGGCCGATTGTCAGAAAATTCCACACTGCTTCATTGACGACAGGCACTTCAAAAGCGCGCCATAGACCAAGGACGAACGCTATCAAAACCAAAAACTTCATCTGTGCTCTTGTCATAAGAAACTTGCGGTATTACAGCTGACATAATATCGCATTTCTTGTTATTTTGCACGTTTTAGTTTGTAATACTATTGATGCAGCAGTCGTCCGGTATCGGCCACCATCTCTACGAGGCGGTTACTATAACCCCATTCGTTATCATACCAGGCCACAACCTTGAGCATATTGCCGCCTACTACCGCAGTCAGGCTAAGGTCGACTATAGCCGAATGACTGTTACCAATAAAATCGCTGCTGACGAGCGGCTCGTCCGTCACTGCCAAGATACCCTGAAAATATGGTTCGGCGGCGGCTTTTTTGAAGGCTTCATTTACTTCTTCGGGAGTGACCTTGCGCTTGGTGACAATCACGAAATCGCTCAGACTAACTACTGGGGTGGGGACACGGAGCGATAGGCCGCCAAAAGACCCTTTTAGGCTAGGCAGCGCTTCGGTTGCCGAGACGGTGGCACCGGTACTTGTCGGAATGATGCTTTGTGCGGCTCCGCGCGCACGACGCAGGTCCTTGTGCGGTGCATCTTGCAGACGTTGGTCGGAAGTATAACTATGAACGGTGGTCATCATAGCCTTTTCGATGCCGAAATGACTTTCAATAATGGCGGCGACCGGGGTGATACAGTTCGTGGTACATGAACCGTTGCTTAGAATCGGATTATCTTCCTTGAGCTTGTCTTCATTGACGCCAAGCACGATAGTATTTGCGCCGTCGCCTTTGGCCGGTGCGCTGATAACCACACGCTTTGCCCCGGCCGTAATGTGGGCTTTGGCTTTTTCGGGCTCAACAAAGAAACCGGTCGACTCTATAACCACGTCGACTTTCAGATCTTTCCACGGCAACGCGGCCGGATCTTTTTCACCCAAAACAACTATACGGTGATCTTTCACAATGATGTGTTTGTCATCGAAAGAAACCGGATGCTGGTATGCGCCATAGTTACTGTCGTGCTTGAGCAGATGCGCCAATGTCTGCGTATCGGTCAGGTCGTTGATGGCGACAATTTCTAGGTCGCTGCGTTCAAAGGCAATCTTAAAGGCGTTGCGGCCAATGCGACCAAAGCCATTAATTGCTACACGTGTTTTCATGAACTCACCCCCGTTATTTCTCGATTAGCATAAGCGTTATAGCCATATTGTACGGCCTGTCATTCTTTTTTACAAACCCCCGTAGCCGCCGCCATAGCCGCGGAATGTGAAGTCGGGCTTGTAGTAGTCGGTCATCTTAAGAGGAGCGCCGCCACCCGTCGGCATGATGTACAGCTCGCTTGCATCTTTAGATACCAGGACGTACTGGTCAGTGAACCATCCGAAAACACTGTAGTCGCTCAAGGCGGCGATCTGCTTGCCGTTTTTCCCGTGGATATCACCCACAAACATCACATTTTTGCCGTCGCGGGGTTCACTCCACAAAGTTTGTTTTTTAGATGGCGACCACAAATAGGTCGGATAAGGGTCATAAAAGTTGCCGTCATTTACTTCGTCGGTCGACTCGATTTTACTATCTTCGTATTCGAAATACTGCGTTTTCGCGTCGCCAACCCCTGCCACAGACAGATACACGCCATTTGGCCCATAGGGCACTAGCTCCAGGTAATTACGATCTGGAAAAGCTTTAAGCGTTTTTCGGCCGCTGCCATCAGCGTGGATCGAATAGAGTGCCGACTGTTTGTCGGTCGGGCCGGCAAATTGTCCTGTGTACACTGTTTTGCTAAAGACGACTTCACCGCCGGCCAAGGCAAATGTAGCATTTCCATAGTTTTCATACACCATGTTTGTATAGTTTGTTCCACTACCAAAGGTCTGATCGAGTGTCGTTATCTTTTTCGATGGAGCATGATAGCTTTTGAGCGCAAGATGGTTATTGTCCCAGCTATTGCCTGAACGGTTCACGCGGTACACCATGTAATCATCACTCCATCCGACCAGGCCAAATGTCGCGTTGCCCTCGTCCATAACCGTTACCTTGCCGGTATCGGTTTCGATCAAGAACAGTTTGGCGTATTCACCACCGTCGCGCTTGGAATGCAGCGTTAAATATTTCCAGTCACGCGATGCAAGCAGGAAGGTATTGCGTTTGTCTTCCTTGCCGGTGCCTTTTAGTACTATTTTGCGGTCGCTGCCGTCCAGATTGGACTTAACTACATCGAGCGTCCCTGATTCGTTAGATAAAAAGTACACAATGCCAGCTGGCGTCAGCGCAAATTTGTTGGAGTCAATTTGATTCGTAGCAACCGTTATGTCGACCGGCAGTTTATTGAAACCTTCACTGCTAATGGTCGCGGTGATTTTGGTTTTATCTGCGGGCACGACCAAAGTCGCCCGGCCGTCTTTGTCGGTTTTGGTTTCTGCCTTGTCCGCGGCAATGGTTGCCTCTTCGACCGGCTTACCGGATATCTTGTCAGTTACCGTAATGGGTACCTGGCGACCGGTAGCTTTTATTTGCAACTTGTGAGCAGTCTTTTGCCTAAAGATCGGCACGACCACATCCTGGCGCGTCGTTTGATAATATATTTTGGAAACCTCAAGGGGAGCCGGTCCGACGGCAGCTCGCACGCTCGCCTTGCCTTTGCTGTCTGTGGTCATTTTAATACCGTCCAGACGCACCGTCGCTGATGCGACCGGTTTTTTTGTTTCGGCGTCGACCACTTCAACGGCATAATTTTGTTTTAAAACGGCACCCGCCAGAGCATATCTAGTAACGGGCACGGCAAAAAGGATAATAATTATGGCAACTGCCGCAGATAGAATAACACCGGACCTATGCATCTGAAGCCATTGGCGGAAGTTACGCCCTCTAGAAGGCTGGGACGGGGTTGACATCTCCGGTGCAAATTCGTCTTTTTGAATCTCCGCATCCTGCTTTTTTTGCTCTTCGCGCGCGTCTCTTTTGGCCATATTGCATAATTCCCCTTTGCAAAAAGTGTAGCAGAAGTTGCCCCGTTTTTGGCAAACATTAGCGGGAAAATGACGGGGTATGCGCAAACGGGCTAATCTATGGTCTTGCCCGTAAATTCGGGCAATTTTCTGAGACCCTCGAGTGAGTCAACTTTTTCGAATAACTGTTGAACACCGCCGCTGAACGGATTGTCGCCGGACATGACATGTGCCTTCGCCTCATCGAATGTCATGTATTCCAGCGATATCTTTTCGCCGGGATCGTGCGCCATAGCCTGCTCCGTTTCAACATCAGTTGCCAAATAAATTGCGACAAACCACTCCATTTTAGCCACGGGCTGCCGCACCTGTACCAACCGCCAGTTGGCAAAGCGCAGTCCTAACTCTTCGGCACATTCGCGCTTGGCTGCGGCCAGCCAATCTTCGCCCTGGTCAACCCGCCCGCCAGGCAAACGCACGTACTCAGCCCGGCCCGGCTGCTGTTCGCGCACAAAGACAATTTTGTCATCTTTAACTGTTAAAAATAGCACTGTATCGGGACGCTTGAGCAGCTCAAAAGTAGCGGTTGAACCATCAAACAGTTTTTGCGGCCACTGGTACACATCAAAAATCACACCCTCAAAGACTCTTTTAGCCTGAGTAGGGATCAAAATGGCGTCATCCGGCACAGTACGCGGCATAGTCCAAAGCCTACTGCTGTTTTTGCTGATTGTAACGCTCGATCGACTCGGCAATGATCTGTTTTGCGGCCTCCGCATCGCCCCAGCCTTCGACGACAGTCGTGCCCGGCTTCTTGAGGTCTTTGTAGTGTGTAAAGTGGTGCTCGATCATCTGCTTCCAGCGCTCACCAAGATCTTCCAAAGAATTGATGGCGTCGCCGGCATGACGGTCGTCAGCAGGCACGACCACAATCTTGTGATCGGCTTCGCCGCCGTCGACAAAATTCAAAACACCGATAATTTTAGCCTCAAGCCAGATGCCTGTTGGCAGCGGCTCTTCGGTTACAATCAAAGTGTCAAGCTCGTCGCCGTCATCATCCAAAGTCTGGGGAATAAAACCGTAATTGCAGGGCTTTGCAAAAACACCTGGTTCCACGCGGTCCAGCATAAACGTAGCGCGCTTCCGGTCCCATTCGATCTTCAGCATCGAACCTTTGGAAATCTCGACAACGGTGTTAAGCACGCCGTTTTGGTAGTCGCCCGGGTCAAGTACTAGATTAAAATCAGCCATCAAAAACTCCTTAGTCTACTGTATATTGGTTTTGTTTCACTCCCATTGTACACTACAATGCTAGGAGTATGACAAAAACAGGTATCATCGGTCACCGGGGAGCGGCAGGGCTCGCCCTTGAAAACAGTCCCGACAGTATTCGTGCGGCACTGGACTACAATATTGACGCCATAGAATTTGACATCCACCGCACACGCGACGGCCAGTTGGTCGTGCTGCACGACAGCCATACCGGGCGGATTGCCGAAAAGCGTGTATCGGTGAATAGCAAAACATTAACGGAACTTCGCGCACTCAAGCTAAGAAACGGCCAGCAATTGCCGACACTCGAAGAGCTTTTCCTGCTAATCGGCAGCAAAAAACCAGTCGTCATAGACATCAAGGACCGAGGCTGCGCCGCCGAGCTACTGCGCCTGTTGGCCGCCCATCCAGAAGTAGAGGCCAGTGTAACCTCACTGAAATATAGCGAACTTGAAAAACTACGCAAATCCAACCCCGACCTCCCTATTTACGTCCGTGACCTTCTAAATCCATTTGAAATTTTACACACCGCACGCAAGTTACGGGCCCAAGGCATTAGCCTCAATATGTGGCTCATGAACCCCCTCACTTACTATTTGGCAAAACGCCGTAAATTGGAATTACGCATTTACACCCTTAATAGTCCGCTATTGTACCGGTTTTTCCGTAAACTCTATCCGAATATCGTCATCTACACCAACCATCCCGAGCGATTTGTATCACCTGAAAACGCCTGAGTCATGTTCGCCGCCCTTGACCACATCGACCAACTAACCCCGCACGTCAGAACATACTATTTTCGTACCGAAAAGCCGTATCGTCATGTCGCGGGCGAATTTACCGAAATGCATTTGCCGCACGATGGCATGGACGGCCGCGGTGACCGGCGCTGGTTTACCATATCGAGCGCACCAACCGACCCGTTGATTGGTATAACGACACGCTTTACGCCTGGACGCAGCAGCAGCTTCAAGCGCGCCCTGCAAAAACTACAGCCCGGTGATGAAGTGGCCCTCGCTGAATCTATGGGCGACTTCGTGCTCCCCAAAGACAAAACAATCCCCCTTGTTTTTGTGGCCGCCGGCCTCGGCATTACACCCGTGCATAGCATCGTCAGTTTCCTATCAGCCAAAAGAGAACGGCGCAGCATCCACCTATTGCGAACAGATGCCGACGCGGCAGAAGAAATCTTTGCTACAGAACTACAGGCTTATCCTCTCACCTACCAACAATTTCATACCTCTGCCGGGGAACGCATGACCATTACAAATATCCTTCCCGTCGTCCAGGACAACTCATTAATCTACCTTTCCGGACCGGAGGGCTTCATCAAATCTCTTTCTGCGGGCCTACAAGCAAAAGGAATACCCGTAAAACGAATCATTACCGACCTTTTTCCGGGCTACGCCCACTAGTGCCGTCAAAGACAATCACGCAGATGAGTCACCGCATGAACCGGTTTTTGTTTTGCTGCCACCTGGCCCAAAAAACTCATGAAGGCATTCTCAAAAGCTTCCCAGTCATACCGCCTTATCGCGCATTGACGAAGTTCATAAATAGCACTCTGCATGTGCTGGCAATCCTCTTTCTGCTGAAAGGTTTCTCCGGGCGTGCATGACAATTTTGCTGCCATATCAAATATTCGTTTTTGTATAGAAAGCTGAAGCGCGCGCTCCGGCCCGATGTCTCCTGGTGCAATATGTACATTTTCGGATTCGTCGGAATCGAATACTACACCAGCCTGCGATCGAAAAGATTGCAGCGCCCGCTGCATCCTGCCGTGCACCACCGCAGAACTCGCTATTTCCTCCTTTATATTACTTGCAAAATAACGCACGACATCAATATAGCGAACGCATCCAAACAGAGACAGGCGCCCAAACGAAAAAGCTGGCCACCCGTCCTTGTCATACTGCATCGTCATGATGGCGCCCGGCTCAATTCGAACGCCATTTAACAGCACGGGGCGAGCTAACAGCATCGTCTGATCGCCCTTCAGTTTTTGGTAACCAATTAGCTGGTCATCTTGTTGAACGCGGGCAAGTTCCGTCGTATGTCTGGATACATTACTTAACAATACTACGAAGTCGTACTCAGCGTAGTCACACAGCGCTGTTTGGTCATACTGTCGGCGTTCGGCATTCAAGACCTGTCTTGCGCATTCTGGCGGTCGGGCAACGACCGGCAGATACCCTTCCGCTTCCTGTTTTGGAAAAACGATGTCCTGCAGCATCCGCGTTAGTAGTCGGTAGTACGGGCTGTGTAGACGATTCTCCAGCTCTAATAGCTGTGCCTGAGCAGGCAGCCAGTCATCAGCCGCGCTTGCGTCATATCCGCGAGGCGCAAATAATTCGGCGGGTTGGCATTCGCCGTTTACGCCTTTACCTATAAGCCTACTAATGCGGCTCAATGCGCTCAACCCCCACCTTCGCATCACGATTTTGTCCGATAAGGTCGCCCTGAAATCCTGATTTAGGCGCATACCGGACTCGTCAGCAATCATATAAAAATCAACTGCCTGCGTAGTAGCGTCCCAAATATCCGGCGGCATATCCGGCAGGTTGGGCGACCAAAGCGGTACCAACGATTCATCTTGTTGGCGCAAATAATCTTCGAAGGTCGAAAATGAATCAAATCTTTCGATAGACGTTCGGGAATACATGCTTTTAGGCGTTGTATTTGCGTTCGTGCTCTTCTAGGTACTCGCGGATATGCAGTGCGGCGGTTGCGCCCTCACCGGTAGCGGTGGCAATCTGCATGGTTGCACCCGCACGTACATCACCAGCGACAAACACTCCCGGCATTGTCGTTTCCAGGCGGTCATCGCTTTTTATCATTCCGATCTCATCTACATCTACGCTGCTGTCCTTTAAAAACTCGGTATTCGGACTAAGACCAACAAACACAAATACACCATCGGTAGGAAACTCGACTTTTTTACCGGCTACCTTATCAGTCCCAACTACTTTGACGACTTTATTATCCTCGCCAACGATTTCGTCGGTTGTAGTATTGAAATGAACCGTAATCTTATCCTTGTGCTTGGTTGCGAGTTCGGTTTGCAGAATTTCCGACGCGCGCATTTTGTCGCTGCGTACGAGCAGGTCGATATGTGATGCAAAGCGGGTTAAAAACATCGCTTCTTGTACCGCAGAGTTGCCCCCGCCCACCACAACCAGGCGCTTGTCGCGGTAAAATGCGCCGTCACAGGTGGCACAGTAGTGTACGCCGCGGCCGTAGTATTCTTTTTCGCCGGGCACACCGACCTTTTTGTAGTCGCTGCCGGTGGCTATTAAGATGGCCTTGGCATAGATATCGCCACTGGTGGTTTCGAGTTTCTTGTATTTGCCTTCGTCGATAATTTTGGTTACTTCGCCAAGTTCAATCTGCGCACCAAAGCGTTCAGCCTGTTCTCGTAGTTTGTCGGCATATTCCAAGCCAGCTACTCCTTCGGGAAAACCGGGATAGTTGTCGATCCAGTCGGTCACGGCTGCCAGACCACCGATTACACCGCGCTCAAACAACAACGTCTCAATATCTTCGCGCGTGGTGTAGATAGCTGCTGTCAGCGCAGCCGGCCCAGCCCCCACCATCACAACATCATGAACCTTGGAAGTTTCGTCGGTCATAATCTAAGCCGCAATGGCCGAAGCCAATTTAGCGAGGTTGTAGCCTACTACAACTTCTTTGGTGTCATCTTGTTTGGTTACAATGGTCACAGGCACGGTAGTTACACCACTCATTGCAGTGGCTTCCGCTTGGCGCTCAGGGTTTTGGTCAAGGTTGACTTCGTCATAGGAAACGCCCTTTGCCTTCAGGTATTTTTTTACCATAACGCAGTATGCGCATGTGTTGGTAGTAAAGATGGTAACGTTTTTTGGCATATCCCCTCCGCACTCGTCACGTTTTGTTTTTGGTTATGCTTACAATTATATAGCGTCCACGATGCTTAAGCCAGCACCATATATTGTGTTTTTTACGTTATTTGCCGATTTTATGCAAAGTCACATCGAACACAAGAGCCGCATTTGCCGGAATATCCGCACTTGGCGACTGGGCCCCATACGCCTTTTCGGCCGGAATGATTAAACGCCGCTTGCCACCGACCTTCATGCCAATCAAGCCCTCTTGCCAGCCCTTAATCACGCCATCCAGAGGAAAGGTCGCCTGCTGGCCGCTGTCGAGCGAGCTTTCAAAAACTTTGCCGGTTGCAGCAACTGCACCAGTATAATCGACGGTCAATGTGTCGCCGGCCTTAACCTCCTGGCCGTCGCCGGCCTTAAGATCGATAACCTGCAATTCCGCTACGTCAGCTATGGGAGTAAAATCCTGCATTTGCTTTCCTTTCAATTTGTTAGGGTCATTTTTTTCCGGGACGGTACGTTGAGACGACTGCTTGCTGTCCTTCTTCTCGGCCATTATCTGCCATATTATGGCCACACTTACACTTAGGGTCGAAAAAGTGAATGCAATCACTACTACCCATGCAAAAACCCGATCTCTTGTTCTTCTTGCCATACTCCTCTTTACTCCTCTTAAACGAGTGAAAACAAACTAAACAGCCTGCCTTAACCCTCACGTTCTGCATCTATGATAACAAGCTGGGGCTTAATTTTGTAGGCAATTATTCCGCGACCTGCAGCGCGTATGCAGCCACGTCACACAAACGCCCAGGAGTAAGGCGCCACTGCCACTCTTGGGGCTCTGACAGCAAGGCAAAGCGGCCGCCCAAAAGGTCGATGGGCCGTCTGCCTGCACGTGGCTGGTCATTATACCGAAAATTATAGGAGCCCGCAAAATGAACCACACCCGAACTATTGACTGTATCTGCCAATAAATCAAAATGGGCTTGCTGTAAGCGATCATCCAGTGCTTTTTGCTCCCGCCAGTACCTGTCATGCCAGTGAGCTCCAGAGGAACTTCGCGCAAAACCAAAGCGCTTATAGGCTTCTTCTCGTACAATACGAGCCAGCGACGGCCCGAACTGGTCGTGCACCAAATGCGAGGCCACAAAATCATACGGCTCTTCGAATTTTGGCACCTTGTCGCATGGGCGGATGCCGGCGAACACATTTGCCGCGCATGATAAATAGGCATGATGACTATCAAAAGGATGCGCCATCCAAGCCGTAGCCTCGTCGATAATACCAGTGATATCTTGGGCCACAACCTCTACTTTTGACCGCAGCGGCATAGGAAGGCTATCCCGTGCCTGCAGCGTATACTGAATACTTACGTCAACGAGAGTAGTATGCCCAAAAGAGGCCGCAAGACGTGCGAGCGGAATATCAGCGCAGGTACCGGCACCAAAGATAATTGCGCGCGCAGTATTGCCTGGCTCCACTCGGTCTAATGCCATTTGAGCAGCAGCTTCTATGGTTTTATGACTGGCTTGAAGGTGATTTTCTCGTAGCTCGCTAAATTGCGAATGACCGGCATATAGACCATCACTTAGACCGGCAAAAGTTTCACGCGCTACGCGGTGCTCCAGAGGCACGATGCTGCGCTCCGGCGATTCATTGGTATGCATAATCGACTACTATACCATGGGGGCCAAAGAATTATATGCGTTCGGCCTGTAGTGCGTGCATGGCTTCGCCGGCCACATGATCTAACATTTTTGATACTTCACTATCGGTCAGAGTGCGCTCGTAACTCGCCAAGGAGAAACGCAATGTAATTTGTTTGTGCGCCGTATCATGCTGACGTTGGTATATATCTACGGGCGTTAACAGCGCATGGGTTCTCGGGGACCGAACATCATCCAGTGTCTTTTTTACAAAATCATAGACTGTTTGGTAGGGCGTGTCGGCCGGAACTTTAAGGCAGATGTCCTGCTCAACTTTAGGGAACCGGGGCAGCTGCACATAACTCGTGGCACCAGCAATATCAACCAGCTCTTGCAAGCCGATCTCAAAACCAGCGCTACGGGCGGGCAGTTTGAGCACCCTCCTGACACCGGCCTTGAACTCACCGATAATACCAAGGAATACGCCGTCCCGGGTTTGTACGAATGCTGAACGCGAAATATCGTACGGACTCATGATAGGTACATCCGGCTCTTCAGAGATTGGCACAAAAACCAGCTCAATACCCAGACGCTGCGCCAACTGCATCAAATATGTCCGCGCTTGATAAAATGCCGCGCCTTTTTCGGCATCAACCTGCTTATCGTCGGTCGCATAAACCAACGCAAGCATGTCGAATTCGCCCGGCAAGTCTTCGTCGTCGCTGACGTGCAACAGGTTATGACCCTTGCCCATCTCATAAAGCGCAAATTCTTTATGGCCGCTCCTCAGGTTTGGGTGCACTTTTTCAAGCAAACTTGGCAGCAGACTCATGCGGAAATATTGCAAATCTGGGCTAAGCGCATTGCTAAGCTTAAATGCCTGTTCGGGTTTTTGCCCCACCTTTTTTAGAAGATCGCCGTGCACAAAACTGTAGGTCAACAATTCATTTGCGCCCCCGCCGGAAAGTACGGAACGAATATGTGATTTAAGCGTCAGCAGCGGGTCTTTTTGAACTGGCGTCAGGTCGCGGCCCGGAAGCTCGAGCGGCAAATGGTCAAAACCATACAAGCGACCCACTTCCTCCACGACATCTTCTGGAATCGCGATATCAGTGCGCCAAAAAGGAGCTTTTACCGTCAATTCATCGTCGTTTATTTGTACATCAAACTCAACATTGTTCAGCAGGACCGCAATTTCATCAATCGGCAGACTAAAGCCAAGACGATCGTTAATAAACTGGCGCGTTACAGTAACGGGCGCATGCAACGACTCCCGCTCCATGATTTCAGCGGAAAGATGATTGTCGTCGATTAGTGCACAGGCAACTTTGCCATCCGCCTGTTCCCGGATCGTATCAACGATCTTGGCGACCACCGTTTTGGTTTGCAGCGGGCTCTGGCCTTTATTGAACCGGGTCACGGCATCGGTAAATAATCCGTGCGCCATAGAAGTGCGCCGAATAGAATACATATCAAAATTGGCAGCCTCGATAATGATATTGCGCGTTTGGTCGTCTACTTCCGTGTCCGCGCCGCCCATGATACCACCCACGCCAATCAAACGATCGCGGGTAGCGATCATCATCGCCTCGGCGCGCGGCTGGATTTCTTTGCCGTTTAGCAGCATAATCTTTTCACCCTCGCGTGGATGACGAACAACAATGGCCGCGCGGTCGGCGTTCTCATCCTGGGCCATGACTTTGTCGTAGTCATAGGCGTGCAGCGGCTGACCGGTTTCAAGCATGAAGAAATTAGTAAAGTCGACGATGTTATTGATAGAACGGACACCCATTTCGGCCAGGTAGATCTGGAGCCAGACCGGGCTTGGCTTGACTGTTACGTCACGCATTGTGACTGCGGTAAAGCGCGGAACGAGTTCAGGAATTTCATTGCGGACATCAAACGGCAATTCGTCGGTCTCAGCAGTAGGAAAGTCAGGATTCGGTGTATACCACTGCGGGCTTTTATATGGTCGGCGGTAGATACCCTCAATTTCGCGCGCTACACCGAGCATGCCGAAGCAGTCGGGCCGGTGCGTGAACATCTTATTTTCGATGTCGATGACGGCTTCGTCGACCAAATTGTATGCCTCGGTAAATGGCGTGCCGGGAGCCGCGTCCGTGTCAAGTTCTAAGATACCTTCATGGCTGTCGCCAATGGTAAGTTCACGCGGACTGGCGAGCATGCCGTTGCTGACCACGCCGCGGAGCGGACGCGCTTCTAGGACAAACGGGTCTTTGCCGATAGTATTCGGTACGGTTGATCCCGGCGGCAGCCAGGCAACAGTCAGGCCGGTACGCACATTGGGCGCGCCGCAGACTACCTGCACATGGCCGTTCTCGTCGCGCTCTACGCCCTGGGCCTTGCCGCCGTCATCGATTCTGCAGACATGCAAACGGTCAGCGTCCGGATGGTCTTCGCACGAGATCACACGGGCAACCAAGACACCGTCAAACCGTTCGCCAAACCGAATAACTTCCTCGACCGCACCCAACTGCGCACCGATCCGTTCCACAAGATCATCAACACCCTTCGGCGCGGGATGACCCGCCGAACCGTATATCTGATTTACTTTATGAATTTTGTTAACACTGATCTTCATTACTTTGCTGCCCCTTGGATTTTTTGCTGGATTTCGGTGAGTTCATCGTTGCTCATGCGCGGGCCTTCGACGGTAGAAATATAGCCCGGATATTCGGGGTAAAATTCTTGATGATGGGCGAGTGCCGACAGGCGTTCTGGCGTCAGGTCGCCGTGCATCGGATACAGCTTGGCATGCACGTGCGCCACACCCTCGCCTTCAAAAACCAGACCGACTTTTTTTACACCCAAGGCTTTTTTGAGCAGACCGGCAACTTTTTTGACCGCCGCCATCAGGTCGGCCAATTCCTTGTCATTTAGGTCGAACACGTAATCGCCGGGGTTTTTCTTTGGAATCACCACGGTCAGGCCGGGCGTGTTGGCAAACGGCGTCAAAAATGCCAGATAATTAGCATCTTCCCACACCTTCCAGGACGGGACATTGCCGTCTACGATTTCATCAAAAATAGTTCGTTCTACCATAGTTCCTGTTCCGCCCTAATTAAATTGCTTCAAAAAGTCGAGTTTACCGCTTTGAAAATGCCGCACATCTTCGATGTCATATTTCATCATGACCAGACGGTCAATGCCACCACCCCAGGCAAAACCGGCGTATACCTCGGGGTCAATACCCGCCATACGCAGTACATTCGGGTGGATCAGTCCGCAGCCGAGCAGCTCGACCCAGCCGGTCTGGCTACATACGTTGCAGCCTTTCTTTTTGCAAAACGGACAACTGAGTGCAAATTCAAAGCTCGGTTCGGTAAACGGAAAATAAAACGGCTGCGTTTTGATCTCAAGCTCTTGCTGGTAATATTCCTGTAAAAATGTTTTAAGCGTAGCCATTAGGTGACCGGCATGCACGCCTTCATTCACGTAAATACCTTCGAATTGATAAAAAGTATGTTCATGCCGGGCATCCAGATCTTCGTTACGGAACACACGGCTAGGAATCACGGCGGCAATAGGTCGGCCCTGCTCCAGGTTACTTTTATATTTTTTCAGGATACGGTTTTGCATGGTACTGGTGTGAGCGGGCGCAATAAACTGTTTGCCTTTGGCGTCGCGCTGCGTGGTCATAAAGGTGTCGTAATCATCGCGCGCTGGATGGCCTTCGGGAAAGTTCAACGTCTCGAACATATGATAATCGTCATCGAGTTCACGACTTTCGGTCGCCGTAAAGCCCATGCGGTAAAAAATATCCAAAATCGTGTCGCGCTCGATCATTAGCGGATGGCGAGAGCCCTGTTCGGTTGGCAGCAATCGCGGCCGCTTGGCCACCGGTGTATTCGTATCAAAAGGTGCGGTCACATCAATTTCCGGCAACGCTTCAGCTTGTTCTTGGTGGCCGGTGATCAGCGCCTCCAGCTCGCCTTTCAATTCGTTTATTTCTTTGCCAAAACCGGCACGCTCGCCTGCGGGCAGCGAGGCGATTTCGGCGTATAGCGCCTTTAGCTCCACCGCTTTTAAAATGTCTTGTTTGGTCTGTAAGTCGTCGAACCGGCTTTTAAGTAGCTCGGCGACTTCAGCAATGCGCGCGTTTTGGTAACTCATATGTGCTCCAGTATAGCTCAAACCCCACCTCTTAGGAAGCTTCCGCTTGACAGCCCTGTATACTGTATCTATGGCAACTTTTTCTTTTGATATCGAAAGCGAATACGACAAAGCAGAAATGAACAACGTGTTTGACCAGGTCAAACGCGAAATCGAAAGCCGCTACGATTTTAAAGGCACGCCCGCCGGAATCGAATGGCTGAACGACGCCAAAACCGGATTCAAGATTACAGGTAACGGTGAATGGCAGATTGAAGCCATTCTGGAAATTGTGCGCAAGCGCCTGGCCACCCGCGGCCAAAGCCAAAAAGTACTCGACACCAGCCAGAGCATCTCCGAAAGCAACCTCAAAGCCTCACAGGAAGTGCCGTTCAAGCAAGGTCTCGATCAGGACAAGGCCAAAAAGATCACCAAACTTATCCGCGACAGCCATCCCAAGGTCAAAATCCAAATCCAAGGTGACACCGTTCGCGTCACCGGAACAAGCAAAGATGACCTGCAAGAGGTCATCCAATTGCTCCGCGGCCAAGATTTTGACTTTCCGCTGAATTTCACCAATTACCGGTAGTTGTAGCTTGGGGAATACTCACGCAATTACTCATCGTCATACCGTCCTCCGATTGACTTGCGTAAAGCTCATTATCAGTAGCAAATATTACGTCGTCCACCTTAAGCCAAGGAGGCATGTAGTCTAGGCGAATTACAGGATCTTCCAGGTTGCAGGCACTAAAATGCTGCAACTCCAGTCCTTTTAGCGATGGTGTATAAATCGTTACTTCTAGGGGCGTATTGCCGTACCTCGCAAAACACCAGCTACCGCAGATCGCCGATTTATGAAAATCACGGGCGTCAAAATGCAGCGTGCCATCTTTAACTTCGTATGTAATGCCACTTTCGCTTCGCTGACGGCCAAGATAAGAATACTCGATGGAGTAGGTATCACCATGTTTAAGGATAATCTTATCGTTACCGTTGACTACCACCTTGGTAAAAGCGTCTAGGGTTTTAGTTCGCGTATAACGGGCGTCTTTAATGCGTGACCGGGCTTGAGCTACTGAGTCCCAACCGATCGCCGTCGTTGCCGCAGCACTCATCAAAAATAATCCGGCAAGCGTTGCCACTACCCATCCTGGAACCTTCCATTTTCGGCGTATCATAGCAACACCCGTCAGTATCAAAAACAAGCCTACGAGTGTTACCAGCACCATTGCCACCCCGATTGCCCACCGGTCACCTGCCGTAACCGGAAAAATAACATCGAGTCCAAGATACACTTGGTCCATCAAGACGCCGAGTCCTGTTGCCAAGCCGCCAAAAATTATCACCATCCCCACTGCTACAAAGATTATACCCAAGAATATGAGGAGCGCCTTCAAAATACGCGCAAACATCGGCGCTACACCTTTGTTAATTGCCTCACCTGCTCGCTGTGCCGCGCCCGGAATATCCGCTCGGTCGACAGCTGCCTTGATGCTATCGACCGTGACCGCTTTTCCCCGCATTTTCAACCGGTCGCTCGAGGTCTTTGCTTCCGGTGCCAAAATCCATAGCAAAATATAAAGGATAATGCCGGCGCCGCTGGCAAACGATAGCACCAAAAACAGAATGCGCACAATCACTACATCGATGTTAAAATACGCTGCCACACCGGCTGCCACACCGGCGACCATACCATGTTCGGGGTCGCGGTACAGTTGGCGCGGGCCATTTTCGCGGGAATCAGTCGGCCGTTCGGTATCATCATCTTTTTCGTCGGCGTGAGCGCGGGAATCGGTCGCTTCGTCATCTTTAAAGTCACCTGGCTCACCCAGTTGCTCTTTCAAAAAGTCAACATCTTCGGCCAGCACCACTTTTTCGCTGCTTATACCGCGCTCGCCCAGCAATTCGGCCATGCGCATTTCCACTTCGCGGGCTACTTCTGAATCGGTACCAACCTGGCGCTCGATTTCATGCAGATAATCGTGCAGTGCCTTGTGCGCCTCGACTGAGATCGTGAAGGGCTGGCGGCCCAAATGGATACGTTTTATTTCGTTCATACTACTCCTTCTTCGAGTTTGGTTATCGATCCGTCCAGTTGCTTGTAGGCGTTCTGAAGTTGCGCCAGTACGGCTTGGCCATCGGGAGTGACCCAGTAATATTTACGCGGCGGGCCTTGCTCTGACTCGCGCCATTCGTACCCAAGCAGCTTATCGCGAGCCAAACGGTTGAGTAGCGGATATAATGTACCCTCCACCACAATCAGTTCCGCTTGCCGTAGCTGTCGAATAACATCACTGGAGTACACCGGCTGGCCATTGCAGACCAACAGCACACAGTACACCAATACGCCCTTGCGCATCTGTACCGCCAACTGGTTCGAATATTCCGACTCGTTTCTATCTATGTCCTGCATGCTTCTATGTTATACAAGGTACTATAAAAAGTCAACGTCTCGCATTGATTTGAGTTTGCTATACTTAAAAACATGAGCGAAACGCCATCTCTTGCCGCGCAAGCCAAGGCGGTGCTGCAAAAGAACGATCAAGGTTTGTACACCATCCCTGCGCATCATTTATATCCCCATCAATGGCTATGGGACAGCTGTTTTATTGCCATCGGCCAGCGGCATTACGACATTGACCGGGCCAAAATGGAACTCCTCAGTCTGATCCGCGGCCAATGGTCCAACGGCATGATTCCGCACATGATCTTTAATCCGGATACGTCTTATCGGCGGGACCATAACCTATGGCGCAGCTGGGTCAGTCCTTTTGCGCCTGACGACGTCATTACCAGCGGCATTACGCAACCACCTATGATGGCCGAAGCCATTTACCGCATCGGCGAAAAGCAGGCTCTGCCCGAACGCCGCAGCTGGTACAAACTCGCCCTTCCGTCGCTCCTGGCTTATCACGAATGGCTGTACCGCGAACGCGATCCGCACCAAGAGGGATTGGTTTTACAGATCCACCCCTGGGAAACGGGTCTGGATAACAATCCCGCCTGGATCAGTGAACTGCACGAACACCTGTTGCCCTGGTGGATTCGTGTACTACAGCGTACCCGCTTGGAGGGTCTAGCCGGACTGTTGCGCCGCGACACAAAAGTCGTACCCGCCGACCAGCGCTACACCAACATCGATGCAATGGCAATCTTCGACGCCCAACGCCGATTGCGCCGCAAAGAATACAATATTGATAAAATCCTCGATCATTCACTCTTTACATTTGAAGACCTGGCCTTTAACTGCATCCTTATCCGCGCCAACGACCTGCTGCTCGATATGGCCAAAACGATCCGTGCTGAAGTACCCGCCGATCTTATAAAGCGTATGAAGAAAACCAGAGCGGCCCTTGAAGAGTTATGGGAACCGTACACCGAGAGCTATTATCCCCGAGATTTTGTCACCCATAAACTTATCAAAGAACCGTCCATCGAAGGCATGATGCCCCTTTACGCGGGATCTATTAGCAAAGAACGTGCCGCCATAATTGTTAAAAATCTGGAAAACGCACATATGTTTGGGCCGCCGCACCCCGTGCCCAGCGTCCCGCTGAACTCACCATGGTTCGATGCTAACCGCTACTGGCAAGGCCCGACGTGGTTCAATACCAACTGGCTGATCGCCGATGGTCTAAAACGCTACGGCTACAAAGACCATGCCGAAGCCTTAATCGAAAGCTCGCTTGAACTCGTCCAAAACGGCAAGTTTCATGAATACTACAACCCTTTGACGGGCGAACCGCTCGGCGCACCTGATTTTAGTTGGACGGCCGCCGTCGCACTCGACTGGCTAATAACCACCAAAGCTTAACCTTGCCTCTCGTCTCCGCCGGCATACAAGCCAGGCTGTACTCTGTCGAGACTGAGCGATTCGGGATCACTGGAGTAATAGCAGGCGAAGGTACCAACCATCGCCTGAGTGACAGTCCGTAGACTGTAGGACAGTACGTCTTCTTGGCCGAGCTGAGGCGTTTCATCCTGCACGAGCTTAATAACCCTATCCACTTGCCGTAAACGCCCCTGCACTCTATGTTCATTCTCTGCAGTTCTCCATGGGGAGTGCTCCCGAGGGTTTTGATGCACAAGCAAAAAATTACCGGAAGTCGAAGAAACGAGGTTGGCGACCGAACCGCCTATACCCGCACAAAAGGAACGGACATCACACCAACTCGGTACCTGAAAGCGGGCCAATTCCTTCCGAAATTCTAATTTATCTTCCTCATCTGGATCGAAATGCTCCTCAACCAAATCCATCACCCTCTTTCCAAGACCACCGTTTAGGGTATCTGGATGAGTATGCATAAATATATGCGGCCGATTGAGTACACTAAAAAATTTATAAGAATTATTGGCGTGCAACGCTATGTCTGTCTCTTATACACATCT
>JARIHD010000042.1 GCA_029288425.1 Candidatus Saccharimonadota bacterium
TTAAGTCGTCGGCAGCGTCAGATGTGTATAAGAGACAGGTGTAATTATCCTTATGCTTCTTTTTTTACAGTGTAGTAATAAACACACGATACGTCAACTAATGATTTTGATACCCAACGCGCCGGGCTTGCTACAATATATGCATGAGTATACTGCTAACGGCCTTGGTCGTTTTTGTTACGTTCTCTATCCTGATAGGCGCGGAATATCTATCGCGCTCGCGCGAAATCCATGCCGAACTGACCCGTAAGCTCGTTCATGTAGCGGTCGGTACATTTGTGGCCTTTTGGCCATTCTTTTTAACGTGGCGAGAAATTCAATTCTTGAGCCTGGCCTTCTTTATCGTGATTAGTGTATCGATCAGGCTTAATATATTCCGCTCAATCCACGCAGTTAATCGAGGTATGACGGGCGAACTTTTGTTCGCTGTGGTTATCGGTCTGCTGGCGCTCATCAGCACTAATGCCTGGGTGTTTGCGGTCGCTATGCTGCATCTGAGCTTAGCTGATGGCCTAGCAGCGGTGGTCGGTCTCGGGTGGGGCGATTCTAATAGCTATAAAGTTTTTGGACGCACAAAAAGTATCGCTGGCAGTGTGGCATTTTTAGTGTCATCATTCGGTATTTTGCTATTCTATGGTCTCTTTGCCGATTCCAGTACCAGCTTTTGGACATTGCTTTGGCTGCCCTTTGTGGCCACGGCCGCGGAAAACATTGCGGTGAAGGGGACTGACAATTTAGTTATGCCCATGCTTATCGCGGTGGTGCTGACTAGTGGGCTATGATGTACTCAAAGCTTTGGCAGTTTTCTCTCTACCCCGTCCATGCGCGCGCAGGGCGTTGAAAATTACCACAATATCGACAATCTCTTGAATAGCTGCACCATAGATAGGCTTAAATTTACCGCTCGCAAATATGAGCATGAGTAGAAGGCTGAGACCAATGCCAGTGAGGATGCTCTGTTTCGCAATGAAAAAAGTACGGGTAGCAATCCTTCGCCCTTCGGCCACATGGCGCAAGTCATCGTTCATAATTACGATGTCCGCCGATTCACTGGCTGACGTAGAGCCTCGTGCGCCCAGGGCGACTCCTACGTCGGCCGCGGTCAGTACGGGCGCATCGTTCACGCCATCACCTACGAAAACAACCGGACGCTGTGTAACCTTTTCAATGGCATGGATCTTATCCCCAGGGAGTGCTTCGGCATAATACCTACTGATACCCAGCTTTCGGGCAACGGCCTTGGCTGTAGCTTTATTATCTCCGGTAATCATGATGATTTCTCCTACACCGTGGCGTTTAAGAGATATGAGCGTTTCCTTAGCCTCAGGCCGGATCTCATCTTTGAAGGTAATCACTCCGGCGAGTGTGCCGTCTACAGCAACGAACGTAGCTGTGGTCTGGATTTCTTTACCAGTGAACCCGTCGGGCAATACTACAGCCCGTTCCCGCATAAGGTGGAGTCTGCCTACGAGTACTTTTTTGCCGCGTACCGTAGCTTCGAGGCCGCTGCCCGCGAACTCCCGCACGGCTTGCGTTTTGCCGACGCTAACTTTATTTTTCGCGGCTTTTTCGAGGATAGCGCGGGCGAGCACATGGTTCGATCTCTGTTCAAGCGTTGCAGCCAGGCCCAGTATCTCGCTTTGTTTGTACCCATAGAAGGTTTTGACCTGATCCACGCGCAGCCGTCCCTGGGAGAGCGTACCGGTTTTGTCAAGGGCAAAGGTGCGGGCAGTAGCCAGCCGTTCAAGAGCTGAACCGGTTTTGATAATAATGCCGTGCTTCGCGGCTCGGCTCATTCCCGAGATGATGGCAATCGGCGCGGCCAAAATAAGCGGACAAGGGGTAGCTACTACGAGTACCTCTAGAAAACGAATGGCCTCACCGCTCCAAGCCCAGGCAATCCCAGCGATACCGAACGAAATGATGGTAAAAGGAATGGCATAGCGGTCAGCCAGACGGACAAACGGGGCTTTGCTCTGGCTGGCAATGCGTACCAGCTTGATAATCTGTTGATATTGACTGTCTGCAGCAGAACATATGGCACGCGCAGTCACTGCCCCATCCAAACTAATCGAACCGCTTAAAATGGTATCACCGCACGAGTGGGCTTCGGGCAGGCTCTCGCCGGTAAGGTTAGATTCATCGAAGTTGGCGCTGCCTTCTAGAATTTCGGCATCAACCGGC
>JARIHD010000035.1 GCA_029288425.1 Candidatus Saccharimonadota bacterium
ACACCTATTAAGTCGTCGGCAGCGTCAGATGTGTATAAGAGACAGGACATAGCCAGAACTGTAGTCATAGTATTTGTCGTATAGTTCTTTCTCTCCAATTTCGATGCTAATCTTCCGAAGATTGCTTACGTCCCAATGCCCTAGATTAATCGGCACAAATTCCGACCACTTGTCCTCATTGGCAATAGCATCCATCTTTTTCAAATCAACCATAGCGCTTGAGTAACCCTGGTCTTCATATTTCCGTTCAATAAGACTAATCTGGCCAACACCGTAATCACGATACGCATCCCAGAGCAACTCACCCGCATCTTCCTTGTGGACAAGATACGCCAGAGTAAAGTACGCCTCCAAAATGATTCGCGTGCTTACTCGACCGTTAGTCGTTGCCGACGTAAGCAGCAAGAAATTCTCTATGAATATATCCAGCGCGTAAAGCGCAATGCCAAAAACCGCCTCATGTCGTGAGTCGATGCCTGTGGTTTTGGATGTTTCAAAGAAGTAGGTTATCAGCGCGTCTCGTACACGCGGTGTAACAGAATAATAATGCTTCTTGTGTTTGGAAACTTCGCCCTGCTTCCGCTTGATTTCAGTTTCGCTGCTTTCGTTAATTTCTGGTATGCAGGAGGTGTTGTCATAGCAGTAATCCCAGAATTTCTTCGCCCATTGATATTTAGGCTCGGTCAGCCCTTCCATCAACTCCATAGATCGGATAGAAGGTCGAACCTTTCGTTGGTCGCCATAGTTAGGATAACGGTTGAACTCTTCAATCATATCTTCCTGACCTTTCAAAAAGTGAAACTTACCATTCAAAATGGTACCCATTAATTTCACCCACCGACAGTCTGTAGCCTCTTGAGACTGGTGAAACATCACCTTGCTAACCGTTTCTGCCAGACGGCCCCAATCTTCCTCGGGAACCGGTTCAATGTTTATAGCGTTCTTCCAATCATAGTACGCAGGCAGATCGGGTAAGAGCAAAAGTGGTCGCAGCGCATCCGTCCCGGCGGTCGCAACTATATGCTTTATAAAATTGATGCGTAATTCCTCGTCGTAACCGGCTATATCGGTCAGGGTTACGCCTTCAATCGTCACTTCTTTCTCGCCTAACCACCGTAGGACATCTCTGAGAGTGGCATACGCAATAGAATCTGCATGATGAACCCTAATTAAGGCTGCCCATAGCATCTCAGGCAATCGTTCATTAATCCACGAATGCGTCTGCATATTAAGAGTAGCGAGCGGCGGCGTGAGCTCCTTGCCGACTTGCTTGTACTTCTTTAGGGGTGTAGACGGGTTTTCTCCCTCTTTGTCGCTTTGGCTCATATCCGCCCTCCTAGAATAGCTCTAGCGATGTAATACCCAGAACCTTCATGACGCTCTGCAACTTTTCAAACGACGGATTTTCCTCGCCGCGCTCCATGCGAGCATAAAAGTTAACATGCACGCCAGCAGCCGACGCAACATCAAGCTGGGTCATTTTTGCATCTTCTCTTGCCTTCCGCAGTCTTTCACCTAAAGCCTTACGGACTTTAGCCTGATCGTGGGTTTCCATATAAAGATACTATAACATTCCCGCCTCTTTGAGCTACCATTGATCTGAAGAGCATGGTCATAACAATACGTTTTTGATCTGGCGAACCTTTCAAGTACAAATCCACGATCGGATTGGCAGATTCTGGCTTTTGCTCCACCGGGTCAGATATATCCTGTGCCTCTCGCAACATCGCCAGCCGTTCGGCAGCACCCACTGCTTGGCTAGCAAGCTGCTGCCGCTTTTCATCATATTTCTCTTTGGATATAAACCCGGACAGTCGATCATCGTAAAGCCGTTCCTCCATACGTCGTAACTTATTAATCTGACGGCTCAGTTCATCAATCATTTTCTGGCGATACATACCGACATCCTGCGGCCGCACAATTTGGAGGGCAGCATTCAGCTTGGCGATAACCTTCCTTTTAGGATCATTAATCCCCTCTAATTTCTGAATCACCAACTTCTCTACTCGATCCTCACGCAGGTATTTCATGCCCTGACAGTCGGCATTTCGGCGCTGGCATCCACCGTAGAAGACTCCTTTCTGCTTTGACCAGCTAACTTTTGAGCCACAATTATTGCAGGTGATCATCCGCTTGAATATGGGATTATGCTTTCGCAATCTCTGCTCACCATTCTTGCTTTTGAGTTTTCGTTGCACTTCATGAAATAGTTTCTTGGTGATAATTGGTTCCTGCGCGCCGTGATATTCCCTGCCGTGCATTCGATTGATGCCGACGTAAAAGGGATTGGTCAAGATACGCGTCACTGCACTCGCAGAAAAAGGCCTGCCGGTTTTGGTGGTTATGCCAACTAGCGCCATTTCTTCGCTCAGCTTCTTGCGTGTATAGCCAGGCAGCAAGGCGAGCTTAAAAATACGCGGCATAAATTTGTAGATATCGGGGTTAAGCACATGTATTTTCTTGCCATCCTGCGTAACGGTCATGTAGCCGGGAGGTGGTTCGGCAGGAAGCCAACCTTGCGCCAACTTCTCAGCCCAGCCCTTCATAGCTTCTTCACGGAGATTGTCGGTGTATTTCTTGGCAACGGACAAATAGATATTCCACATAAATTTGGCATCGGATCGCGCCTCTTTGTGGAGCAACAGGTTCTCCTTCACCAAATGCAACATTCGACGCTCATCCTTTTCCAGCCAAGCGTCGATCATTGTCGCGTCCTTGAAGTTGCGAGTTAAGCGATCGGTTTTCTCGGCAATCAAGTTATAAATCCGATGTTTCGTAATGTACGTCACCATTTCCTGATAAATCTTGCGACGCTGCTCTTTAGAGGCAGTCTCGGTGATTTTGAATTCTTCAACAATGACCAGCTTTTTGCGCTTACAATATTCGCGCATCAGCTTGAGTTGTGAATCAAGGGAGTAACCCTCGTCCTCCTGAGTCTTACTCGAAACTCGTGCCAGAATGATTGCTTTTGACTGTGCCTGCTGCATAAGTACCTCCCTAATGAATCACGTCTCTTAATATTCCATCATCGCCTATATGGAGTCTACGTACATATGTACGATCAGCCCGGGGACTACTGGTCCTGTTTGTGGTTGTAGTCATCGTTTGGAACAAACAAATCGTTTACAAATCTAGACATATTCAACGACCACTCCGTTCTTTGGCATCCAACTGGTGAGCATATGTAGTTTTTCTCTTTCAATCTTGCATGTGATATATGCAGTACGACAAATTGGCGCGATCTTAATAAAATCTTCGGCAGTTGCAAAGGTAACATCCGCGTCTAGATACTCCTGGGGTCTTTTAGCCGAAAATCGTAAGTTTTGCATGTAAGAGATTTGTTCCGTTAACTCTAAAGACCGAACCGTATTTAGAGTGCTTGCTCTTTGGCGCAGCACCTGTCGCATGAGTTTTAGCCATTGTTTGCGCGTTGCGGCAAGTAAGTCTACGGGCTTGTCAGTTACGACAATTACTTTATCGTGCGCGGAACGCAGATAGAGATGGTGGGCTAGGTCCCAGGAAAGCAAACTCTTACCATTGATCGAGCGTTGCTCAGTATAGAGTTCGTACATGCGACATCCCAAATTGCACTAGGCCATGATCATTGGTCTGAAAAAACTTCCGACGCTCGCCTGCCATGTAGTCTGCAAGCTCATCAATAAACTTACGGCCATCCCACATATGACCGCCACACAATAGGCTCACCTCTCCTTCGGCGTTGGTTGGGCCTATTGTGGCTTCTTGCAAAGAAATCTTGCGTTCGCATAATACACAACTTATTTCTTCCGGCCTTGGCATATTGTAGGGAAATTTTATTACACTCATGTCTATTACTATCTCTAATAGTTTTTCCTGTTATTTAGAGTAACATAGACGACAAACTATTAGTAGTACTAAGTGTTACTACTAGACATAGTTCTATACGCTTGATCTTATGAGTAGAAGCACGAATGAAGCAAAATACCTCTCCGCCTTTGGCAAACGGTTGGCTGAAGTTCGCCGCGCTAAAGGATTTACACAAGAATCGCTCGCCGAGAAAGCGAATGTTACCGCACTCACCGTCGCTTATATCGAACAGGGTCGCCAGTGGCCACGCATTGCAACGTTACATAGCCTGGCAAAATCGTTGGGCGTGCCGGTTGCCGAATTGTTCAAAGGATTATAGAATCTCATTTAGATGAGAGTGTTTCTAGATACCCCGGACTATTTCGTTGGAGAGTGCCAATCGTGAATATATATGTTTCCGCCAGTACTAGATATGATGGCGGGGACTTTTAGATGAATCCTGTGAAACATTTTAAAAGCCTTGTTAGATCGTTCCAATCCGGTAAATGGTCAAAGCGCAAAATGCCTACAGCTCCTGAGGGAACAGATTTAAAGAGCTTTGAAATATATGCTCAAAATATCGCCGACGATGTAGATGATAACTTCGGTAAAGATGATGAGGGATATATCTTCGCAATCTCAGCAAAATGGGGCGCGGGCAAAACAAAGCTACTGAGGCTGATTAGGCCGCTCCTTGAGGAAAAGGGATATAAGGTCGTTACATACTGTGCATGGCAGTACTCCCAAGATCCCGAAACGCTACGACGAACCTTTCTGAAAACCATTAGTGATAGCGTTAAAGGCAGTCCGCTTAAGAGTTGGTTCCTGGGCAAAAACAGAAATCTCGCACGACTGGATCATGAAGTAACAAAAACCGCACTAGCTTTACCCCCAGCATTTATAGTCTTAACGAGTTTAGTAATCGTAGCCATTCTAAGTATTGCCTTCTGGCTATTTGGAT
Organism: Candidatus Saccharimonadota bacterium; assembly: GCA_029288425.1. GTDB lineage: Bacteria > Patescibacteriota > Saccharimonadia > Saccharimonadales > UBA4665 > JARIHD01. The sequence goes on from JARIHD010000035.1 coordinate 4,787, forward strand.
GGCTTAGTGCAGTCATGAGCGGAATAGTTAAGGGGGTACAATTCGTCAAGAACAATGCCCTATTAAGTAGTCTTGTCCTGTTTATTATAACATTATTCTCGCTCCCAAAACTGCTTCAGGTTCAGAAAAAGAGCAGCAGGATAACCTCAGTTGATGAGTTTGAGTCCCTCTTTAAAGACATGACCAAAAAAGCAGGAAAACTGATCGTCTTTATTGACGATCTTGATCGTTGTACGCCTGAAGGGGCAAAGCTTGTACTGGACGCTCTTAAAACTTTCTTTTTAAAACCGAATGTGAGCTACATAGTCACAGGCGATCATACGGTGCTGGAGAGATATATGGGCGAACAAATGAGGATTTCTCCTATTTATAATGAAGATGGAACCATAGACGCCCGCGCCACGGATATAGCTGCCGCCATCGAAGGCCAGCGATATATGCAGAAAATATTCAATGTATATTGGAAGCTGCCACCTATAGAGCCATCAGAGAGAAATCACCTTTTAACGAAAATCCTTCAAGACAGCCCCTATTTGAATGACAGTGATAAGGAGCTAATCTCCGCGCTCTTAACAGCTTACCTCGATAAAACACCTCGGGAAATTAAACGATTTGTCAGCCTACTCAATTTCTCACTGCGGACAGCCCACACGCGCCTACTGCGACTTAAGGATGAATCTGACGAAACTTCAAAACAGATCGCTGCTAATTTGCAGTCGATTATTAAGCAACCCGCACTTTTGGCTAAGCTCCTTCTCATGCAGGAAAAGTTTGGAAATCTTTTTGAGTATTTCTCTGATAACCCCAATGCCTACACCAACCTTGAAGGACGAGTACTGCGTAACGGAAAAAAGACTGATGACGACAAAGAATGGCAAAAGTATGTTCAAGGTAACGGCCTCACTAAATTTATTGACTTTATAAAAACTCCACCAACTATCCATAATGCCAAAGGGACGAGAATTATGACCTCGACCGAAGCTTTCTTCTACTACTCAGGATTTGCCGGAATGAGCGATTCAGGAATAATTGAAGAGGACTTCCTCGCAAGATATATCCTGCCCGACGAATCACTCGCAAAAGACTTCCTCGCAATAAGACCTGCACAAAACAGGAATAGAGTTCTGCAATCAGGGATAAAGAATCTTGATAGTATAAAAGATAGAACTCAACTGAAGTGTGCACTCACCCATCTACTTGGACTACTGGGTCGAAATACGCTTAGTCCAAAGGAATCCCTAGCGAGTATTATTTCAGGCAAGGCGCTATCTATGGCTTGGCAGGAAAGCGAAGCTAGTGAAAGGCAGGAGGTGCTTGAGAAGCTTGTACGTGCAACCTTAAAATATAGCGATTATGACTCTTTTAACGTACTCGTTAATTCTGAGCCTTGGCAAAAGGAAATTGCACCAATGTGGCAACATATTGACTTCTCTATTTTAGATGAAAGATTTATGGCAGCCGTTACAACTTATGTTGCTCGGGTCAGTGATAACTCAGACGTCGATACAGTGAAGAGGCAATACTTCGAGCAAAACCTAAAGGCGTTGACAGATGCACCTAATAGATCAGAAGAGTCTTTAGCGATAGCGTGCACCAGATTGGCTGATGATCCGTTTGGCTTAGAAACCTACAACTACGTTAGTGAAACAACCTTCTCTGCAATACTTGAGGGACTGACTAAGCTTGCTTCTGAGACAGAAAAAGCACATTTATTGCTTGATTGCTTAAGGAGAGACCATCCTTTATGGATCATGGCAAACCGTCCTGCAGGACTTAATAAGTTAAGAAAAGGCTCTCTGCTTCACAAGCACTATGGAGATCAGGTAGCTGAAGCTTTTAATAGCTGGAAAGGTTATGGCGTTAATCTTTTCAGGTCATAATATTAGGCCTAAGTACGGATTGCCCGGCGGATGAATACCGGCTATCATGGGGTCATGTCTATCTGTGGGCCTTACTTGAAGAGGCCTGGTCGGCGGAATGATACTTTAACAGCGGCGGGTGTGGCGCTAGAATGACTTTTCAACGAGACTTCACCAATCATGCAGCAATTTATCGACACCCTCATCAACGGCCCAGCTCGCTACACCCAGGAGCATCATCTTGATCCTGTCTGGACGCTGGTTGTCGTCCTGGGCGCACTCCTTGTTGAATTTGGTGCTGTTTATCTTCTCTTTCTCCTAACGGTAAAATTCTTCCGATACACCCGCACTTTCTTCTCAGCCTTCCTGCGTCGCATCGGCGTTGGCAAACGTGAAGTCGGGTACACCTTCTTGCAGCTTACATTCCCCGCAGATACGACCAAGTCAGCTTACGCCACCGAGCAGCTGCATATTCTTATGCGCAGCATGGTCAAATACCGTGGCTTTTGGGATCAGCTAGCCGCCCGTAAACAACCTTATTCTTTAGAACTTGTCGCAACCAAGGATGACGGCATTCGCTACATTATTCGTATCCCGAAATATGAAGCCGAGACTGTCAAACGCACTCTGATATCCTTCTTGCCAGGTCTTAAAATTAGCGAAGCTGAAGATTATTTACCGGAGACTATTGAGACAGGCTGGAGCATCGCCGAATTAAAGTTATGTGGAGACTTCGTGCTGCCTTTAGCTGACCACAAAACCCTCGAGGAACACGATCCAATTGCATATTTGACTGGTCACATGCGAAGTCTTTTGCCGGATGAGCTTGTCGCTTTCCAAGTTGTGGCCGTCCCAGTCTTCAATAACACGCATCCGAACGAACTTCGCCATATCCGGGACACCCAGCACCGCATTGCACTCAGTAAAGAACTAACTTCAAAACTAACCCCGCATAAGATAGATGTGCGGCGTATTTTTTTGCGTGTATTATTTGCGCCAATGTGGTTACTATGGCTTGTCTTTAAAGTATTAGAGCACATAGTTCTTAGTTCACCTTCGGACAAACGCCTACCGGGCGATCCGTACGAACAAGAACTCGGCAAGACCATTAAGGCCAAGCTTGACCAGCATTTATATGAAGTATCTATGCGGATACTCGTCATCTCACCAGATGCTAACAGCGCCCACAATCGCATCAATGCCGTCAAGTCATCCTTCGGTACTTTTACCGCTCCAGGTCAGTCCATTGATAGCCGCAAGAAACTACCGCTTACTTCCATCGAAAAGCGATTAGAACGGTTCCGCAACCGTGAACTACTGCGGCATGTTGCCAGCCAGCAAACCATCCTTTCGAGCACGGAGCTATCCGACCTGTACCACTTCCCGAATACTAACCTCACAAAAACAGAAGGATTAGTTAAGAGTCGCAGCCGTGAACTGGCGGCACCGCTATCCATTAAGCGGAGTGACGCCAAGTTAGATGTCATTGTCGGTGCCAATGCTTTCGGCGGTGAAGTACAGGAAATTGGCATGACCTTAGATCAGCGCCAGAAGCACACCTATATTATCGGGAAGACTGGCACGGGCAAAACGACGCTCCTCAAAAGTTCGATCTACCAAGATATGTTCAATGGCAAGGGTCTGGCGGTTCTTGACCCGCACGGTGATATGTTTCGTGAATTGCTAAGCATTGTGCCAGAGAATCGCCGCAAAGATGTGGTTGTATTCGATCCGTCTGACCGGGACTTTCCAGTTGGTTTAAATATCCTCGATCCAGGCATAGATTTTGAGAGTGAAGACGACAAGCATGATTGGGTCACCAGTGCTGTTCTTTCCGTATTCAAGAAACTGTCCGATGAGGCACAATGGGGGCCACGCATGGAACATATCTTGCGTAATACTACGCTTACTGCATTGCAGCTGCCAAATCCAAGCCTGTACACCTTGCAGCGCCTACTGACCGACAAGAAATTCCAGAAAGAAGTCGCCAAGAATTTGAAAGATCCCGTACTTAAACAGTTCTGGGACAAAGAATTTAAGATGATGGGCAGTATGCAGATGTCTGCTGCTACCGCGCCGCTGACGCACCGCTTAGGACATTTCATAACGTCCAAGATGTCACGGCATATTTTGCTGCAAGAGAAAAGCACGGTACGGATTGCGGACATCATGAACGAGGGCAAAATCTTGCTTGTGAACTTATCCAAAGGGGATATTGGCGAAGACCAGAGCGAGTTCTTCGGCACAATCCTCACTGCGCTCATTTGGATGGCTGCCTACCAACGCACCAAGATTCCTGAAAAGAAACGTCGTGATTTCTTCGTCTATGTTGATGAGTTCCAGAATTTTGCTACGCCGCAGTTCGGGGCTATTACTAGTGAAGGACGGAAGTTCCACGTGTCGCTTATTGTGTCACACCAGAACATTGCACAGATGGAAGATAAAGACTTGGTGAAAGTGATCGCTGGAAATGCTGCCACAATTATCTGCCTCAAGGCTAATCCAGAAGATGAGACATTCATCTTGCCGTACATGAAACCGGAAGTTGAGAAAGGTGACATCGTAAACCTTGCGCCATACCACTTCTATATGAAGGTGGCAACAGAGACAAGCGAGGAAGCCTTTTCGGGGCAGACGGTGCCGTTGGATGTTGAGGAAAGTGAGAAAGTACAAAAAGCAGTCGTGGCGAATAGTCGAGAGAAGTTTGCCACATCAAAGGCAACAGTCGAGCAACATTTGAATGTGCTGTTCAGGCAAGAATCGAAAGACACGAGCGACAAGAGATTGAACGAATCGACGCCTAAGCGAATAAAACAGGCGATATCTACACGCAGACCCAGCAGAAATCCAAAGAACAAGGGTTCAGGAAAAATACATGAAGGCTAGATCCAAAGCGACGGAAGGCTAGCTACGATTTAATTCACGGAGCTGTTCAACAATCCCCGCTTCATCTACCTTTGAGAAATCAGTCGTATCGACTTTAATGAGTGTACCGCCTATACCGAGGGGATTGATGCCTCGCTGGATATGATTCTCAAGGTTTTGCAAACCGCCCTCACCCTCTACATGACTGACATGACGGCTGTCAGTAGTAGCACGTTCGCGAAAACGCTGACGTATGGTGTCAGCATCTGCGTAGCAGTATATCTGCGCATATTGGACGTTATACTTTTCTTGCCACTTTTTGAACTTGGCGTCGTCATATGCTGGGTTGAATGTACCCTCAACCACCAAAGAATTGCCACAGCGCAATTGTTCCTCGATGATGTAGTCCATGATCTTATAGCTCGCCGTCCCCGCTTTCATGGATTCTTCACGGTCTTTCCAGCCATACACATCAAAGAGCATCACTTTTAAATCGTCTTTAACGAGCAGTGGGAAGTCGAGCTCTTTCGAGATTCTCTTAGCTAAAGTGGTTTTGCCTGAGCCCGGCAAGCCGAGTACTAGAATGAGAGTCGGTTGTTTTTTCATGCGCTCATTTTAGCAGCTACTGCCCTATGCTTAGCTTGAGAGATCGAATTTAGCTCTAATAAGTCGCAAGTGATCCTTGCCTTTTATTTCTACTTCAATAAGATATGCGGCCTTAGCCATTTGTCTGTGACCGGCGGTGAATTGTTCGCCTTCACGCCTACTCACATGCGGCTTATGGCCGTTTCCAACAAATTGGGGCGCAGTGTAAGTAACGCCCCGGGTATTAAGTAAGCTATGGAGTCGTAAATGAAGATCTTTCAGCTCCTTCGTATTCTCTACTAGATGTACGGCAACTTGTTTTGGCCCGAGCATTGCAGCCTCGCCAAAGATAAGCTCTATTGACTTTGTCTGCCGGAATAACGGCTTAACAGCCTCGGCCAACTCATCTGGTGACAGGTCAGACCAAAAACGGCTCATCAGGGTTAGGTGTGAAGGAAGCGGGTTGTATGTCCCGCCGAGACTCATAGGAGTAACTTCGAGTACAAAGAGATAAAGGCGTTTCATCTGTCAGGATTGTAGCACGGTGTGGTAGCATAACTGCATGACAAGACGAGTGACTGTTCGAGGTATTGTGTTGCATGACGGTAAATTATTATGCGTACGGCTCAAACCCTACAAAGACCATCTGAAACGAGACAATTCCTACTGGTGCTTGCCTGGCGGTGGCCTGGACGAAGGCGAAGCATTAATTCCAGGCGTTGAGCGTGAAATGCTCGAAGAAACGGGCATCAAGCCAGTCGTCGGCAATCTGCTCTATGTACAGCAATTCACTCATGGAGAGAAAGATTATTTAGAGTTTTTCTTTCATATTACGAATAGTGAAGATTATGTAGACATTGACCTCTCCAAGACGACGCATGGTCTCGAAGAAATTGAAGAAATCGGTTTTATTGATCCTGTCACCAGTCATATATTACCTAAGTTCCTGAAAACTGAAGCGCTTACTGAGCATGCAACGAGTAAGGCGCCCGTAAAAATCTTTTCCGCGTAGTAATATGAAATTGCTCGCCACCATCAAACCGGAAGATGTCGATGCTGACTCACCTTCGTTTGAGCATGAGTCCTTTAAGCCAAGGATGGCTGCGCGGGCCGTTGTTCTCGACGGCGAGAAAGTAGCCCTCATTCACATCGCTGAGCATGATTACTATATGTTGCCTGGCGGAGGTATTGAAGGTGATAATTTACTGATGGGACTTGCTCGAGAGATCCTGGAAGAACTTGGATGCGAAATAGAAATTACCGGCGAAGTCGGCTGCGCTGAAGTATATTTTGACAGGTGGCAGCAAAAGCAGACGGATTATTGCTATACAGCTCGGAAAGTAGGCGAAGGCCAGGCAGTAAAGCCTACCGACTTTGAAGTGGAAGAAGGGCATAAAGTTGTATGGGCGCCCAATCTAAAGGAAGCAATCCAACTTGTCGGAAAAGCTTTGCCTCAGAATCGAGACGGCAAATTGGTTAGAGCCAGGGATTTGATATTCTTGGAGTCTGCTCGGCAAATGTGCTTATAGGCCCAGGCCCGGCGTCCACCACATAACTACACTTTTATGTACCCTTTGCTGCAGGCCGTATGCCAGGCAATAAGCAATGAGGGGTCAATAATCTCTTGGTTGTCTACAAGCTCCTTGAAGTCGCTTACAGACATAAGCACTCGCTCGACAGTTTCGGAGGGATCGTCAAAGTGTAATTCTGATTCTTCAAAGTCATCACAATAAAAAATGTGCGCGGGCCAATCACTTCGACCAGGGTTTGGATAGAATGTGGCCAACTTTTCTATTTTCTTAGGTGCAATCCCTGCTTCTTCACGGCACTCCCGGATAACTGCTTCTTCGATGCTTTCGTCGGCCTTTTTGCCACCGCCAGGTAAATCGTAGATCCATTTGTCTAGCGGGAACCGGTACTGGTATGCGAGGACTATTTTATTGTCATGAGTTTTTATAAGTACAGCAACTGCACAGCTCGTGCCATGATCCACCTCATACTTTGAATGCTCTCCATTAGGCAGCTCTACATCGTATTCGACAATATGTACCCGGCCCTTATAGGCGGTCTTTTCGCCGATTCGTTTCCAGGATTTGCGGGGATTGTCGTTCACGAGATACCTTTCACTTTTACTTGCAACTGGGGCTATCTATATTTCAGAATGGTCAATATACCTCTTTCATATGGCGAGCCAACTCGTTGAACCCACGAAAAGTATGCGTTGGACTACTGGCTTGTAAAATCTCCAGCGAGTAGTAACGGTCATGGGTATCATGGAAAATAAGGGAGGAATCTATTTGAGATTTGGTTGCGGCAATAATATCCTTGATCGAATCTCCGACCATAAGAGTGGATTCCGGCGAGGCGTCAAGCTCTTTCATGACACGCAAGATACTTTCCGGATGGGGTTTATGATTCTTGACGTCATCACCGCACACTATAGAATCGAAAAACCCTTCTATCTCATGAAATGCAATCGCCTTCAATATATCAGATCTTTCAGAGCTTGTAGCGATCCCTAAACGAATTCCTTGTCGCTTCAGCTGGCTTAGAAGTAATTTGGCGTCAGGATAGAGAGGGACCTGGGCAAACCGCAAGGCCATCCGACTATTTATGAGCGTCCTAAATCCTGTTACGTCAGGTACACCTAACTTCCCGATATCGTCCCAGTCTGCAGAGAGTGCGATAATTTGGTCATCTTTCAATTTAATTTCATAAGGCTTAAGGGCTTCATGATAAGTAGCGACCCAGGCCTCCAAGGACATCGCCAAGCATCCATCCCAGTCAAAAATTACAGTCTTATAGGGCATACGTTGTTATATCCTACCATAGCCTCCGTAGCGGCCAAGAGTGATTTGGATGACGAATGCTGATCTGCATGTTAAAATATAGATAATTATGTGCGTATATTACCTACTCCTTGTCAACCCACTCGCCCCATAGGGCGATTCTTTTTCAATCAACCAATATTAATTAAACTCACGAAATCTGCTAGGGGCATCTAATGATAAAGCGATATAGCCCAAAAGATATTGAATCTAAGTGGCGAAAAGAATGGGACGAGACTAAAGTCTATCAGGCAAATCTCCACAGTGAAAAGCCGAAGTACGTCGGCTTTGGAATGTTTAACTATCCGAGTGGCGCAGGCATCCACATCGGACATGGCAAGAACTTTACGATACCTGACGTCGTCTTACGGGCAAAGCGGCAACAAGGCTACGAAGTCTATTCTCCCGTTGGCTTCGACTCGTTTGGGCTGCCAGCTGAAAATTATGCGATCAAAACCGGAACCCCTCCTCGCTTGACCACCGACAAAGCCATAGGCAACTACCGCAAGCAATATCGGGCAATGGGGTGGAGCCAAGACTGGAGCAAGGAAATTGATACAAGTAAGCCCGAATATTACAAATGGACACAGTGGATATTCACTAAATTATTTGAACATGGTCTTGCGTATCAGAAAGAAAGCCCGCAGTGGTGGTGTGATAAATGCAAGACCGTACTTGCTAATGAACAGGTTATAGCCGGCAAATGCTGGCGCCACGACGGTCCTGAAGACTCCCAAGTGAGCAAGAAGAGTTTGCGGCAGTGGTTCTTTAAGGTCACTGACTATCTAGACGAGATTTTGGCAGCAACTGATGGCTTGGATTGGACGGAGTCCGTCAAAACTATGCAAAAAAACTGGATTGGCAGGTCAGAAGGAGCGGCAGTAACATTCAAGCTACAAGGACTAGGAGCAGACAATGAACACCTCGACATCTTTACTACCGCACATGATACGATTTACGGAGCCACATTTCTGGTAGTAGCGCCTGAGCACCCAATTGTTCAAGCATATAGTCAATTTGCAGATAATGACCGTGACATCCAAGAATATGTTGAAAAATCTCTGCGCAAGTCTGAGCTAGACCGTGAGATCGAAAAGTCAAAAAGTGGCGTTCCAATTGAAGGGCTATCCGCCGTCAATCCAATCAATGGCAAATTGATACCTGTATGGATTGCTGATTACGTGCTGATGAGCTATGGAACCGGGGCAATCATGGCAGTACCAGGACAAGACGAACGCGATTTTGATTTTGCGACGAAATACAACTTACCTATTGTGTATACCACCCACAAACAGCAATTTGTTAGCTACGCTCAAGACATCAAGTCTGAGCCCAAAGCGTACAAGCTGGCCGAGTCAGAGGAGTTTAATGGACTCGACTTTGAAATCGGACGTCAGAAAATTCTCGATAAATTGGTTAAACAGGGTGCAGCCGAAGCGGTAATCCAGTACAAGATGCGGGATTGGCTTATCAGTCGGCAACGCTATTGGGGCGCACCGATTCCTATTATCCACTGCGTAGATCATGGCGCCGTTGCTGTGCCAGAAGCAGAATTACCCGTACTTCTGCCTGAAGTGGCCAACTTTGCTCCAACAGGTGAAGCTCACAGCATCCTTGCTGGAGAAAAAGATTGGGTAAATGTCCCCTGCCCAACCTGCAAAAAACCAAGCAAGCGTGAAACTGATACTATGGACGGCTACGCATGCTCTAGCTGGTACTTCTTGCGTTACACAAGTCCTCATGATGATAAGCAAGCCTGGGATAAAGAATTAGTGAACAAATGGATGCCCGTAGACTTCTACAACGGTGGTGATCATGCTACTGCTCATTTGCTATATGCGCGCTTCTTCATGCGTTTTTTCCATAAATTAGGGCTAGTAAATACGCCAGAACCATTCAAGAAAATGTACTACCATGCAAAGATCATGGCACCAGATGGAACAGCCTTTAGTAAAAGTAAGGGCAACGGGGTTGATCCTCTTGATCTTATTGAACAGGGGTATGGTGCCGATGCCATAAGAACCTACATTATGTTTATGGCACCCCCTGATCTGGAGTCGCCTTGGAGCGATGAAGGCGTACCTGGCACCCATAGGTTCTTAAAACGCGTATGGACGTTGGCGCAGCGCTTTATCGAAACGCAGGATGAAGATTTATCGAACGAGAAGCCCAATAAGCAGCTCCTTGCCGTAACCCACAGAACTATCAAGAAGGTCACTGAGGACATTGAGGCTATAAAGTTCAATACCGCCATCGCCGCCATGATGGAAAGCCTCAATGAATTGTACAAGATACAGAATGAGTTTGGTTTTAGCGACAAGCAAGCCTGGCGCTTCTCAATCGAAAGCCTGGTTCAACTTCTTGCGCCTTTCGCACCGCACATAGCCGAAGAACTGTGGCATGACCTTGGACACCAAGATACCGTTCATATTGACCACTGGCCAAAATGGAGTGAAGAACACCTCAAGCGCGACATGATCAAAATTGTCGTTCAGGTGAATGGCAAGGTGCGTGCACAGCTAGAGCTACCTGCTGATACGTCCGAGACAGATGTGATTAATGCCGCTAAGACAGACGAGAAAGTGGCCGTTTATCTGGATGGCAAGGACATCAAAAAGAGCATATACGTGCCCAATAAGCTGGTAAGTTTCGTAGTATGACGCATAAGTGCCCCATTCTGATGTCAAAGGTATTCGTTCTAGACGACAGCAAGATACTCGTCCTACGAAGAAGCGCAACAGATCCGCGATGGCCGCTAGTATGGGATTTGCCAGGTGGAGCAATTGACTACGGTGAAGACCCTCAAATTGCTGCAATCAGGGAAACCAGCGAAGAAGCAGGTCTGGAGGTTGGTGACCTTCAATTACTCGACGTCAGTTCATTAAGTGATGGTGATTATGCAATTACTATCACTTACACAGCACTACACCCGGGAACGCCAATCAAACTAAGTTTTGAGCATGACCTCTTTCAGTGGGTTAGGCCCGATGAGTTCATGAAGCTGAACATACCTGAAAAATATAAGATAGCCGCCTCGCTCATCGCTTCAACTACTTCCCTGTAATTGCCTTTACGAGAGGCTCAATGTGCTTGTCAAAAGCATAGTCGCCCTTAAGTTCGGCCATGTTGGCAGAGTAAGTGGCGTAAGCGTCTTCGTCGCTTACGATTTTGAGCATCCCGTCACGCAAACTTTCCTTCGTGTTATCTACGACCACGCCCAATTGCCTGTCCTTCACGAGCGCGCCGAGGCGTCCATAATCGGATACTACGATCGGTTTTTCAAAAAGTACGGCTTCGCGCAGTCGCATAGGCAGAACCATCTCACTCAGCATAGTCTCGTCATTAAGTAGAAGAAATCCCCTACACGCAGCTAAAAGCTTTTCTTTCTCATGATAGTCGGGCATTTTTTCATCTGGCGCAGGTATGGAAACGCTTCCCAATCTTTCGCCAAGTACTCGACTTAATATTGACCTATACGCCTGCGTTCCGTTGCGATAAAGGAAATTAAAACGCATGTCAGGCACAATTTCAGAGACGTCAATGACCGCATCAATTATCGAGCTATAGTCATAGTGATTCCATAAACCTCCATTCCAGAGAATATCCTTGTTCTTGGCATCAAAATCTCCTTCGGGTCGGTGCGACTCACTATAGCCACATACGGGCATAGTAAGCAGACGTCGGCTAATGTTCAGATAATCGGCATGGCCTACCTGCCCACCCGTAATAAGCTCGCCGATCTTAAGAAGTTTTTCTTCGGGGGTACCCACTAAATAGAAATCCGAGATCAGATTATAGCCATTATGTTTCCGCACGGAACCATGAAAATGATCATCAATCTGCTCTGGATCTTTATAATCAAGTACCGACTGGAATGTGAGTTCCTCTACGGGCGTAAGGATTGAGTCATAGACAAGTGTCTTACCCAAATCCTTTACCGACTGCATCAAATGAGGGTCTTCTAAAAGACAGAATACGAATGCGTTTGATGTATTCTCTATATCCCTTTGCTGCATATTAGAGCGGTCAAGGACATCGAATCCCTCATGCTGGAAGTCGGTTGGCTTTGGCGCAACTAGAGCGACATCCAGCCCACGATCATGCAGACTGCGAGCCAAGTCCCAATAGCGATACCCCATACCCTTCTGATCAGATCCTATGTCAAAAGTTGAAGCCAAAATTGTAACGTCATAGTTAGTCCGTTCAGGTGAGCCCATATTTATCTTTTCTGTTGTGAGTTCTTTAAAAGGGCTTCGATCGCACTAAGGCCGTTTTGTATTTGCTCTCGATCTTCTAGTATGGAAATCCGAACATACTCGTCTCGTGAGTCTCCAAAACAAGCACTCGGCATTACTGAAGTCCTTTGCTTAGATACTAGGTCTTCAAAAAAGGCATACATTGATGGATGACCAGAATTAATCTTTGCAAAGAAATTGAGGCCTCCCAATAAATGTATCTTCTCGACGAATTCATTTTTGTTCCCCCATAGCTCCAATGTCTTCCTATTGTCCAAAAATAGCTGGAGATTATCAGCTATACAGGCACAGTAGTCATCGTATAGCTCTTCGACCTTTGAGAGTGGTATGTCAGCATATGTATCACATATTTGATTGAATGACGCTTTATCCTTAGATATCCAAACGTATTCAAATAGCATAAGGAACTCGATAAGTAAGAAAAAGATGCTTGCTGGCCCACCGTAGCCCGAAGAAGCTTCCTCGTAGTAATCCTGTATGAAGGACGTGTCAGCTATCAATACTCCGATTTTCATACCAGGAATACCGTACTTTTTAGACGGCGAAACAAGCCGAATGATATTAGGCTGTACAATTTCGTCGGGATACAACAGTTGCTCGTACCACAGCCCCTCATCAATAACTACGTAGATACCCCGTTTGCGAGTTTCTATTGCTATGGTCTTAAAGAATTCTGATGAATATACTCGCCCTTCAACGCCTATAAAATTAGAAAGGTGAATAATGCCGACTTTTGGATCGCTAGCGATGATCGCCATGATACTTTTCAGGATATCCTTTTCTTCTGCTAGCGAATCTACAAAAGTGATGTTGTGGAATAGCTTTGAAATAGTCTTAATGATTGAAGGATAGTAAGGAACCGTTGTAATGACAGTCGATTGAGCTGACATACGATTACTAAGCTCTCTGTATACGAATCCCATTGTCGCAACGTTACCCATAGTTAACGCAAAGGAGCGCTCGGTGTAAGGATTGCCGGTCAGGCCCTGGTTAAATCGCTTCACTAGGCTTTTATAGACATTTTCATGCCCTAAACTATCAGAGTACCCAATCCAGTGCTTATCAAGCGTATAATTTAGGCAGAATTTAAAAAGTTCTGGCATTCTCACCGTGTCATCGTTCCAGGCACCGCGGCTTAATATAATGTTATTGGCATCATCATACTGACCGTACAGGTCTGTTTGGAAGAATTTGTTAAAAGCAATCTTGGCATGTACTATGTCGCTTTTCATGTCTCTCTGGCTTTCTCTTTATTTGTATGGAGTGATTCTAAGTAAGGTTGCCCGGTTAGGCAAGCAAGCAAGCAAGTATGTGCCGGATCGCTGCGTAACCTTAATTTTCATAACCGCCATACTTCCGTACTCACCGTTTTAGTCCCATAATTAGCGATATGCATTATCAACTTGTATTGCTTTTGCGATCCTAGATTCGTCACTTCTGTTATTAGCGACCCAGCTGGATTCGGATCCGGCGTAATTTCTACCGAAAACCCTTTAGGAAGTTTGTCTCCCGTAAAGTTCCCCAAAAAGATACGCTGCTGCTCGCCCGGCTTAACATCAAGCCTTACGATGAGGCTTGCCCGCTTTGATCGTGGCGTATCACTGATAAGGTGAGTACTATCTAAATCGAAGGAGTTGAACGGCGGCCTTTCATGGTCGCCTTTACTTGATCGCTGATCTGACATTAGAAGGCCTTTCTTGCCTGCCTTCATCCATAAGATTGACAGGCTAACATAGCATCATAGGCGCAGATATATCCCGACTTATCAGGCAAACACACCCCAACCCTGTGATGCCTGGTTAAACACAGATTATGTAAAATTTCAAATTAGATCACATTTAGCCTTATAATGAGAGAGGGAGTGAATCCCTACGCTCTATAGAGGCCTTCATATGGTAAATAATCGCCATATGAACTTGAACAAAGGTCTTACAAATGCTACGTTTAATACCTGGAACATTTGTAAGAGCGGGTAACAGCGATCGCTCATTTTTATGTTACCTCACAGGTGGGGAAACATACAACAGTATTTTATATAAGATTGGTGATATAAGAGTATGCTTTACTTCAAAAAATCCGAAGTGGCCGAAGCCTATCACATATCTGAGAAAACGGTTACAAACTGGATCAGAGAAGCTAAAGACGGCAAGCTAGATTTGGAGCTCCATGAGGAGCATGGACGGGCATGGATAGTCAATACGACGAGAAACATCGAACATATTGAACAGTTAGTGGAAAAACGGAAAAAATTTCGCAATAGTCGCGGAATCAAGACCATCCAGCCAAAGCCCGAATTTTACGAATTATATAACCAGCAGCAGATATTTGACCTCACTTCCAGTCTAGATATATACCACGAGGTAGCACCTGACTATACCTACTTTGACGGGGGAGCTGAGTACTGGGATAAGTACGCGCAGCGACTAGCCTTCGAGAAGTTACCAAATCTTCTGACATGTACAATCAAGCAGTTACGAGCCAATCAAGGATATATTGACGATCTAACATCTCAATATCAACGAATAAATGTCGTAGATATAGGGCCAGGTAATGGGTTGCCCGTCAAAGAGTTTTTAGAGCATTTACTTGACCAGGGCAAGTTAGGACGATACATCGCACTCGACATCAGTCCCTCGATTTTGAGAATTGTTGAACGAAATATCAAGGAGTGGTTCGGGCCTAAAGTACCGTTCGAAAGCCATCAAATAGACATTAAACACGACCGTTTTGCCCACCTACTTACCGAAGGAGTCCTGGAAGGCAAGGCAGATAGTATTGTTAATTTAGTAGTATCTTTTGGTGCAGGATTCAGCAATTTTCACTCACCCGATGATGCCTTCAAGACTGTTCGCAGCAGCTTGAACCGTCAGGATTTGTTTGTACATAACCTCAAGCTAGACAGCAAAACCTCAAGGCAATATTTTGACCTTGGACTGCGTACCAAATCGACAATGTTTGATGTGCACGAAAGAATGATGGTAGACCTGCTCAATATTGACGAGTCTCTGTACGATGTGGAAGCAGGTTATGACGATCAACTGCGACAACGCTACATAAGGATTAGATTCAAAGTAGCTTTAGAGATAACATTTTCCTTAGAGAAGGGCGACCGGGTAGTTAGGTTTAACAAAAATGACACTCTCTTGGTTTGGCGTTACTGGCATCAGACCGCCCGAGAAGTTATTGACCAGCTCGAACGCAATAATTTCGACGTTTTACAAACTAGTCAGACAGAGGATAAGGACTACTTGCTCACCGTATCACGGGTCAAGTGCGACTAAAAATCACATTAGATATCTTCCCAAATCTTACCCGTCACTCCAAGCTTTCTAATCTGCCCTATAGTTGCAAATCGAATACAAATGTCTTCATTATTTTCTTGGCCGATATCTTCGAGCAACTTTCGTGTGTATCGCTTGGCGTAAATGAGTTCGGCTACACTGGGGCAAGCAATGTGAACGATCGGCAATTCACTGCCCCCTCCTCCTTCCCACTCATTGCTATCTAGGAATTCAATGTAACCCTTGAGTT
The DNA here is from genome assembly GCA_029288425.1 of Candidatus Saccharimonadota bacterium. Lineage (GTDB taxonomy): Bacteria > Patescibacteriota > Saccharimonadia > Saccharimonadales > UBA4665 > JARIHD01. Next base: position 20,711 of record JARIHD010000035.1, read on the forward strand.
TCTTCTTGATCATATAGCGCGGTGTAGTTGTATCGAAAATCTCAACAAGGTAGGTCGTCTCGATAATGCCAGCGCTCTTATCCGTCTTTACGTAGCACAGAGGAGGACGTATCAATTCACTCTCAGCGAGAAAATGATACTCATTATTGGAGTCGGCGTAGTCAGCCTCAAGCCAGTACGCATATGTCCGGTTGCCACTAACGCTCCGGGCCTCCAAGTTAATGCAGCAATCTGCCAGCAATAGACAACGATCGATGAATGATTGTTTGCGCGATGATTCAGTGTATCGCTTCCGTAGCTCACCTGTGTTGTAGCCACCGACCGTATTCAGGTACCGTATGCCATTCAGCCCAAGATAATAGATGGCTGGCTTTGTGCTCTCGATAGGATCATCGGCTTGGTATATCCATTCAATGTACTGTTTTTCTCTCAAATCTTTGAGCCAAGAACTAATACGCCTTTTATCGGTGTGATGCATGAGCATTTGTATTTGTTTCCGATTCAAGAATCTATGTCTATATAAAAGGCGTATTAGTTCTTGTTGTTTAGCTGTTATGTGAGGTAGTGTTTTCATAAAGTAATTAGTAGTGTCAGTTGGTAGTTGCAGTTCTGTGGTATGCGGTGGCAGAGTATATTATTGCCAATCCCACCTACTCCGTATATTTATAAGGTAGACGATACAATTATTCAATAACAACACCTTAATGACAGGCTAAAACTGTCCCCGACCTGGGGACATATTCTGACTTCGGAACTATCTCAAAAAAGTACTTGTCATAGACATTATATGGATAGTATACTATCCATATAATGTTAGTAACAGAGGGTATCTGATGCAGCTTGATTTATTTGTAGAAGCACCGCAAGTAAAGTCTTTAACCAGTCCTACAAAGAAGTCTACTGCTCGTCTCTCCGAAACTTTACACCAGCATACAGCAAGCATTGATGAAGCCCTACAAAGCATCTTTAAATCTTCGCAAGAAGAAACTCGCCTTCAACAGACAAGACGCACAATGGGCGATTCCGTCAGTCACCTTTCAGACGACGAATTAGAAGTATGTCTTACAGAGTTTCAACATCTCATAGACGAATGGCTCAACGCCTTTGAGCATGAACTATTTGACGGCCAAACCCTAAAACAGGTACTTGGACGAGGCTAAATATGGCAGGCGGCTCGCAATCGGACAAGCGCTGTGCCGTTGTATACCTTCGCGTATCAACCGAAGAGCAAGTAGACAACTACTCACTGGAGACGCAGGCCGATATCTGCCGTAAAGAAGCCGAACGGCGCAACCTACAAATAAGTGAGGTGTTTCGCGAGGAAGGCCGATCGGCTAAAACAATACGCGAGCGTCCAGCACTAGTGGAAATGCTCGACTATTGCCGCAAACATAAAAACGAAGTAGGCGCGGTAATTGTCTACCGGCTCGACCGTATCTCGCGTCAGACTGCGGATTACCTCGCCATCCGTAAGAAACTAGCCGAGTGCAACATCACGCTTATTTCGGCAAGCGAACCGACTGGCGACACACCCACTGAACGCTTTATTGAAACCATGTTGGCCGGATTCGCTCAAATGGACAATGACGTGCGCGGTGAACGCTCGCGAAATGGTATGCGTGCCCGATTCATGAGCGGTCTATACAACGGCAGTCCGCCTCTTGGATATCTAAGACAGAATGGCTATGCAGTAAAGGACGCCGAATCATTTAGCACGCTAAAAGCAGCGTGGGAGCTTATGGAAACTGGCACCAAGAGTTTACGAGACATAGCCAACTGGCTCAACGAGCAAGGCATCCGCGAAAAACGCAAAGGCCACAAAGAAACAGCCATCCGTCCACAGACTATGAGCCGTATCTTCCGTAATAAATTCTATGCTGGAAAAGTTGTCTCAAAGCAGTATGGCCTCGAAGTACAAGGCCAACACCCGCCAATGATAACCGAAGAGACATTTTACCGCGTACAAGCCATTCTGGATGGCCGCAACTTCAATACACCAGTAGTTCTAGCCAAGCGCACCCACAATAATCCAGACTTCCCTTTGCGGCGAATTGTGCGCTGTGGCCGCTGCGGACAATCGTTTACAGCATCCTGGTCCAAGGGCAAAAAATCGTTATTTGGTTACTATTTCTGCATTAAGCGTTGCGGCGAGAAATCGAATGTCCCACGCACTGAGATTGATTCGGAAACATCCACGCTCCTTAAAAGTATCACGCTAAAGCCAGAAACGGCCAAGATGATTAATGTCTTCCTACGGCGCACGTACCAGCTGCGCATAGGCTCTTTGAGGCAAAAACGCGACCAAGCCGACGTCGAACTAAAGAAAATCTACGAAACCCGCCAAACACTTATTGAGAAAAACCTTAGCGGCATCTACTCTGACGACATCTTTAAGGAACAGAACAAAATCCTGGAAGAAAAAATAACCGCTATTCAGGCGGCTAAAGACGAAACTGTAATCGAAAAATATAATCTCGAAGCTATCACCAAGTTTATCGAAACAAAGTTTACAAATCTGGCCGAAACATACGAAAACGCGCCCCTAGAACAGAAGCGCGTCTTGATGTGTTCTATATTCCCTAAAGGATTGTCGTGGGGCTATCCGGGTTATTCCAACACCCAAATTAGCCCTTTCTACCGATGTTTTCTGGATTATCAAAGTGGAAGTGTCTCGATTGGTGCGGGTCAGGGGACTCTAACCCCTGGCCTCGTCCTTGGCAAGGACGCGCTCTAAACAACTGAGCTAGACCCGCATAACAGTGCAGATTATAGCGAACCTTCCGGGCAAATGCAACGGTTTCGCGGCGATCGGGCCGCCTCTGTTGCAAAAAATACCATCCAGAGGCGGCTGCAAGCACACTATAAAGCACCGGCAAGACGTCATAAGAC
>JARIHD010000052.1 GCA_029288425.1 Candidatus Saccharimonadota bacterium
GCCAAGCCACTTGTTGATTGCCAGATAGCTGAACTCGCTGGTTGCTATCTTTTGTATTCAAATTTTTAAAGGGCGTGAACTAATTGACTGTTCGTTTAGACTTGTCCTGGCGGCATTAACCTCCAGTATTTGCCTACACGCACGGCAACGATTTCTTTGTCGATTCCGGCATAGTCGAGTAAGTGCTGTTCGATACTTACACGGCCCTGCTTTTCGTCGCAAATACCTTCTGTTTTGCCCATCCGGAAACGGACATTGAGGTCGGCGATCTGTTCGTCCAGGATATTACCCTGAAGCTGCGGCTCGACTAGCTCATCCCAAACTGATTTGGGATACAGATGCAGGTACTTTTGGAAACCTTGGGTTACGACTACCCCACTCGCGAACTCAGCCCGAAGCTCAGCCGGTATGGTTAACCGACGCTTGTCGTCAAGCTTGCGTTGAAAATAGTCTACCGTCGCCATTAGTACTTAGTTTTAATTTGCAGTGGTTTTTTTATTTTTTGTTTCGATGGGATTGCTTTGCTAGTTTTCTAGGGCTACCCACGATTACCCACTGACGTCATCATACTACCCACGATTACCCACGCACAAGTCCTTTTTATGGAAAAAAGTGGTGTTTCGCACACCACTTATCCACAGTTTTGCTCTTGTCACCGGTTTATCCACATATATGGTGTTCATTCTAAACTAGGCGACACCATTGTAATCTTTTTTACACAGGCTAGTCTTCAGGGCCAGAAATACGGGCCATGCGCGCTACGCCATACATGCTGTGCGCATGCGCCGGGTGCTCGTGGTGCATATAGGTACCGATCCAGCTCCAGCCCTGGGCATACACTTGCTGCACTATACCGCGAAAACGACTGTCGAGCGCCAGAACGCCGAGAAGCATAAATACAGCCACCAGGCCCACACTAGCACGATGCTGCAAAACGCGCTCAATACGCTGATGAATGGAAAGATGTTTGTGATTTTTGTTTTTCATGGCTTTACGATATAACGATAGCAAAACATTAGCATTTTGTCAATTTTGTGTCTTACTAAAGTAATTCGAGAACGCTCTGCAGGAGAGCCACCGGGTCATGGCGGATATACGACCGATGGGCAGCAAGCAGATCATTGGCACTGGCGGCAGCCTGCCCGTGGGCGATAAGCGGCGAACCGACAGCTCTGTAATGCTTGCCGGCGAACTGTTTTCTATCGGCCCTTATGAGCAGCTCACCTGTTTTCGCATATTTTTCAAAAAGTCCCGGATCCGGTTTTCCGGTATTGTACAGCACATAATCTATAAAAGGTGCGCCAACGAACCGTTCAATTTCCGCAGCATGGTCAGCCACCGAAAAACCACTGGTCTGGCCCGGCTTTTCGACCAAATTAGAAACATATATTTTGGTCGCATTCGATGCAAGTAGCGCCTCGGCTACCCCTTCTACTATCAAAAGCGGGCCAAGCGATGTGTACAGATCTCCCGGGGCGATGATGATCGCATCGGCCTTAGCGATCGCTCGTTCGGCGGCCGGATTAAGGCTCGCTTTTGGCTGCAGATGCAACATAGGCAGCCCTTTTTCCTTTACGAAATGCATAATGTCGATGCGGCCTTCCCCGTGAACAGTCGTACCGTCATTCCATGATATAGCCAGGCGTACATTGTCGAGTGTGATTGGCAATACCTGCCCTTTGATGCGCAGAATATCGCTCGCCATGCGCACTGCTTCGCCAAAGTTGTCGGTCTGTTTTTGAACAGCGCTCAAAAAAAGGTTGCCGAAAGAGTGTCCCTTTAGTGAGCCTTCATCGAATCGATAGTTAAAGAGGTCGCGCAGCTCCTGCGGCGCTTCGCTCAGCGCCACCAGGCATTGGCGTACATCACCCGGCGGCAATACGCCCAGTTCGTCGCGAAGCACACCGGTCGAACCTCCATCGTCAGCCATATTTACAAGAGCGGTAATATCAGAAATGTGGTCTCGGAGTGCCGACAGAACTGCAAAACTTCCTGTTCCGCCGCCAATTACAACCAATTTGGAGGGTTTCATCACCACAGCATACCACTTATGTCCAGGCAAGTCCTGAATTGACAGGATTATGGCATTGTAATAAAGTTACTGCACTGTCAGGGAGATTAAATTCTTATGAAATTAAGATACAAAGCTGCGTTCTGGGGGACGGCAGGATTGTTTGCATTTGCCGCACTCAACCCGGAATCATCTTCGACCGAAGAAAAGGCTGCCTTTGGTCGGATTCTAACCGAAGAAACTAATGATGCCTTTGCGGGCCGGAATGCGTTTGAAATGAGACGATTCGGTACGGCCATAAGCAGGTATGTATCAGTCTATGGCGCTCAGCATGGTGATATCGCACATATTACCGACCAGGTTGCAGCGTCAGCCGGATGGGAGTCTACAAGAACGCCCGAGCAAGCAAAGGTTGCCGCATGCTCAACCGCCCTTATTTCGCTCAACCTGGTCGGCAGTCAGGTCAGCCAAGAGAGTATAGCCGCCTATAATACGCCAGGGCAAGAATTGGTGGCGGCAGCGCAGTGCATCAAAGATGCTGAAAATGCGGTCATTGGTGGTGTTACAAGCGATATTAAATTTGTTACCGGATTAGCATAGCACTTACATTTCGAGGCATTGTCTGCTACACTGCGCCGGATGCCGCGAGCGAAGCGAATTCACCAGCTTCCTGCAGCCGACCGACCTCGGGAAAAACTACACAAAAAGGGCGCGGGTGCGTTGTCCGATTTTGAGCTGCTTGAGGTTATTATTGGCAAAGGCGCGCCCACGACTGACGTTGGCACCATCGCACGCAGCGTGCTAAAACTCATTCATAAAGATGACACTGAGCTGAACTTCAAGGCTCTTTTGGCGATCAAAGGGATCAATACGGCGACCGCAGGCCGAATATTAGCTTCAGTAGAATTTGCTCGTCGCTATCTTATAAAAGATGCTGAGCCGCTGCAGAATATCCGTGATTTTCTGGCCCGACTGGACGATATTCGTACGAAGCAGCAAGAGTATGTAGTGTGTTTGAGCCTGGACGGTGGTCAGCGTTTGATCGCTAAGCGTACCGTTACTGTGGGCACCCTGGACGCTGCCATTGTGCACCCGCGCGAAATTTATGCCGACGCCATTGCAGACCGTGCTGCGTCGATTGTGATCGCGCACAACCACCCTTCCGGCGATACCAAACCGAGTCATAAAGATATTGAACTTACTCAACAGTTGAGCGCCGCCGGTCAATTACTGGGGATAACCTTACGCGATCATTTAATAATTACGAAGACTGGCTATTTTAGTTTTAAGCAACATCATCTGCTGTAAAAATGGAGGGCATGTAGTCTACCTGGTCGATGGGCCCGGTGTAAAAGTTAACTCCGGGCATACGCCATCTCCAGTCGCCGGATTCAGACATATATATGTGGCCAGCCTCCGCCAGGCGTAGACGTTCATCCTCGCCCAGATCCGCAGGTCTCAGAAAAATTCTCTTCTCGAATTCAGGGGGTCGCTGAAGCTTGTCCGCAGAAGGCGCATCCCCTTCTGACAGGAAGGATACTACTTCTTGGTAGCAAAAACGCATTCCCCGACGCACGTCCCCAGATGCAGTATAGCCGTTAGGACTCATGGCGCCATGCAAAATAACTGGCCACAAAGTCCGGCTCTCACCCTCTCCAGCCACAAGGTACCACTCCGGTGCACTAGACGGCTCTAGCGCAGGATCAGAACTCTTAATACGCCGGTAGAAATCGTGCTGCACCACCCCGCCGTCCTCGGCCCTTTCAATCAGAGTAAAACCGCCGCCCGAAGGGACAGAGTTGAAATCACATATGACGGCCGCTCCGTCCAATATATTAATACTTTCATGATGCACGCTCATATCAAGCTGTCTCTTATACACATCTCCGAGCCCACGAGAC
>JARIHD010000084.1 GCA_029288425.1 Candidatus Saccharimonadota bacterium
ACGCTATGTCGATGCCTGTTTCGTTTAGGTTTTTTACGCATAAGGCGCCGCTGCCTTTGAGCGCCAATCCGCCTCGCCACTGTCCGGCCCTAAAGCGAAAATTAATCGAACGCTCTCGCAAATCGCCTTCCGTGTCTTCAACGGCAGCGACCGCTCTTTCTACTACAGGCCGGGGCAATGTTGCTTTTTCGGGATATTCGGAAAGGCTATCGTACTCAGCAACACCCAAAAGATCCCTCAGAGCCGCTTCTTTTCGGTTATTAATTCCTAGCATAGATGACCAGTTTAATCGTCGAGGCTGGGTTTGTCTAGGGCAAGTGGCTCCACGGCTGCTGCGGTGTCGGCGATTTTGACGACGTCTTTGTCGACTTTTTTGAGTTCTTTGTGGGCATTATTGAAATGATTGACGGTGGTACCCAAACTGTTGCCAAGTTTTTGCATCAGCTGCTCGTAAGTTGTAATGTGCCGGCCGAGTTCTCCGACTCTTTTTTGGATTTCTTTGGCTTGTTCTTCGATCTGCAGGCTGCGGAGCCCCTGCAAGACTGTTTGCAAATATGCCATAAATGTTGTGGGACTCACAATAATAACATTCTTTTCGCGGAATGCATATTCGATGAGGTCGCGGGCGGACGTGTTGGTCATGCCCACCTTGTTTACTAGCAAATCGTAATAAATCGCCTCTGACGGAATGAACATAAAAGCGTAATCCATTGTACCTTCGCCGGGGCGGATGTATTTGGCTGTTTCATCAATACGATTTTTGAGGTCAGCCTTGAATGCTTTGGCATGTACGTCGCGCTGCACCGGGTCTTTTTCTTCGACCAGACGGTTGTAATTTTCAAGACTGAATTTTGAATCGACGGGTAGCAGCCGGCCTTTATCCAGGATGATAACGGCGTCGCAAATAAGGTCCCTGCCCTGGTCGTCTTTGCAGATTTTGTATTGCAGCTTAAAACGCTCGGGCGGCAACACATTTTCGAGCACCTGGCTAAGGTAGTATTCGCCTAACACGCCGCGCTGCTTGGGATTTTGCAGCACATTTTGCAAAATCCTTAGTTCGTCGGCGACGTTTACCACGCGTTTGTTGGTTTCGTCCAGTTTGGTCAGGCGCTCAGTTACATCGGTAATAAGTTTGCTGCTGGCCGTAAACTGTTTCATGATCGACTCGCGCATGAGTTCCTGATTTTTATCCATACGTTCAGTTAGTTGTGACTGCAGACCTTCTTTGAACTTGGTGATATCGTCGCTCAGGCGGCTGAGGTCTTCTTTGATGAGCAATGCACTGTTGTCAGGAGCGGCTTTGGATTTTTGCAGCTGCAAAACCAACACCACCACTAACGCGACACACAAGATCACCAACGCTGTTACAATCCCCATCATATATTCTTATCGTACCACTTTTTAGCGGTTAGCGTAAGGGTTTTACATTTCCGAGCATTCCTGTAGCTGCGCCAAAAGATCTTTATAGTTATAGGTATACACGGCACTCGCATACTGGGGTGCAACTTCTGGCATTATGCCCTTGATGCGGATCCACTGATCTGATGTACGATCAGTTTCACCAAGTTCCGGATTAGACGAAACCTGACGGCCGGTGACCCTGCATTCTGCGGTGACCACATCCTCATCCTGATAGACAGGTTGCTTTAACCTTTCCTTTTTTGCATCTTTCACTCCCGAAAAAACAGGGACGGACCGATCGTTACCGCCTAAATAGTCAAATACCAGCTTAACCTGCTCCGGAGCCTTCGAAGGCGACGCAGATACCGGCATAGGAGCATGCGTCGTGACACCTTCTTGGGTCCCTATGCCGCAGCCCGACAGCACTACAGCGCCGCCCGCCACCAAGACTTTAGTCTTTAACAGCAAATTTTCACCAATTATACCCTCAGGCCCATTCATCATCGCCACTCCCGTTTCCTGTTATAAATCAGATTTTATGGTACACCATTTAGGTGTCGGCGCAATAGAAAACCATTAGAACTAAAAAGACCCGCGGTATAACCCGGGTCTTTATGGAAGTCTCTCACTTCCAAGCTTTATTGTAAAACTGTGTCCGCAAAAAACACAAGCGTTTTTGCTAATTTATCCGAAGCATTCGCTGCACCTTCTTTGGCAAAATGTGGATAAATGCCACAGCACCAGCACCAATTGCAATACCGCCCAAAAGGTCCAATGGCAAATGCACGCCCAGATACAAACGCGACAGACAAACCAATCCAATAGCCGCAATAATGGCTATCCAGCGTAATGGCTTTGGTATATACGGCAGCAAGGTAAGTACAAGCACTGTAATGAATGTGGCATGGCCTGACGGATATCCCATACCCGTTTCGACCACCCGTGTATGAACACCGCTAAAGAGTTCGACAGGTCGGGCACGTTCTATAAAATGCTTAGCCAGAAATGCAACTGCGTACGCCCCGAGCGACACGAATGCCAGGCGAAGCGCAAGCCGGTATATTCCAGTCAGGTATAACGCCACGACACTCAACATTGCCATAAGCATGCTACCAAAAAAGGTGATCACGGCGAACAACCGGTACCAGCCGTCACCCCAGCCGTTAATGGACATAAAAATCGTATACTCCCAGCTCAGGGGCTTTCCATTCAAAGCCAGATACGTACCGCCCCCAAAGACCATAACTGCTAGCGCCAGCACAACACACCAAATGACCGGCCGCGACTTGGTTATCGGGACTTCCTGGCTAGACAGAGATCGTTTTTGTACGGCTCGATTGGCCTCCTGCTCGGCAACCTTCTTGGGAGCGGGTATCAATTTTGCCTTCTTGGATGCCGGCCGCGCTGACCGTTTGCCGGGAATTGTCTTTTTGTCTTGTTTCTGTACCATAATTGTTGTTATAGCATATCATTTCTTGCCTGCTAGCGGCGGGAAATTGCAGGACTGTCCTTAATATAAAAACGCCAGGTGCGATGGGTATCACGGGTTATGCCGATACGAGTAGTCCGCACAATATCGGTAGGCGGCAAGGCCGGATGAATTTCCAACCGCAATTGCCCGGCATGCAAATCGTGTCCGTTGAAACAGCGGTCAATTGCCAGCGCCTGGCATAATTTTGCCGGACCATTAGTTAACTGCACGCCGGAAAAGCCGGGACGATTCTGCGACATTACGACTTCACCCGCTACAGGTTCGAGCGCGCGAATAAGTACCGCGGATCCCTCGCCTTCCGGTCCAGTTACAATATTCATACAATAGTGCATACCGTAAGTAAAATAGACATACGCGAAACCGGCGGGACCAAACATAATGTCGGTGCGCGGCGTGCGGCCCTTGTAACTGTGACTAGCGGCGTCGGTTTGGTGATAGGCTTCTGTTTCAACGATTTTGCCAATGAGTTTTTGGCCGTTAATGGTCCGTACAATCCAGCATCCAAGTAATCTCTCGGCAGCAGCCACCACGTCACCCTCCAAAAAGGCAAAATCATTTTTATTCATAGGAAGGCGGTGGTAAATTGTCTCGGCCCCATTTGAGCGATGCAGCCAGCCAAATGAGTTCATGCCATTCGTTGGTTACCATACGGGTGTATTTGTCGCGCTGCTCGTCTTTTATGTTGCCTTGTTCATCAAAGATATCCTGGACACGCGGGAAATATGAGGTCAGCTGTGCAGTTAGCAAACCCAGGCTGCGCAGCACCGGCAGCAGGTTTTCGATGGCACGCGTGCCGCCCCAGCCACCGTTACTCACACCAGCGAGGGCTACGGGTTTACGGAAATAATTGTCATATTCACTGTCAAGCATGCGCTTTAGGCTGCCGGGAAAGCTATGATTGTATTCAGGGGTAACGATAAAAAAGGCGTCAGCCTTGGCTACGATACCGGTATAGGCAGGGTCTTTGCCTTCAGTACCGTTGCCGTCGTCGGGAAAAGTAAAATCCTTTGGGTCAACAAAAATAATGTCGACATCCGGCATGGTACGGCCGATTTCTGCCACAAATTTTGCGGCATGGATCGATAGGCGCTTTTCGCGGCGCGTTCCTTCGATAACGGCGATAGTTAGACGTTCGTTCATATTATTTTTCCCTCCAATTACGTTCAATTTCATGGATAGCCGGGTGGTCAAGACCAAAATAATGGGCGATCTCGTGCCACACAGTGTGTTTAACTTGCGCACGCAGATCTTCGTATGTGCCGGCATAGGCCAGTGAAGGATTTTTAAAAATAGTAATCTTGTCCGGCGGAAAATGTGTCATCCCCCCGCGCCGCGACAGCGGTACGCCTTCGTATAAACCAAATAAACTTTGGTCGCCGCGCAGTTTGAGCTGCTCTCGCTGTTCGGCAGTGGGTTCGTCCGCATACACAATGGCTACATTTTTAACCGCATCCATGTGAGTGCGTGGCAGTTCATCCATAACTTCAGCTATGAGGGTCGAAAACTGTTCGTCGCTTATTTCGAGCATATCAGCTATTGTACCTGGTTTTGACTGGTTTTTGGCTGCAATGTTCAACACTCTGGAAGGTGTAAATATTTTTACATCACTTATCCTGCCTATCAAATATCATAAAATGTTATAAGCAGGAGAAATCTATGGGACTTATTGCATGGATCGTGCTCGGTGGACTAGCCGGTTGGATCGCGTCGATGATAGCTGGAAATAATGCCAGTCAAGGCTTGCTGGGCAATATTGTTATTGGCGTCCTTGGCGCATTTGTCGGCGGTTTTATCATTAACCTGATAGGTGGCGAAGGCATTACTGGTTTCGATGTCTGGAGCCTATTTGTGGCGATTATCGGATCGCTGCTGCTACTGTTTATCCTCGGTCGTTTTAAGCACGTGTAAAAGAGCACGGAATAGTATACGTTTAAAAACAGCCCGGACATTCCGGGCTGTTTTTATTTGTTGCGCTTGCGTTTGTTGGGATCAAGTTCGCGTTTGCGGAGGCGAAGTGCTTTTGGCGTAACTTCCAGCAACTCGTCGTTTTCAATAAAGTCCAGGCATTCTTCGAGACTAAAGATGGTTGGCGGCGTCAGCTGAACCACGCCGTCACTGCTGGAACTCCGCATGTTGGTCAGGTGCTTGGTTTTGCAGACATTGATCTCCATGTCTTCCTGACGGGTGTTGAGACCAACGATTTGTCCGGCGTACACTTTTACCGCTGCGCCAACGAAAGTCGTACCGCGGGCTTCGGCATTTTGGAGCGCATAAGGGGTAGTGACCCCGGCTTCAAAGGCAATGAGCACACCATTTCGCAGCTGCTGCAGAGGAGCGCCGAGCGGCTGGTAGCCAGTCATCAAGCTATTCATGACGAGAGTACCTTTTGTGTTGGTCATCAGAATATTGCGCATGCCCAGAAGCGCACGGGTAGGTAGTTCGTACACCAGTTTGGTTACGCCCTTCGGGCTGGCGAACTGTTCTTTGAGGGTAGCGCGGCGCTGGCCGAGTTCCATTTGAACCGCACCGACGTGTTCGGCGGGAACTTCAATAATAACTTCTTCGATCGGTTCCATAGTCTGGCCGTTCTCTTCTTTGGTCACGACCATAGGACGGCCTACTTCAAACTCATAGCCTTCGCGGCGCATAGTTTCGATGAGCACGCTCAGGTGAAGTTCGCCGCGGCCAGAAACCAAAAAGCCGATACCGTCTTCAGCAACGCGCAGGCCAACATTGGTTTCAAGTTCTTTTTGCAGGCGGTCGCCGATCTGGCGCGATGTAGTAAACTCACCTTCCAGTCCCTTGAAAGGCGAGGTATTTGGCCCTAGGTAGATCTGAAGCGTTGGTGCTTCGACTTCCAGAACGGGCAACGCTTCGGGGCTTACAGCATCAGCGATCGTTTCACCGATCTGGGCACCTGCTATGCCGGTTAGCTGCACAATATCGCCCGCGACACCTTCGGGAACTTCAAATCGGCTGATGCCGTGGCTCATGAAGACTAGGTCAACTTTGGCTTTAGTCATGGTGCCGTCTTTTTTGCAGAGCGTTACCTGGTCGCCGCCTTTTATACGGCCGCGGGTAATGCGTCCGACAACATATTTACCCTTATATGTGTCCCAAGCAAGTGCGGTTACCAGCATTTGGAATGGCTTGTCGACATCAATGGCCGGAGCGGGAATTTTTTCGATAATAGCGTTGAAGATCGGCTCAAGCGAGGCATCCTCTTCAGTATTAGCAGGTACTTCTGCCCAAGACTTGCCGGCGCGCCCAATGGCGTAATAGACCGGGTAATGCAACTGATCTTCGTGCACCGCAAGTTCCAGGAACAGATCAGCCAATTCGTCTTCGACTTCGCTGATGCGGCTGCCAGGTTTGTCGATTTTGTTGATGATAACGATTG
>JARIHD010000016.1 GCA_029288425.1 Candidatus Saccharimonadota bacterium
GGTTAAAACGGTCAGATAATTGGCCAAGTCATGCAGCATCGCAGTACTCAAATGCCCTAACTCGGCAAACTGATACATCTGTTGCATTTCTTCGATCTGGGCTTTGCGCAGTTCCGCTGTACGCTCTTTGACACGCACTTCCAGCATGGATTTTTCCATAATCAGTTCGGCTTCGGCACGCTGCGCCCGGTCCAAAGAACGCTCTACCTCGCGACCGAACAACCATGAAACCAATGCCACCACCAGAAATTCAATAAAATAGCCGACCATATCGCCGACATCAGCGCGGGCCTCACGCCACCTCGCACTGAACTCCACCCATGCAAAGTGATCAGCCATATAAATCAATGCCAGCGCCGCGCCAGCAATAAAAGCAGTATAGAGTGCATATCGCGCCTCAAGCAGAATGCCCGAAAAAACAATCACAATACCCAGCAGCAAAATACTGAACGGCACATCGATACCCCGCACCCATACACTGCCAAGGGCGAGGGCCAAATAGAATAATACTAAGAGATAGGCCGCTGACCTGGAGCGGCCAGCGCGCGAGAGCCCATAGACACCGCCCAAATAGGCAAAGGCACCCACGCAGACCGCAATACGTCCACTCACATTGTTGTGAGCGACCAGATAGCTTTGAAGGAGCAATAAAAAGAGGCAAAACATCAGCCCGGCCGTTCCAAGGAGCAAGATATTACACACAACCTCTCGGTTGCGCAGCTGCCGATCAAACTGTTTAGGTTGAATCAGCAACTTGTACAATCTGCTGCCAAATGAAACTTTGGCTGTTTCTGCCATGTATGCACCCTTTTAATCTGGTAAATTACTCTTGTGATCGGCCACCCCACCACCATCTTCCGGCCTTAAAGTCGCTGCTCAGCTGAGCCTCGACCTTTTTGGCGTCGCGGACAGACGGATTGGTAAGGATAGCGAATAACGTATCGCTCATATCACCCTCCCCCATATGTAAGGAACATTAAGTTCAATCGGCATCATCGACCATATAACCAATGCCGTACGTCGTTTTAATCAGTGGAATGGCATAGGGACGGTCAATCTTGTCCCGCAAATGTTTGATATGGACATCGACGGTATTATTCCAACCTTCTTTGCCCGATTCCCAAACGTGATCGAATATCATTGCGCGTGTGACAGTTCGGCCACGATTGCGTACCAGATACTCGAGAATGTCGAATTCTTTGCGGCGAAGGGTGATGGAATTACCTGCGCGGTAGACGTGGCGCCTACCAACATCGATAACCATATCACGAACTTTAATAGTTTCCTCATCGACACGGTGGCCACCCCGACGGATGAGCGCCGTAATACGAGCGCGCAGTTCATCTGCATGGAATGGCTTGGTGACGTAGTCGTCAGCCCCTGCTTCCAGGAGTTTGACCCTGCTCATTATATCGTGAACACCGGTGAGAACCAAAATCGGAGTATTAAGGCGGGCCGCACGTAGTTCGTGGCAGACATCGTAGCCGTTCATGTCAGGCAAACCAAGGTCCAGCAAAATTACACTGTACTCTATAGCGCGCGCCTGTTCGATAGCTTCTTCACCGGTGTAAGCGATGTCGACCACAAAACTTACCTTCAGCTGCCGTTTAATGCTCTCAGCCAGGAGTCGGTTGTCTTCGATAATCAGTATCTTCATGGTTTTCTCGGAATGTTACCTCTGATTACATAATATACTGCTAATATTAAAACTTAATTAACTATCATATATTTTACAGATAGCATAAGCATTAATCTTAAATATCGAGCCTACTTTATGAAATATAGTACATTGTAGCCAAGAGTAAAAACTAAAACCCCTCTCGGTGCAGGAGAGGGGTTTTAAGAGTTATTGTAGAGCGGTCAGTCAATGCTCGTTATAGCTACTCTAGCACATTTGGTGAGCGTTGGCTACCGGTTATCCACAGCTTTCGCCGCGGAACACTTTAGCCTACGAACGGCGACGACGGCTCGTTACAACGCGGTGGGCTGCAGCACCGGCCAGGGAGGTACCAGCGAACAGGCCGATCACGTTACCCATACCAGTCTTTGGCAATTCTACGGGAGCTTCTTTACAGTCAGGTGAATCCTTAGGCAATTTTTCTTTGCCGGGTACAGGACACCATGCACATTCAGGAGCGTTCGGAGGAAACATTTCTTTGCCGGGAACTTCACAGACCGGAGCCTGGGTAGAAGTTACGGTTGCTTCACAGGTCTTGCTGGCAACTTCGCCTTCGAGGTCAAAGTTTACTTTGGCAACAACCTTATGGGTCTTGCCGTCTTCGGCAAAAGTGTAATCTTTGTAGATATTACCCTGAGCGTCTTTGGTCACAACACCATTAGTAGTCGTACCGTCTGCAGTAAAGTCTACGTCTTTAAGGGTGGCGTTTTCTTGGCGGGTCTTTACGGTAAAGCGGAATTGGGTCTTTTTGTCGTTGAGTACGGTAGCAACAAGCATTTCACAGGCGTATGCAGGAATCTTTACGGTAATCTGCTTAACACAGTTGTCGCCCTTAATCACCTTGATTTTGCCGTTAGGCAACTTAACGTGGATTTCTACTTTGGCGGTACCACTTTTGGCGAATGTATGTTCTACGGCTTCGTTACCGTTAGTCTTTTCAACGACGGTGCCATCACTAAAGGTATATACGACCTTCTGGATCTGAGCATTCCCTTTTACTTCGACGTCAGTCGTAAAGCTATAGGTATTCTTTTTGCCCTGTACGGGAGTCATGTTGAGCTGCTTACAAGCGGCGCTGGTAGGAATTTTGTCTCCATTGCCGGCATTACCACAAGCGTTCAAAACAGCGACTTCGGCAGTACCATTTTCATCAAATAATACCATGACGTCGTGGTCTTTGCCTTGAAGTACTTGCGTATGGTTACTCTTGTAGAACTTGGTTCCACCAATCTGGTAGTCTTGAGAATACCAGAATTTGGTGCGGCCGATACTCCACATGTTTTCCATAACTTTTTGGCCGTTTACCCATACGGTACCGTCGGCTTTGGCTACACCTTGTACGGCTTCGTTTGCAAAACGGTCGTATTTGTCGGCAGTCAGACCGAAATGGCTATAAGTGGCCTGCAGGTCACCTGGATCGTTTTGACGAATGTCGGCGATTAACTCCGCAGGAGTCTGGGCGCCACAGCCGCCATTGTTAGGTTTGTAATCGACAGAGTTGACCGAGCAGTCGCGTGAACTAGCGGCAGACGTACTCTGTTTGGTTGCGTGACCGAGGCTGATCGCGCCGGCAAGCGCAAGAACAAATACACCAGACACCAAGATGTTTTTCTTGGTTACGACACGGCGTACACGTTCAAAGATATTAATTGTATGCATTTTCCACCTCCCTTAGGTTCATGCACTATATTAGCATATACTCTCTGTTTTGTCAACATTCTTATGCTAACTTTCAGTGGGTATTAAGGCCTAGTTTACCGTACGTTCTCATTTTAAAACAACGATTTCGTCACATTTTGACAAAAAGACAACAAAAGGTTAGGAATTCCCTTGAGGTGGAAGGGGTTGGAGTTTCTCTTTGGCAAAACTAAAACCAAAGGTACTTCCATGTCCTTCTTTGCTCTTGAATATGATGGCGCCGCCTTGGGCGACAACCACTTTTTTGGCCATAAAGAGTCCTAGGCCGGTGCCGTCAGGGCGGGCGCGTTTAGCATTATGGGCACGGAAGAATTTACTGAAAAGATGATGCTGTTCGTGTTTTGGCACGCCGATACCATTGTCGGTCACGGTAAATTCGACTGAATCGGGCTTATCGATCAGATTAACTTCAATTTTGCCGCCTGTGGGTGTGTAATAGATGGCATTATCCATGAAATTCATGATAACTTGGCGGATTTTAGTCTCGTCCAGCATCAACGTTGGGAATTTTTCAGGCTTATTGTAGGTCAGTTCGAGGCCGCGGCCCTTCGCGGTTTCCTGCAATTGTTCAATCTCGTCTTTTATAACTCTCGCCAGGTTGCACGGAATAGCTTCGATAACAAATTTACCGGTGCGCAGTCGCGAAACGTTCAAGAGATCGGAGATAAGGTACACCATGCGCTGCGCACTCACAAACGATTGATTGAGCAGTTTGCGCTGCAGCGGCGTCACCTTGCCAGCATCGCCTTCCAGGACCATACTGACATAGCCCTTAACAGAGGTCAACGGCGTGCGCAGCTGATGCGACGCCATACTAATAAAGTCATCCTTGGTTTGGTCGAGCTGGCGCAGTTTTTCATTGGTATGGCGGAGTTTACGCGTCGCGTCGTCGATACGCTGACGCAGTGTGATGTTGAACTCCTGGATTTCTTCGAAACGGAGGGCATTTTGGATGGCAATAGTCAATTCATTGGCAACCGCCTCAATTACTTTGGAGTCCTGAGCATTAAAAAGTGTGCCACCCCGCTTATTGCCGAGTGTTATAAAGCCCAAACTTTCTTTGGTGACCATTATGTCATCGCGCAGCTGCGCCAGTAGAGCCACGTCGTTTTTGATCAAAATCTGGCGAAGGACTTCATCTTCAGATGTCAAATCATCCGTCGCAATCACGGTACGGTGGATAGATGAGGTCAGGCGCCGCACTTTATGGATGTCACTCTCTGAAAAATGCCGACTGATCGTACCGGCAACGTGCCGCTCGACATTCCCTTCACCCCGTACGCCGATAACACAGAACTGCACATTCAGGTGGGTCGCAATTGTCTTTGAGACTTCCCTTAAAAGCAGGTCGATGTCAATGGTCGAAACCAGGACTTTATTAAGCTCGTCAAAGAAAACCTGCGGGTCATACGCATCCCTATAAAAAAGACGCTTAGTGGCTCTGTCATAAAATCGTTTGAACCGGCTGAATGAAAGTGCGATAAGACCCGTCGCGGCGGATAAATAAATCTGGAAGGAAATTGAGAATTGCACGTCAAATACGAAGCGCGCAATACCAAAGACCAGAAATCCATATATGGATGCCAAAGTAATGAGCGACATTAGATACCCAAAAGAACGCGCCACCACCAGGCGCATATCAAACATCCGGTGTTTAATAAGGCTGTATCCGGTAGCGATAATAAAGGCGTTCGTAAACAGAGGGCCCAGCCAAATCAGTCGATAATTACCGAACCATGGCAAAATAAGATTAAAATACACGCCGAATATACTCGTTAGAGTAAAGCCTACAAAAAAGAACTGAGCCTGACGTTTTGCCAAACCGCGGAGTGTCTTTGATTTACTGTAGATATGCAGCAGTCCGCCGGCCAGACAACCGAGCAGAAATATCGAATAGGCCAGATACGCTGTCTTATCTAAAATGATCTCCTTGCCCCAGTCGTGATATGCCAAGTCGATGGTTAGGAAACCATGCACAAATACCAAGGGTAAGGCAATAGCCGCATACCCTCCCAGCACAAGAACGGCCAACGGCACCGGCATCCCTACCCTATTAGGAAACGTCCTTGCAAAGAAGGGCATCGTTAAGGCGACTATCAGAGGAAAAGAATAATATATCTTTGCCCAAATAAACGCCGGAGCGGGATTATTGCTTATCAGGAAGCCGCCAATGCCAACTACCCAGCCCCCAAGTGACAGCGAAAATAGAAAGAATAGCTGGTTTTGCAGCTTACGATAATCTCGCAGCAGCACCAATAGACCAATAAGAATATTCAGGCTGCCTACCGTAAACAATAAAAGCGTTATTAAAAGCATAGGTCAAAAGCCATAAGCACTACGCCTTCTATTATAGGTAGGTTGCAGCAATAAAGCTATTACTGTTTTTTGGGCTTGCGGATAGCCACCAGATTGTAAACACCGGCAGAGTCTTCGCCGGGCACATACAATGTAACCGCTTCACCGGGAATACCAGCGTCTTTGATGATTTTTAGATAGTCTTCGGTGCTGCGGGCGATAATTCCTTGCCAGCCGATACCATTCATGACAAATGAAAGCTGAGGGCTGTCGGATCGCATGTTACCTGTTAGCCAGACTGAACCTTCGGGCATACTTTCGTAAATTTGAGCGTACCATTCTTCGGCAGAAAGGCCGCCGATACGCTCCATCAACGCCCTTTGCTTGCGCTCTTCGGGGGTTGGTGCGTTTGCACTCGGTACGTATTCTGAAAAACCAATCGATTCGATGACGTCGGGCCGGGTCGTTTCAATAGCCTCGGCGATACCTTCTCTACTGAGCAGGTTGGTCGGAGCGCCATTAAATATGAGCTTGCTACCGTCTGGCAAATCTGCCTGTTTTTGCTCTGCGATATAGCCGGCGATGGCTAACGAGTTTTGGTTGATATCAAAACCATTTACCACGACCGTGCCTTCTTTTTCGGTATTGGCAACCAGGGCCAGGCCTGTTTGCATGGCTGGTTCACCGGTGCCAGTACCCAAGCTGGTGATATTTAGCCTGTTGTCATCAAGCTGGTCGGTGTCGATGAGCTCTTGTACGACTTTGCGCTGCCAAGCCTCGCGCTCACGGACGGCACGCCCATCGTTAGAGCCACCGGTAATAGTATTGAGGACATCATCCATAGGAATTTCTACGAAACTACCATCTTTATTGCGCAGAATAGTGCGTGTGTCCGACCAAGGGCTGGCTACGGGCCGTAGTCGTTCGGCAGCCGGCAAGCCCATCATCCAATCCGCCACTTCTTCGCTCATAGCATTTAAATGAGCGGTAATTACGGTCGAACGCTTACCGCCATTGGCGCGGCGAGAGTCAAGGTAGGTCAGGCTTGGATCCCGGGTGCCGCTCACTTCGATTTGCTCGGCAACTTGTATGGTACTTTCAATAAGCGTATTGGCCGCGGCAGTCAAATCGGGGTTGTATGCTTGCCAGGGGTCATAACTATCGTAGCTTTTTACCGCACCCGGCCGCCAACCATCGGCCAGGCGATAGTCTTCAGCATTTTTATCCGTTAAGCTAACCGTCGTTTGGCGATCGGCCACATTTCTTGGTTCAATACGAGGAGTTGTGGCCACATCGGTCAAAAATCGGGACGTAATTTCACGCATTTGCTCGGCGACCGACAGTTTTAAACCTTCTACGGCATCCACCGATTTAGTATCAATATCAACATCGGGCAGCCGACGAGCGAGGCTCTCTTGAGCCGGCATGGTCGGAACCATCTCTAGGGCAGCAGATTGACCTGGGTCGATCTCTGCAGGATTTATAGCTATTTCACCCAACGGTAAGGCCATATTCACTCCATCTTCTATAGGTGTAGCAAATCTAAAAACAAAAACGACACCAGCGCTTTTTGGCGCTTGGTGTCGTTCTAAGTCTTCTAATTTGCATCTTATCTGAAATGATAAGGTACACTTTATATTACTATGAATAGCTTGAAATGTCAATGGTGACATAAATCACTGCACTGGTGGCGGTGCGATGTTTACTGCATATTCTATTGCGGGCAATGAGAAAACTGTGATACTACTTATAAGGTTAAACAAT
Source organism: Candidatus Saccharimonadota bacterium (assembly GCA_029288425.1). Classification (GTDB taxonomy): domain Bacteria; phylum Patescibacteriota; class Saccharimonadia; order Saccharimonadales; family UBA4665; genus JARIHD01. The sequence goes on from JARIHD010000016.1 coordinate 7,436, forward strand.
TGACAAACATTATGACAACAGAGGGCAGATGGCCACGAGTCTAAAAGCTATTGTCGTGGAAGATGACCACGATCTGCAATATTTGTACCAGCTCAAGCTGGAGCGAGAAGGTTTTCAGGTAGCTACCGCCAGCAACGGTGCCGAGGGATTGGAATTAGTCGAAAAACTGTCACCTGATGTAATTTTACTGGACCTCATGATGCCCGTGATGAGCGGCACAGAGATGCTGGCTATCATGCGAGCGCAGCCGTGGGGCAACAAAGCGCGAGTAATCGTGCTAACCAACATTAGTCGTGACGAAGCGCCACAAGCGCTTCGTTTTTTACATGTCGACCGATACGTGGTTAAAGCACACCACACACCGGCGCAGGTCATTACCATCGTCAACGAAGTGCTTGGCATTCGCCAGATGTAGTGGCATAGTTATTGTTCTGCGTGCACAGTGGTACACTGAAAGTATAGAAAGCGAGGGATCATGACCACCAAAATTGCTATCATCGAAGACGACCAAGCCATTTCTCAGATGTATCGCATTAAGTTTGAGGCCGAAGGTTACACCGTCGAAACCGCCGAAAACGGTAAACTCGGACTAGAGCTCGTGGAAAAGATGCGACCCAATATCATTCTACTCGACCTGATGATGCCCATAATGACCGGCGAAGAAATGCTGGCGCTACTGCGTAAAACAGACTGGGGCAAAGACGTAAAAGTGATTATCTTGACCAACCGCGGCGAGCAGGAAATTCCGGACGAAGTAAAAAAACTTAATGTAGCCGCTATCATCCTGAAGGCCGACATGACACCGCGCCAGGTGGCCGAACTGGTCAAAACCAAGCTCGCCAGCTAACGATAGCTAGTACTGGCCCCCGCTAAAGGTAACGGTGAAGTTAGACATTGAATTGCGGATGCTGGTACCGGGGATAAAACTCAAGCACCAGCGTATCTTCTAGCTCCTGCGGAGTCGCTACGGCGACCCTGTGAAGCGAAGAAAAGCCCAGTCGCGACAATAGAGCTATGCTATATACGCCAATAACTGGTCTTTCTCCAGTTGCGGCATAGGCCAGTGGTCCCTCTTGGCCGTCTGACAAGTCCTCCACCCCGGCAAAGAAATAGTTGAATGTGCCTTCAGGCAGAGTGTTCCCCTCTAAGTCGGCATGGGCAAAGTCGCCATCGTATTTTTTATTATGCCCTTCATTGCCATAATCGTCATAGCCGCTAAACAAAACCGAAGCAGGGTCAATTGAATGCTCTCCGAGAGCCCTAAGGATCTGTTTACTTACGCGGGCCGCCTCCTCAGCGGGCACGCCGAATGACTCATCCACACTATCTTGTAGAATGATCAGTTCGCCGGTTACGACCGGTATTTCTCGGCCACTAGGTGTTAACTTCTTTTGCATCGACATCCACTCTCTTATACCATAACGGCGTAAGCATGTATACTAAGGCTATGAATGTGGCGATAGTTGGATACGGCGTAGAGGGGCGGACAAATTACGATTACTGGAAAGCGCGCGGCGCAAGCATTACGATTTGCGACGAGCATCCGGCTAAAGAGATTCCGGCAGGTGCGGCATCGCAGCTGGGACCGGATTATTTACAGAATTTAGGCCGGTTTGATGTCATTGTTCGCTCAGCGGGCGTAAATCCGCACAAAATTATTAATGCCAATCCCGGCATAGACATAGCACCCCGAATCACCACTGCCATTAACGAATTCCTGCGCGTCTGCCCCACCAAAAACGTCATTGGCATTACGGGCAGCAAGGGCAAAGGTACCACTTCCGCCTTAACCGCCAAAATACTGGAAGCCAGCGGCCGCAAAGTGTTTTTGGGTGGCAATATCGGTGTTTCGCCCCTTACTTTTTTGCGTGAAATTAACCCGGATGATTGGGTCGTTTTGGAACTTTCCAGCTTTCAATTGTATGACCTAAAACGTTCGCCGCACATCGGCGTTTGTCTCATGGTTGTACCGGAACACCTCAACTGGCATAGTGACATGAATGACTACATCGCAGCCAAATCGCAGCTGTTTGCCCATCAGTCAGACAATGATATTGCCATTTACTTTGCCGATAACGAAATTTCACATCGCATTGCCAGCAATAGTCCCGGCAAAAAGATTACTTATTTTGCCCAGCCCGGCGCATATGTGGCCGACGACCATATCGTCATTGATAACCAGCAGATTTGCCATGTGAACGAATTGAAGCTGCTGGGCGATTTTAACTGGCAAAATGCCTGCGCCGCGGCCACTGTTGCATGGCAAATCACCAATGACATTACACCGCTGCGAGCGGTCCTGACACTATTTAGCGGCCTGGAACACCGCCTGGAATTTGTGCGCGAAACGGGTGGCATTAAATACTACGATGATTCGTTCGGCACGGTGCCGGAAGCGGCAATGGTAGCGATTGATGCGTTCAAAGAACCGAAGGTCCTGATCTTGGGCGGTTCGGACAAGGGTGCCGACTTTACAGATTTAGCCAAAAAGGTTACCAATAGCAATGTCCGGCATGTTATTACCATCGGCATGACTGCGCCCGCCATCGAAGCCGCGCTGCTAAAGGCTGGATATTCGGACTTCAGCAGGGGCGGCGCGACTATGCCCGATATTGTAGCGGCGGCTACGGCCGAGGCCAAAAGCGGCGACGTTGTTCTGCTTTCACCCGCTTGCGCCAGTTTCGGGTTATTCAAAGACTATAAAGATCGTGGATATCAGTTTAAATTAGCCGTCGGCGCGTTATAGCTCTTTGTCTTCGGCCGCCTGACGGGCGGCACGAATAACATTGTCAAATAAAGCGCAGACGGTCAATGGACCTACGCCGCCCTTAGGCGGGGTGATAGTCAGATCATCGCGGTCGTATACGGACGGTGCGACATCGCCCACGGTCTTGCCTTCTTCGCCTGCGACACCAGCGTCAACTACAACCGCCCCGGATTTAAGCATATCGGGATATAAAATGGCCGGACTGCCGGTGGCGGTAATAATAATGTCTGCGGCCATTGTGGCGGCTTTCAGGTCCGCGGTGTCGCGGTCAGCCACAGAAACGTCCACGTCCGAGGCCTGCAGCATGCGTTCCAGCGGCGCGCCTACTAATTTGCCACGGCCAACCAACAGCACTTTTTTACCGCGAAAATCGATATTGTATCCTGCAAGCAGCCACAATATGGCCATAGGAGTTGCAGGCTCAAACACTGCGTTTTTACCCAAGGCATCGACGTCTTTTTCGGGCGCGACAGCATCCACTATAGCGTCCGTTTCGGCAGGATTTTCCAGAGGCAACTGCACAATGATACCGTGCACCGACGGATCGGCATTCAAGGCTTTAATTGTCGTCAGCGCCTCGGCTTGCGGCACGCGGTGGATTTCGGTTTCGACCAAAATGTCAGCGCCGTAGCGCTTTTTCATGCGCATATAGACATTAATGGTTGGATGATCGATCGTCACTACGATCGCCAGTTTGGGCTCGATACCCATAGATTGGCGCAGCGCGCGCACCTGATGTGCTTGACGCTCCTTGATAAACTCGGCCAGTTCACGGCCGTTCAGCAATTTCATGACAGCATTGTAACAGATCGGCGCTGAGTCTGGTAAGATAAGGTACATGACTGGAGTCGGCAATACCCGAGAAACATTGCAGCATCTGGAAAGACTAACCCAAGATGGGTCTCCTTTTTATCCTTTAGAGACGCCTTTTTTCTCTGGCCTGGCAATGGAGGGCAAGCTTGACCCCAATAAACCGATCGGCCGACGACATATGATCGGTCAAAAGCTGGGCGCAGTTTGTGACCGAATAGTCATAGTCGACTTTTTAAATGAGGAAGGCCAAAAGGCCTGTGAGGGCACTCCGAATAGAGATCTAAAAGGATTTTTATCTGTTAGTGTCATGCATGATTCTCCGCAAATAGACACACTTCACCGTAAAACATCACATCTTGCGGTCACATTTCTCTTTCGGGATAAAGGTGAGCCGCTCATCTTCCCGCAACAATCCGAAGGGCTAATGCATCCCACACTCGCTCGCTTTGGCGGTCTGGAATTAATGCAATGGGGTGTCCATCCGCACGTTACCGAAACTCCGATCAAATTTACAGTACGGCCCAATATGGTCGATCGCATCAATTCCCAGCTTGCGGCGTTGGCGTAAGTCTGATTATACTGAGTACCATGTCCGTCAAAACCGAATCACAAAAGGCACAAAATTATGTAGAGCAGCTTACGGCCGAATCTCCGCTATTAAGCGCCGAAAACCACCCGCTTTTCGAGCAGTTTGTAGGCAACGGACTTGCACGACATGATCCGGTCGCGAGGCGTCGGACATTTATTTCTCCCTTAGCGGGTGGACTAGTGCGTTCGGTAATTATTAATAGCTTTACGGCGCATGGCCGGAGTATGCTTTCCACCGCTAGTGATTGGAAGTTTAGTCCGTCAGGAAGGATTGTCATCCATATTGGCGAAGACCAGTATGATGGTCAAAAACCAACAGGCGCCTGGATGCGCAGCACTTTTCAATACGACCCAAGGTCATTAGAACCCCTTGACTGGATGCACGAGGGCATCTCAGACGGAGATATAACCGAAGAATTTTGCAGCGTCGCCGTCCCCGAGCTAGAAAACTGGGGCGTAAAAGTAAAGGCCATAGGTCGTCAGGCTACGAACGGCTCAGTCGAACTTACAGCTTGGCCAAATTATGAGTATAACGTAAATTATCAGCTTTCCGTATTGGAGTAAGGACTGTACACTGAACAGATATGAAAGCATTTATTATCGAACAAAAGATCACGCCGCTGGCCAATCAGTATCGTGTATTCGCCGCAGATGAGGCCGGTAGCAAAGGTGAGTTGATTGGTTTTGCGCACCAAAAACGCTTTGCATTCCGCGAACATTTTGACATTTACACCGATGAAACACGGCAAAACGTATTGTTTAGCGTACAGGCACGCAAAGTAATCGACCTGGGTGCGCGATATGACGTGCTGGATGCAAACGGCACGGTCGTGGGCGTTTTGGGCAAGGCATTTAAAGCGTCTCTGCTACGCAGTACCTGGAATCTCTTTATGCCTGGCCGCGAAGACGAACCAGTTTTTATAGCCCGCGAACGCAGCGCCGCACTGGCTATTTTCCGCCGAATTTGGGGCATTTTGCCGTATATCGGCGATTTGCCGTTCTTTTTGCGCTATCATTTTGATTTTACGCGGCCTGGCGGCGAAGAAGTCACCGGCACCTACGAAAAGACCACACTCTTGCGGGATCACTATCTGCTACGCGCCGAAGGCGAATTAGAGTCTCAGATGGACTGGCGGGCACTCGTAGCATTAGGCATTGCTATGGACGCACTGCAAAGCCGTTAACGGATATGTCGAGATCTTTCAGGGTTTACAAATAGCACAACTGTTGCTATAATTTTACCCTGTTAGTCGGGCCAATAGCTCAGTTGGTTAGAGCATCTGCCTCTTAAGCAGAGTGTCCTGGGTTCAAGTCCCAGTTGGCCCTCCATATTAGCCGCATTAGCTCCTCGAAAGGGGAGTTTTTATGTTATATTGACGTAATGAATGTTGCCATTCGTATTATCCAAGCGCTATTGGCTTTATTCGCGCTGAACGGCGTCTACGGACTAGCCATGCAGCTCTTCTTTTTACCCCTGTCCCATCAAAGGTCGAGCGTGTGGAATATTACAGGCACAATCATTACCGTCCTACTGCTTGGATTTATCGTCTTTCTGCTGCAATGCTATTACGAAATTCGGAACGAAAACCACCCCCGTCTGAGTTCTAGGGGTTTTTTGGGAATAGCCTTAACAGTTGCCAGTATTGCCACCCTCATCGGAGTTTCGATAATGATCGTAGTATTTTTACTAGCTTTTATGAACATTTAGGATGTAGTCATGAAACTTTTACTCACCTCGGGCGGTCTGACCAATGATTCCATTGCCAAGGCATTGGAAAGGCTGGTAGGCAAAAACCCTCAAGATACAAAAATTGCTTTTATTCCGACCGCTGCTCATGCCAGCAGAAGTGACAAAGAGTGGCTCATCAACGATCTGTACCGGCTGCATGCACGAGGCTATTACGTCGATATTATCGAGTTGACTGCTCTTTCGCGGCAGCAGTTACGGGCAGCCCTTGAACAAGTTGATGTCATTTTTGTCGGGGGCGGCAATACTTTTTATCTCAGTTATTGGATGCAAAAGAGCGGCTTGGCAAAGATGCTGCCCCCACTACTCAAATCAAAGGTCTATGCCGGCATCAGTGCAGGCAGCATGATCACCGGATCAAGCCTAGTGCTTTCTTCGCAGGCGATTACCAATCCGAACGCGTTCAAAGACGAAGACTACGACGAACTAGGGCCAGTCGGTGAATCCTCCGGGTCTACGCTTAATCTTGTCGATCTTATCTTTAGGCCGCACCTTAATTCCAGGCACTTTTCTATGGCCAGGATCGATATTCTGGAAGAAAGAACAAAGGACCTGCATGCGGTAGTTTACGCACTCGACGATGATTCGGCGCTCTGTGTCGTGGATGACAAAGTCAACGTCATATCAGAGGGTGTTTGGAAAGTATTTAACAGCTAACATATGAGAACGATCAACTGGCGAAAGTAAAAAGACCCTCAAAGACACAAACGAAATAGTGCTCGTAAAGATGACGTTTCATGACTTCGTCGTGAAACTGCCGCATAAAGCGGCGGAGGTCAAAGTGACTTTTAACGATGACTTTGCGGATGGTGAATGGTAATGCCGCAGTTGAGCTACAAAATAAGCAGATCGGCCCCAACACCAAATTAACACTGCAAAAGCTAGGATTTATTCAATAGACAGTGCCTTTGCACCTGCCTCGTCCGGCACTCCCTCCCTTTGGTATACTTAAGAGATGAATTCCCCTACCTTATTTCAATACTGCCAAAAGCTCATTATTCTATCTGAAGATCTGACCAAAGTCCTGTTGGCGAAACGTAAGGGCGAGGCGGATTACGACGGTATTTATTCGTTCATTGGCGGCAAAATGGAAACCACCGACGCAAGCATCCTAGCTGGTATGAAGCGGGAAAAAGACGAAGAGATAGGGTCGGCCGCAAAGATAAAAGTTCTGCCGCATGAAACATACAACTTGCTTTTCCGCAAAAAAGACGGCAACAGCATGATCCTGCCGCATATCGCTAGTGTGTTTGTTTCGGGACAGATTGTTTTAAACGAAGAGTACAGCGACTACCAATGGGTGCCGACTAATAAACTTACGGACTTTGGACCAAAAATCGAAAACATCTCCGAACTCACCAGATGGGCGCAGAAAAAGCTACGGAACAGCGATCCGGCACTGCTCGTCGAGATATAAACTAAAACCACCGGTAGGCGATCCGCTATAATAGCCTTCATGAAAAAGACTTACTTACTGCCCGTCACTATTGTTTTGCTGACTATTGCCGCACTCTTGACAGTACTTATCGTTTCATCTAATAAGCCTCCAAAAACATACCCACATGAACAGACTGAAGCGCAGCTTGTGGAATTTGAAAGATACACCGATACGCTACGCCTGTCCGGCAAAGAATTGATCTACAGCAACAGCTCACCGCTTGGCTGTCCCAAAAGTGAGGCCGAAAAAAAGCGCATGGGCGTGAGCGACTGTGTTTTGGCCAGCAGTTATATATACAAACTTGACGGCAGCTACCGCGATCGGGGCAAGG
>JARIHD010000058.1 GCA_029288425.1 Candidatus Saccharimonadota bacterium
CTTCCGCCCAGTTCGCTTTCGACAACGCTGTCATTTTGCAGGATCTTGAATTTCACGAGTTCTTCGACCAGCTGTTCGGCATTTTCATAGGTCGGAAATACAAAAGTATGGCCGGCCAGCATAAAATGGTCGGCATCGAACTTGGGTAGTATTTCCACGTTGTCCAGCAGTTCTTCGGCTGGGTGTGCCGGCATGTATGCACCCGGTTTGAATGAAATAACCACGGAACTGGTGCCCGCCCGATACGGAACTTCCATCGGTTTAGTGGCCTGACCGGCGATCATCATAAACTTTGCACCCGTTTGGTCGATTGCCATGATCAAATCCCATGATCCATCGGGCGTAGCCACATACACGCCGTCGGCAAGGTTTTGCGTTTTCCAAACGGTATCAATATAGGGGTTCGGAGACTTGCGGCTTTCGTGGATCTGGGACATCACCGTATATCATAGCAGATCCGCAGGAATATTGACTTGTACTCGTTATCATGCCAAAATAGCAAAAATGAATTCTCCTTCACCGGAAATCCCATATTTAGCGGTACTAGAAGAGCGCTATCATCATGCCGAAGCGCCGCAAAACCCCATACCCCCAGGCACTCCGGTTGCCGTAGGCATGATAGCGACCATCAGCCCCGGCCTGCTGCAATCTTCTGCCCAGGAAACCTACAACGAACATCGGGACGCTAGTCATAGGGCCTTATTCTTTAAAACGCGGGCGGATCAATTTGAAGCCATTCGATCACAAAATGTCCAGACCGCCGAAGGGCGCCGCAAGGATCTTGAAGAGCTGGCAAATCAAGCTGTACACAATGAGATAAACCACCAGTTTAACCGCGCCCTCGACGGCCTTATCGCTTCGGTTGACGAAAATCCAGGGCTTGCAAGGCTAGAGGCAGAAGCAAGGCGACTAGCCAATCAAGATCCGCGCGCCGACCAAGATGCCATAGAGACAGCCCGGATCGTCGCAGAATATAGAGCAAATGCCCAGGAGGCAGAAGAGCGCGCCATAGCCCTCCAGGGACAAGCTGTACTAGCGGAAGAAATCTTTAAGCAAACTGAGGCGCTGAGCCTCCGGGGGCGTCTAACCACTCGAATTGCCGGATCCCTGGGCAGCATCGGACTTGCGATTGCTTCGATCTACGCTTGTAATACTATCGCCGAATCGCAGCCCGAAGCTGCAGCAACGGGCACAGAAATCGCCGGGTACAGCGTCGGCGGCGTACTAGCTCTCGCCGGAATAGCCACAAGCTTTGCAGTCGCCCACAAACGCCGCGCTCGCTATGCACAAAGGCAGGCCCGCCGGCAGATAGCCAAGGCCCGTAAACGACGAAACACTTCGGCTATTGACTAATTAAAGTACCGGTCGTACGAATTCCGCCGCTCACAAGAGCCGGTAAAAATCATCGGATTAATCACTTTATAACCTTCGGTCAGTACAATACAGTCTGGCCGTTTTGCTTTGTAGTAGGTTACGGCCAGGGAGACAATGCAGCCTTAGATGACCGAAACCTACGGAAATTCAGAACACCAGCCCAACAGCCCATTGCTTTTTGCCACCCTATTTACCAACATCGATACCTTATGCCGGCACTACGGCAAGCCGTTTTATTTAACTTTTGTGCATGAGTTCCATCCCTTTTCCCAGGACAGCGAATATTTTCTCAATACCTATCCCATTCTTCCTACCCAACTCCACGGAGTGCCGGGCGTACTAAATTTGGAAGAAAAAACCAATTACGAGGGTGACGAAGAGGGGCTTACCATCACCGAAGCCGGGGTTGCCACAACCGCATCATCACTCGGCGCCGACGACCGTGAACGCGAATGTCGCCTATGGCTGTTTAATGATGACTTCTGCCTGGAATATGAGCGGATCGGCGAGCTAGCTATCAGCAATGTGGTAGCCGGTCAGGAATTTCCCAACCCCACTATTTATTGGATTGAATTCGACGGTTCGGTTTGGCATCGTCCCCCTCATGTCATGGAGCGCGTGCAGCTCAGCGATGCACAATTGGACCAACTTATCCGTATTGTGCAGTGGATTATTCCTTGGTAAGGCCTAGCGTGAGTAAAAATTCATTGCGCCCGCGCAGCAACTTAAGCTATGCTTATGCTTTACCAGTTAATAGATGAGGGGGCACATGTTAACAGAATCAGGACCGACCATTTACGAACAGATCGGCGGTGAGCCGACCATTACCCACACTATGGGCATACTATTCGATGACATTGTTCCGAGAAGTGAAAAACTTGTAACGGTGTTTGGAGAACGTTCGACCGACCCTCGGTTACGGGCTATACACACTAAAGCCGTCGGGCAGGCAGTAGGCAGGCTCTTGGGCAATCCGGACCGGGAGCCCCTTGACGTCGCCCAGATTGCCGCCTATCATCACAATCCTATTTCAAAGGACGTATTCGACAGCACTATCGGAGGCATCGTGACCGCCTTTAACAGGGCCGGCGAAGAACTGGAACAACCCACACATTTAGCGGTCGAGGCGCTTGCAGCACTGGTGCCGGATCTTGAAGCAGCCCTAGTCAGCCCCGATCAACCCTAGGTCTTGACATAGCAAATGTTTTAGTTTATACTAATACCTTTGCTATGAGACAAATTGATCGAATCACCATAATAGAAACGCTCGATGATATCCGTGCCGGCTATATTGGCATGGCTCTTGTTCAGCGTGGCGTTCGGCCAGAAATCATCAACCTAGAACACGGCGATGCCTTACCACCGGTCGAAGAGGTCAGTAAAATGGGTGCGCTCGCCGTCATGGGAAGTCCTTATGGCGTGCACGAGGACCTCCGTCATATACACCACATTAACGCGCTGGCGCGGGAAGCCTACCACACCGACACGACTTTCTTCGGCGGTTGTTTTGGTTTGCAAACGGGCGTTTTAGGGGCGGGCGGTGATGTCGTTACTTCAGTGCCCACAGAGTACGGTTTAAGCGACGAAAATGGCCGCTTTATCGTAACCCTTACGCCAGAAGCATACAACGATCCGTTCACCAAAAACCTGCCGCCAAGTTTCGGCGTTTTGCAGGCGCATGGCAAAATGGTCGTTCCAACCGGACGCATGACAACCATGGGCATGAGCAATGGCATCCACCAGATGGTACGATTTGGTAGGCGGGGTTTTGGCGTACAGTTTCACAATGAAGTAATGCACGATGAGGAAGGCGAAAAGAATGTTTGGCCGAACTGGCTTAAGAATGCCGATGGCCTTAAACAACAAGATCCGGTACGCTTAACCACTGAATTTGAAACAGCCCATCCCGAACACCGTGTCATTGCCCTGCAATTAGGCTACAATCTGCACGATTTTATCCAAACTACTTATTAAAGGCGTTGAATCTATTTTTGACAAGCGCGGTACAATGTATATATGACCGTACCCAGCCCAAATAACACCAACACTTCCGAAGACTCGCTGCAGGCCTTACAAAAACTCATCCGTACGTTCTGCGACGAACGCGACTGGGATCAGTTTCATAACCCCAAGGACCTGGCGATCTCGCTGGCCCTTGAAGCAGCTGAAGTGATGGAGCATTTTCAGTGGAAAAACGCCGAAGAAATGGCCGCGCATTCCCGCAATCACAAAGATGATGTCGCCGAAGAACTGGCTGATGTGTTTTATTGGGTACTGCTGCTCTCTAATAAATTGGATATTGATCTAATCGAAGCTTTTAAAAAGAAAATGGCCAAAAACCGCCAAAAATACCCGGTCGCCAAAGCCAAAGGCAGTCACAAAAAATATACAGAACTTGCATAGGCCCGCAGCCGACA
>JARIHD010000073.1 GCA_029288425.1 Candidatus Saccharimonadota bacterium
GGCTACGGCTACGGCGACGGCGACGGCTACGGCGACGGCGACGGCTACGGCTACGGCGACGGCTACGGCGACGGCGACGGCTACGGCGACGGCTACGGCGACGGCGACGGCGACGGCGACGGCGACGGCTACGGCGACGGCGACGGCTACGGCTACGGCGACGGCTACGGCGACGGCGACGGCTACGGCTACGGCGACTACGGCTCGTACTGGCTAGACCTCTTCAAGCAGTCCGCCTTGAAGTGGACCGAAGCGCAGAAGGCTCGACTCGCGGAACTGTACAAGACGGCCAGCGCCATCACCTTCTGGCGATCCGACGCGAACGGGCAAGCCTCCAATGGCGGGTACATGGAACAACTCGCCGCGCCCGGTGTGGTGCAGTCCATCGCTGGCCCGTTGAAAGTCTGTACGGCTCGCGCGCTTCACGGAACGATGACACCCGAGAAATGGCAGGGTGCGCGTCTGTGGGTGGTTGCGCTGTTTGGTGAGGTTCAGTGGCAGGACGACAAGTGCGGAGCGTTGAAGCGAGAAATCATCGGTGAAGTCGTCGGTTTCGAGTCGGAGGTGCAATCGTGAAACGAGTTACCGAGTCCGGAGTGGTTGAAGTACGCGAGAGTGACGGTGCTCCGATAGTCGGCACCTGCAAAGCCACACACGTTGGCGAGAAGAACGAATTCTGCGTGATGACGGACGCGGGTGAAGACGAGGAAGACGAGAAAGTCTCGTTGTCGTTTTTCACTCGTTCGTTGCCTTACGCAAGCATGACGTTTCGCATCAAAGCCGAAGACGCCAAGGCTCTTGGTGAAGCGTTGATTGAACACGCAGAAAGGTTGCAGAAGTGAGCGCACTGGAAACGCTTGGCCTGTTCTGGCTCGTGGCAACTTCGACGCTGGCTCACATGGCGATTGTGTGGGCTGCGTATCGACACCTAAAGCGCACGAAAGACAACGCGGATACCTGGGAGTCGCAGAACGAGCGGTTGGTTCTTCGCGGCCATCAAGCAGAGCAAGCCGACTTGACGTTGACCGCACAGGTTCGCGAGACGATCAATAACCCGCAGGACATGACGCGATGAGCCGCGTGGCCGACATTGCCTTACTCGCCAATGCCAAATCACGTGTGCAGATGGCTCTACGTCATACCGGACGGATTCAAGAGGAGTGCAAGCAGCCGGAATCCGCATCGCCGCGAATCATCCGCGCCGACACGTTAGCCGTTGAGCATCACATGGACTTACTGCTTCGTGAACTCGCACAGGGGTTAGGGTTGCCGACGAATTCAGAACTGGACCAAGCGAAGGAAAGAACACGCACGTAAGTCTGGCGGGGGTAGCTCAGTTGGGAGAGCGTGAGGCGGGTCGAGATCACGTGCCGGTCCCCTCAAGGTCGCGGGTTCGAGTCCCGCCCCTGCCCATCGTAGTGAGTCCGATAGACGAAATGCGATCGCGTGAAGCTAGGGCATCGTCCCTGCGTTGTAAAGCGCGACCGCTGGAACGACAGCAATCCGATCCTAGGCGGGTTCCGTGAAATCCGGCCACTGCGAACACTGAGAAGGAGAATGCACGATGAGCACAGAGATTCATACCGGAGCCATCTACGGCCTGATCCCGAAGGTGATGAAGGATATTGGCTCCATCGGAAAGAACCGCAAGAACGAGCAGCAGCGGTATGCCTTCCGCGGCATTGAAGACTTCTACCAGGCCGCACACCCGGCCATGATCGAGCACGGCATCTTCTGCGCGCCCGAGGTTCAGGAGCGCGACGTCTACCGCTTCGAAAAGACCAACGATCAGGGCCGCGTCACCTCGTGGCTCCATGTCGCTCTGAAAGTGAAGCACCGCTTCTTCGCGTCGGACGGCTCTTTCGTCGACGTGACGACGTGCGGCGAAGGGCTGGACAACTCCGACAAAGCGACCAACAAGGCCATGTCGGGCGCGATGAAGTACGCGCTCATCGAACTGTTCTGCGTGCCGACGCAGGACGTTGAGGACTCCGACCGGGAGTCTCCGGAAACCGGCGTGGCTCGCAAGCCGGTTGAGCGAACAACCGAGCGGATTCCCGTTCCCGGTCCCGGCGAAGATTCCATCCTTCCGGACGCGGACAAGCTGATTACCGCGGATCAGTGCAAAAAGTTGCACATGCGCTTTCGGGAGTCGCTCCGCGAAGAACTCAAGCCCAATGCCGACAAGTTTCTGTACGACTTCTTGGGGTCGCGAATGTACGTCGACAAGGACGGCAACCCGACCGCCAAGCTCATTCTCAAGGAACACTTCGCGGAGGTTGGCAAAGCCGCGGTGAAGTTCGCGGAGGGCCTGTAATGCCGAACTGTCCATATTGCCAGCAATACATCAACGTCACGCTGAGTCAGGCCGGCGGCGCGCAGCAGCGAGAATCCGGCCCCGCGAAATCATCCGGCAGTATCGGCGCATTGCTCGATTCGATTGAAGACGACGCGCTGGAAGGGGCTGCCGCCAAGTTTGTCGGCGAGACAAGATCCCGTTACGAGCAGTACGGCGAACGCACCCGGCTATCTGAAAAACAATTGGCATGGCTTCAGCGCATCGCCGGCGGGGAAACCGGGAGTCGCGACCAGTGGTAAATCCCTGCGTCTGCGGATCAATCGGAGCACCGGGCAGCGTTCGTTTCTGTGACGAATGCCACCGCTATTGGAGAGGGGACAAAGAACTCCTTAGCGTGTCGAAGGTGCTCCGCTCCGCATGGCCGTTTAAGCCCGATTTCAGCAAAGCCGATCCGGCGACGATCGAGAATGCCCGAGACCGCGGCATCGTGGTGGATCGTCTCTTTACGTCCTACCTGCGGGGAACCCTGACGGAGATCGAACCAGGGACGCGCACCGACGCCGTGGAACTGTTTTTCAAGCTCAAGAAGTGGTGGGACGGGCGGCACAGTAAAGCCGAAGCGCAGGTGCTTTTAGCCGGGGAAGACGTTGCAGGAACCTGCGATGTGCTGGCGGACGGCGAAGTCATCTACGACATCAAGGCCACGCACGACATTGAGGCGATGTACCAGCTTCAACTTGGAGCCTACGCGGACCTGCACTTTGCGACGTTCAGCAAGCCGGTCAAGAGCCTCGGGATTATCCACGTGACCAAGCGGTATCGCGAACCGAAGCTCATCAAGGTCGACCTCGGGGAAGCCTTGCGCGACTGGATGTTGTTGCGGGACACCTACCGCATGGCGCAGCGGAGAACGGCATGATCCTCGAAAAGCCAAAACGCGAAAAGGACGCGGCCTATCTCGAATTTATTCGTCAACAGCCGTGCTTGGTCTGCGGAGAAACCGAAGGCATCGACGCACATCACGTCTTAGAACGAGGACAAGGGAAAGTCGGATCAAAGGCAGACGACCGGCGCTCAGTCAGCCTTTGCCGTGAAGCTCATCAGCAGTACCACCAACTCGGACGCGCACGGTTTGAAGAGATGCACGGCCTTGACCTTGAAGTGGAGATCCAACGCTTAAACCGACTCTACCGGCCAATAGCGAAACAGAAGCGAGAACCAGGGATCAAGGCACGCGTCGAAATCAGTCATTGTCCTTGTCGGAAAGTGCACAAGTTACCGCCGTCGAAGGTGGATGTGAGTGGTGCGGTGGTTCGGTTTCAATGTCCAAAAACCAATGAGTGGCAGGAGGCGAAGTGAATCCGATTGTCGCGCTGTGGAATCGCTACGAGTTGCCGGTGTTGCCACGTAAGCGCGAGTGGCCCGGTATGTCGATCTTTACACGCTGCTTCTGGAGCTATGTTTTTGAGTGCGGTAAGGGCTCGCATCGACTGACCGTTCAACGGGCGATTTGTCGATTCTTCGGGCATGACAGCGTGGTGTGGTTCAACGTCGGCGGTTACGAGCCGGACATGCACTGCGAAACGTGCGGCGAGGATTTGGGCTAGAGACGTTGCCCTTCTATTGGAGAACAGATGAAGTTGACCGATGAGCGGATTGAAGAGTTGCGAGCGAAACAGTTGCCGCGTCTGGATTGGCGTGACCTATTCGACGTCACGGAAGGCCAAGTGACGATTGAGGACGCCGCCGCGATGAGCGCCTACTTCTCGCGATTCGTCATGTCGCCCGAAGGCAAAGGCGGCTGTATCAACTGCGAACTGGTTCAGGGCGGCTTAATATCGGCGCTTCTCGGCGGTTTCCGTTGGGGATTGGCGCACGGTGAAGGTAGTTGCTCGCGGTGCGGTTATCCAGCGCGCGCGATCCACTACGAGGTCGGAATCATTCGGCGCCTCGAAGCGATCTTCCAGTATCACCCGGACGAACTTCGGACCCGCGCAGAACGTGAAGCCTCAGAGTTAGAGAAACCTTCCGTTGTCACGAATGGAGATGAGAAGTGAAGTCTGAACTGTGCCCTCGCTGTCAGTGCTGTTCTCAGTTCTGGAACGAATGCTACGAATGCGACGACAACGGCATGGTGGATCACGATTGCGGCGAAGACACGTGTTGCTGTCTGGAGCCAGAAATGAACGTCGGGTGCGACATCTGCCACGGCAATGGCGGCTGGTTCTCGTGCATCGGTGACTGCAACGGCGAAGGCAAGCACGCTTCAGTAGTTCAAAACAGTGAGGAGAAGTAGATGAACAAGGTCACCGTGGGGAAGCTGTTTAAGAGAGCGTTCGAGCAGCGCCGAAGTGAGATCCGAACCAGCAAGTATGCCGCGAGCCGCGAAATCTCAGATCGGGCGGACGTTGCCGAGCTTGAGGCGCAAATCTCGAAGCTCAAGGCGAAGCGCGACAAGATCGTCGACGCCTACGTGGGTCCGCGAGTTGCGAAGTCTGACGCTGCCGTGAAGGAACTGGAAAAGCGATACAACGACCTCAACAACAAGCTGGGTTTCGCGATCACGAACGAGGAGAAAGCGGCGGCGGTGCAGGCCATCAAAGCGTTCCTGAAATCGTTGCCAAACTGCCCTGAAGCGAAGTTGCTGTAACGCTTCGTAATGTCAGCGCAGCGGCAAATCGAAATACCGAATCCTTATTAGAGGAACACCTTTAAGTGAGTACCTACACCTTTGAACAAGTAAGAGCGATGACCCGAGAAGAGAAGGAGAGGGTGGTTGCGGAGATCATGAACGTACCGCCTTTCGGTTGGCAGATGTGCGCGACGGCGGCCTTCATCCTTGAGCAGAAGGTGAGGGAGACGTATCAATCGGTCAGCATTACTTCATATTCCAAGTGGTGGCAGGTCGTCGTTCAGAACGGGCCTGATTTCAGCTTGTGGCCACGCTCCGTCGATCCTGTCGAGTTGAGGTACGACTTGTTCATTCTGACGATGCAGGGAGAAGGCTAGACATGAAAGTTGTAACGATCGCGTCGAGTGAAGGCGGAGGCTACACGGTGCCGCTGACCATGCTGGCGATAATTGAAGAAGATTTGCGCGAGCACGCCAATGACGATTGCGAGGCGCTGTTCACGCTGACGACTAGCGAAATGGACGACGAGGACTACTACGCGCTGGACGAATTCTCAGGTTGGTGATGCAGGGAGAGACACGATGAGCGACAACCTGGAAACGCTCTCACGCGATGAACTCGTGCTGATGATTCTACAGTCGGAATCCGAGTTGAAATCACGTGAGGAGGAGATACGCACTCTCTCCAAGCCGCTATGCGCCTTCTGCGATGAGCATCCTTTCAAACATCCCATGTTGCAGAAAGTCGACCCGGAGCGAGGCACCTACCGCTGCTTTCACTGCCGGGCTTGGCTTTGCGACGCGCACGCCGAACGGCACTTTGGACCGATTGAGCATCAGGAAAAGATGAAAGGGCTTGAGGAGGAGATACGCCGACTCCGCGACGACATAGGCTGTCTCTCTCGCGCTCTCACGTCACGTCAGCACGGAGGCCGAATCAACGAAACACTGTGCGCGTGGGTAGACCCGTGGCGGTCGGAGGTGCGGTTGATCGCAAATTGCACACATGAAAACTGCATCTGGAAAGCCGCAGAAGACGCCCTGAAGGCAGATACGGAGGCTCTATGAACACTGACACGGGTTTCGAGCGTTCCTCTGAACGATGGAAGCAACTGGCCGCTAAGTTTCACGCGCATCTGGACGTGTGCAAGCAGTGCGCCGAACAGCCGTTCAACCTCTGCGCGGAAGGACACCGAATCATGGTAGGCGATGGGAAGGCAGATACGGAGGCATCGTCGTGAAACACAAATCGCCAGTCCGCAAACTCGCGAATGAGATCGCGCGAAAGTTATTCACGTGCGGCGGTGGAGCGCGAGCTACTCAACTGCGGTTAATGCAAGGCGAGCGCTACCTGTGCGGATGGGGTGAAGAGCCAATGGCCGCCACCATCGCTATTCTGCTGGATCAAGCAGGCGTCGAGTTGAAACCGAAGTCTCGGAGGTCGAAATGAGCGACACCCACAACGCTGAAGAGAATTTCCGGTGTCACAAGTTCAAGTCGATGCGCGAATCCGACTGGCGAGAAGCGCACGCTCACGGCCATATCGTTGAAGAGGATTTTCCCGGCGTGCAGCCGCCGACTTACGTGCTCGTGCAGCTTCGATGCCTGACGTGCGAAGCCAAACTGGTGATGACGCATCACCGCGAAGCCAATTCTTGAGGAGTCGAAATGAGGTTGACGCCTACTGAACTGCAATCAATTCGCGAGTGCCTGAGCAACAAGCAGCGATTCTGCGCGGCAGAGTGCCCGTGGCCGAAATGGTTGGAATCTGCGTTCGAAGAGATCGACGCCCTGCGGGCCGAAGGTGACGTGCTGGACAAGATGATTATCAAGCGGGACGAAGAGTTAGTCGCCAAAGACGCCACCATTGCAGAACTGCGGGTGAAACTCCTGCGAGCGGTCGAAATTGGCGTGAGGCTCAACGCGTACATCGTCCACTTCAACCTGTCTGACAGCGACTCAGACCGGGTAACCGAACTAAAAGCTGAACTTGTGGAGATCAAGAAGCTGACGGAGGGACAATGATCTGCCCACGCTGCTCGACGGTTGGAGTGAAAGTCATCTACTACGGTCTGCCGCACAGGCTGTGCGACAACGACGAATGCGTCTGCCTGTGGGGGCCGTTCGACTGGCTGACGACCAAGTTGCCGTTCAACGGGTTCATGCTTCAGTACCAAGGATCGTATTGGTCAGCACTGTGGACGTGGCTGACGGAGGGACAGTCATGACCACCGCCGCACCTCCGCATGTGTGCTGCTTCTGCGTCATCACGACCGGCAATGAATTGCAGTGCCATCGATGTGGCGCGACGAAGCCGATGGAGCCGCCGAAAGAGTATCCATGCCCAATGTGCAAGGGGACCGGCGTAACTCACCAGATCCGCACGCGAGAAGATGAAGTCGCCCCGGAGCCGATCATATGAAGACAACCTGCCCCGACTGCCGAGTGGTCAATCTCGGACCAACCATGAAAGCTGATGAGTATCGGCCAGAGGTCCAGCCCTGCCCGAAGCACGCTATGGTCGACGAATTGGCGGAAGCGTTGCGGCGGTTCAAAAACCACTTCGAGCTAGTCTGTTGTACGCGCGACGACGAACCGTACTTCGAGGGAGTTAACGCGTTGCTCGCAAAGTACGACACAGCATCTAAACCAGGGAGAGCCAGATGAACATGATTCCCGGTCCGTACGAATTCAACGAAGACGACGACACGATCATGGGTGAAGGCGGCATCTGCATCGCGACGGTTTACATGCCCGAGGATTTCCCGTGCTTTGATGCAGAAGATGGCGACGACAGCTTGGAAAAGGCGACGTCGCAGTGCAAGGCGACCGGCCGGGTTCTCGGCGCATCCTTCGATCTACTGGAAGCCTGCAAAGCTGCGCTCGCGTCGGCGCATCCGAATCCGAAGGAGCACCCGACCATGTATGCGGCGTGGAAGCAACTCGAAGCCGCAATCGCGAAAGCCCAAGGCGAGTAGAGGAGAGTAAATGCAATCTCAGGAGTCTCCACGCGAATTCATGATTTAAGAAATATTTTCGCGTTGGCCTGATTGAAGTTACCGCATGAATCATATGGTTTTTGAATCATATGATTTGACACTTGTGATAAAATGGTAGTCGGAGGTTAGAGATATGGCAAAGATCAGAAAGGCAACCGACACCGAAAAGAAGTCTTATGTTGGCTTGTACCGTCTCTACGGGTTCACGTCTTGCGATGGACGCGTGTGTCCTGTCGAGGATCTGCGCGGCGCTCCGGCGGGTGATCCTCAGTTTGAAGTCATGGCCCCAGAGGGCATGCACTTCTGTGAATGCTTCGAGACTGATGACTGCGACGGTAACCTGCACAGTTTGCTTTGCGTTGACCTCTCTGACGTGCGGCTGCGCGTGGAGTGCTTCAGTCTCCATCCGTGCCGAGCGGAGGTGGCGTGATGCTGGTCTTCGTTTATCCCGAGAAGACGCGCGAGCCGCTTGGCGCGGAGCGCTGGCTCGTGTCGTGGGAAGAAGAAAGACCGGGCGCTCCCGATGGTGACAACTTCGACCATGACCGAGACGTTCTGAATAAATGCGTGGCGTTCAAAGCTTACGCCAAGGCCAAGAAGTATGCGGAGAAGATCGTTGCCGATGGCGTGACGTTCTACGGCGCTGCCACGATCCAGCGTGAGGTGGTGGACTGGTACGTCGAAGAGGACCGCGTAGCGGAGTGGGCCGCAGCAGGGCGGCCGGAATATGTCTAAGCCGTGCGCTGCCCTCCTGCGAGTCAACCAGTCGACTTCGTTCAAGTGCTGCACCCGGCCAGCCGAGCGCGACAGCCGCTATTGTCGCCTGCATGGCGGGAAGCCTCGGAAGGTGCGCCATGCCTAAGCGTGGCTACTCCAAAGACTTCAAGCCGCACGGCGACTCAGGTAAGCGCTACCTGCTGGACGAGATCCCGGCAGGCTTGTGGACGGCGGTTAAAGAGAAGGCCAAGCGCCAAGGCGTCTCGATCCGCGCTCTGATTCTGACGTTGCTCAAGGAGTGGGTTGGAAAGTGAAGAGTCACGTGCAGGGATGCTGCCGAAGGCGCAGAAAGACAAGACTGACATGCTCAACGAGAAATTAGAGTCTCAAGAGATTAACAGAAAGATCAGCGAAGCCCGGCAGCAATTCCGCGTCGATCATGATGGGCTTGACCCGCAGCCGATCGGCTGGACAGGCGACGAATCCGCTAACGCTGAACTTCTGGACGAGATGCCGCTACCGCTTATCTCGAAGTTTGAAGATGGACGCTGGTGCTGTGAGCCGGACGTATGCAACCTGCCCGCGCCAACATACCAACCGCAGCATATCGGGCTTAACGCCGACCGAAAGACAGCAATCGCTCTCGCATGGCTCAGGTGGAAGGGTATCCAGTGAGTAAACAGCTTCTCGACGTCAAAGAATTTGCAGAACTGCTAGGCATCGACATCAAGACCGCCTACCAGTACGTCGAGAGGAACTATGTCCGTTCCGTTCGCCTGCCGTCCCTGGTGCGCGAAGGAGAGGGCCGGCGAAAGATTCAGATTCCAGCCAGTGAAGTCGACCGGCTGATCGAAGAGTCGATCGCTGGCCCCACTCCCGGCCCAATTGCCACCCCGAAACGGCGGAAAACGGCCCAAAACAACGGGGCCGCGCGAAAAGCAAAAGACGGCGAAGTTGAATGGTTTGAGAAGTATGCAGCGAAATAACGCCTTGTTCCTAAACCGGAGGTCGCAGGTTCAAATCCTGCCGGGGCTATTGGTTTCCAGAGGTCCGCGAGGGGGCTTTGGCCCTATTCGTGGCCCTATTGAGCTTCGTCCGTATCCCTTCCAAGTCCGTCGTGCTTACGACGCTGTATCTGTCAAACACACTGCGGGTCTGATGTCCGGTGAGGATCATGGCTTCCCTCTCCGAGAGATTCCAGTTCCTCACCAACTCCCTTACCGCCGAGCGTCGAAGGTCGTGGAAGATTCTCAGGGCTTTCACGACCTTTCCTTCCTTCGTCACCACGCACGGCAATTTGGCTTTGTGGCAGGCGTGCATCCACGTTTTGCGAAACTCACCAATTGGCTTTCCGTTCAGTCGAAATACCGGGCCGCTCAGGATCGCCCGCACCTTCCCGTGATTCTGCGGGATCTGGGCCTTGAGGATGGCTTCCAGTTCTTCGCTGATGGGAAAGACTCGGCCTTTTCCGCTCTTGGTCGTCCCTGGGTCCAGTCGCACTTCAAGCGCGTCAAAGTCCACGTTCGACCATTCCAACTCTTGAATCTCGGCCTTTCGCCAGCCAGTGAGAAACGCGAACATCACAAACCCGTCGTAGGGCTTTTTCAGGCATTTGCAAAGGCGGTCCACTTCGTCCCGCGTAAAGAATCCCTTTCTCACATTGTCTTCTTTGAGTCTGGGAATGTGGGGGACGGTCAGGACTTTGCCGCTGTGCTTCCCAAGGTTGTAAGCACGCTTCGCGGCTTCCAGTTCGCGATTGATGGAGCCATTGGAGGCCCCTTCCGCTTTCCGGCGCACGATGTAGGCGTTGAAATGGGCCGTGGCGATCTGAGCCGCCCGACGCCGGCCGAAGATCGGATTCAGGTGAAGGTCAAACCGGGTTTCGATGTCATCGGTCGAGCGCAGTTCATTCACGATGTAGTGATTCACCACGTCCGCGGCGAGTTCTTCAAACGTCACGGTATTCGGCTTGGACGATACGGGAAGCCCTTGCGCGACTTCGCCGAGCCGGATAGTCAGGCGCGTTTCAGCTTCCTCTCGGGAGCCCTTAACCGATTCTTCCTGACGTTGGCCGTTGATGTCGTAGTACCGAATGCGGAAAGAGCGGGGGCCGCGTTCCTGGATGTTGCCGGTTCGCTTTCGCATAGGCCCGTCACTCTACAGAGGCACCTTTTCTTAGTCAACTTTCAGTTAGTTACAGATTCGGTAGTTAGGTCTGCGGCTGCGCCACGAGGCTTATACGCAGCCCTTGATGGAGGTGTGGCGTGCTGACGCGCCCGATCCTCCGTTGGCATGGCGGTAAGTGGAAACTCGCGCCGTGGATCATCTCGCACTTTCCTGAGCATCGCGTCTACGTGGAACCGTTCGGTGGGGCAGCATCGGTGCTATTGCGAAAGGACCGATCTTACGCAGAGGTCTACAACGATCTCGACGGCGACGTGGTTACGCTCTTTCAGGTTCTACGGGATCCATTAAAAGCGGCTCGCCTGAAAGAGCTAATCGAGCTGACTCCCTACGCTCGCGCTGAATATGTCGCCTCGCGCGTGGAATGCGACGATCCACTTGAGCAAGCGCGGCGTCTGCTAGTTCGTTCGTTTATGGGTTTCGCGTCAAACGGTCACAATATCGCCACAAAGACCGGGTTTCGGGGGAACTCCAACCGCTCAGGCACCACCCCGGCTCACGACTGGCGAAACTATGCGGCCGCACTTGAGGCGTTCACGAAGCGATTGCAGGGCGTCGTTGTCGAGAACCGGAACGCAACCGAAGTCATGCTCCAACATGACGGCCTTGAAACACTGCATTACGTAGACCCGCCGTACCTGCCTGAGACGCGCTCAAGCAAAAGCCGCCCAGAAGGGATGTACACCCACGAAATGACCGACGAAGACCACGCGCACCTTATCGGCGTGCTTCAAAGCCTTTCGGGAATGGTGGTGCTGTCCGGCTATGCCAGTGGCTTGTACGACGAATCGTTGCTCCATTGGCGGCGCGTGGAGTTAGCGACGTTTGGCGATGGCGCTACGCCGCGAACTGAGGTGCTGTGGATTAACCCTTCTGCGGCGGACCGCCTGCGAATTGGACAGCGTGAACTAGCCGGACTGTCCGTCTCCCAACCCTTAGACATGACGCTTAATGGAGGTCAACCGTAAGTGACGCCGTATTACGAGCGCGAAGGAATCACGATTTACCATGCCGATTGTCGCGACGTGTTGCCTGCGCTCGCCTCCGTCGACGTCGTGATTACCGATCCGCCGTATTCGGAGCACGTCCATTCAAAGTCACGCCGAGGCGCAGATTTAACGGATGGAATCAGCCGCGAACGCTCCCTTGGTTTCGATGCGATTACGCCGGATGTAATGCAGTTCGTGTCTGCGGAATTCGCACGTCTCGCGCGGCGGTGGGTGCTCGTCTTCTCCAATGTAGAACTCGCAACGGATTGGCGTCTCGCGCTCGAGGTTGGAGGGTTGGAATACATCCGTACCGGCGCGTGGGTGAAACTGGACAGCACCCCGCAGTTTACTGGCGACCGTCCGGCGATGGGCTTCGAGACCGTCACTATCGCCCACTGCAAAGGTCGCAAGAAGTGGAACGGTGGCGGGACGCAGGGTGTGTGGTCGTATCCGATTGTCCTGAATCGTAGCCACAAAGAACCGCGACTCCATACAACTCAGAAGCCGCTGGACTTGATGCTTCGTCTAGTCCGGCTATTCACGAACGAAAACGAAACGATTCTGGACCCGTTCTGTGGGTCCGGTACGACGCTTCGAGCAGCGAAAGACCTTGGGCGCAAGGCTATCGGTATCGAAGCAAATGAAGCCGACTGCGAAACCGCGGCGAAGCGACTAGCCCAAGGAGTTTTGAGCCTTGCTTGAAGGATGTCAGCGCAGCCGCAGAACGAAAGTAAACCCTTAACAAAGAAGTAGTTCGACTAAAGGAGAACACCTAGAACCATGAATAACAACGAATACGGATTAGCAAAGGCCCAGTACAACACCGGGATTATCGGCGGGCTCGGCCAGTGCAACGCCAACACGACGCTCGAAAGAACAACGGGTAGCCAGTTGAACGACGCGTTGCAGAACGCGCTTTATCTCATCAACGAAGCCGCCGACACCGCCGCAAATATCGGCAGGAAGGTGCACGGTTTCAGCCAGCCGACAACCGTGAGCACCCCCGATACTCCGCGGCCGATGCCGACCATCGCCGGGGGCATCGCCGAAATCAATCAGGCGGCAAACGAACTTCTGGAGCGCCTGCGCGTGATCGACAAGCAGTTGTAACCCGGGAGAAAGGCGCAGGACATCCCCACTGCGCTTACTTCAGATCGAGTATCTAAGAACGCGCAGGAGCGCAAGACGTACTTAAGATGAGCAATTCAAAAGAAGAACGCCGGCGAATTAGGGATGAAGAATATGAGCGCGAGTCTCAACTGGAGGCGGCGAAAGAACGAGCTGCGTTTGCTGAGATCGACCAGTGCTTAGCGGATGCTTTAGAAGCCGCCCAGGTCTATTTTATGCACGGCAGCTACGCCTTCACCTACTTGGAATCCTGGATTCACAACGCTAAAGCGGAATACCTAAAGACGCTCCCACCGGAACCCGAGAAGTACAAGAAAAAGCCGATCCCGAAGGGCCTCCGAATTCGGGTTTTAGAGCGAGACATGTATCGCTGCGTCATATGCGGAACGCATTTAGACCTTTGCGTTGACCACATATTTCCAGAGGCGGCTGGCGGCCTCGCTACCCTTGAAAACCTTCAGGCGATGTGCCGCCCCTGCAACACCAGGAAGGGGGCGAAGATCGAATGAACAAGTACATCAAGGTCCGCAACTTCGAACTCTACCAGCACTACAAGGACAGGAATCCGCCGTGGATCAAGCTCTACACGCGACTCCTGGACGACGTTGATTTTCTTTCGACCGACGACGACTTGAAATGGCCGATCGTCGGGTTGTTTCTGTTGGCCTCACGACTGGAAAACAAGATCCCGCTTAACGCCAGCTACCTTCGGAGCCGCTTAGGAATCCGCAAGTTAGACATTAAGCGCCTTGTTCAGACGCCTTTCATAGTCGTGGTGCAAGATGCTAGCAAGCCGCTAGCAGAATGCTTGCAAGTTGCTACAGATGCGAATTTCCCCTTGGTCCCCTCAGACTCCCCTAATCCCCTTACAGAGACAGAGAAACAGAGCAGAGAGAGAGAGAGCGCGCTAGCCGTTCCGGAGTTGCGAAGGCCTTACGGCGAATTCGGGAACGTGCTTTTAACAGACTCCGAGTATTCGAAGCTCAAAGACAAACTCAACGGCCATTCTCAGTACTACATCGACCAGTTAGACCGATGGGCCGTTGACTCACCGGCGAAGTTTGGGAAGCGAAAGAACCACTACGCCACGTTGCTCACGTGGCACGACCGAGACGTGAAGGAGGGTAAAGTCCGTGAATTCAAATCAACCGAAAACCCCAACACGGCAGCAGCACGTGATTTTGTTAGTCGGAAATTGGCTGAATCGCTACAGCCAGATTTACCCGATGTACGGGAAAACCCTCGCCGAATTGCCGGGCCGCATGGAGGAGTTTCTTGAGGAGTTCAAAGACGAGGACCCTGACGAACTGGATCGTGCGTTCAGGGCCGTCCGCGGAACCTGCATGGAATTTCCGACACCGGCGCATGTCCGCGCGCAGTTGAAGCGATCCCCGGAGCGAATTCAGCACGAGCGGTTACTGGCGGCTGGTGCCGAAATTACATCCAGGGACGCAAAGCCCGACGATTGGGTACCGTGCTCACTCGAAGACATCCAGCGCGAGCTGGAACAGCGAAAGGCGGGCGCATGACGAGTAAATTCCACCGCACCTGTACGGACCCCTCGCATACCGAACGATATGCAGACGGGTCATGTGCTTTATGCAAGAGAGCTTACGCAAAGAATCGAAAGCTGGCGATTGCCGCGCAGACGTGGCAGCCGTGGAAGCCGGAGACGGAGTCCGCAGGGCCGATCCGCGTAAGGCCGGAAGTCGACTGGTTGAAATGTAATCAGTGTGGTGAACGGTTGGAGAATGCCCGCGAGTTGATGATTCACAAGCGGGCGCATTCGGGAATCTCAGGTGAACACGAGCAGTCGTATTGCTCGTCTCCGTTGAGTTGGACGGTATGAGCGTCGATTGGGAATCCCTGTGGCGCAGGGAAGTCATTTCGCTTGGCGGTGAAGATTCAGGCGTGACCCTGACCCTCGCCGTCGATGAAGTCGCAGGCTCATCGTACTGCGGATGTGGGTTCTTTCAGGCGTGGGTATCGAAGGGCGGCAAGAGGGTTTTTACGAAAGGCAAGTACTCCAAACATCGAGAATGGTGTTGGGAGCGGTTAAAGAGACCGCAGAGAGGGATGTAATGGAATCAAACGAAAGCCAAGGAGTTGCAATGCGCGGTCTGCTGGTTGTTGTCGCGGCGGCGTTTGTGGTCTTCGGAATGATAGCCGGTGTTCTTCTTCGTGAGGGCGCGATTGTGAAGCAATTACGGCTGAACGGGTACGCCGTGATCGACGGCGAGACGCGCATCGTTGGACACGTCGAAACGAAGACTTACGCATGGACACCTGATGCGACGAAGGACGGGAAATAACAGCGGGAGACCGCAGAGAGGTTAGAGAGCATGGCCGCTTCTTTTTCGGCATCAGTGTTGGACTGGCTGTCGTAGCGAAAAGACGGCCTGCGCGTTTTGCGAACATCCGTACGCGGCGCACGTGACGGGGCAGTGCAATTGGTGTCTCTCGGATAAAACAAAGCATCGTTTCGCGGCAAAGTAGATCCGCAGAGAGGTTGAATATGGACAAGGAAGAATTGGACAAAAAATGCGAGCAGTTTTTGGGAATCTTCAACGCCGCGCACTACGTGAACATCCAGTTTCAGGTACGAATCAACGGCGAATTCAAGACCTACGAGGCCGATTGGTTAAAGGACTTGTTGCGGGAACGTCGCGGACGCCGAAGCGTTGCCGGTGAAGAACCTCTGACGCGCGAAGAACTCAGTTACCGGATGGACCGATGAAACTCGCCGGCTTCTTGCTCATCCTCGGACTGATCGGCCTTTACGCGCTGTGGATCTTCGTGCGACCTCACGCAGAGCATTGCGGTAAGTGCAATGCGCTCGAAGTCCTTAACTCTAAGGGATTCTTTCACTGCGAATCGTGCGGGCACATCTGGTGGTTGGGAAATCGAAACATCGGCATACCGATACGGTACGTGGAACTTCGCGTCATCGACGGCACGCTTCAAGCGCGTTGCAGTGAGCATGTTGACCCTGTGGCCGATTGTGAAACCTGTGTAAATGCTCAGAAGGATTGGCGAAACGGAGTAGCGTTGTGATTCTCGGAATAGACCCCGGACAAAGCGGAGGACTCTGCTTACTCGATTCGGCCGGCGCGATTGTTTGGGTACAGGCGATGCCCGAGACCGAGACCGACTTACGCGAATTGCTGGAAGAGCATCGCGAGCAGATCAAGCTGGCCGTGCTCGAGAAAGTTCACGGGATGCCAGGAATGAGCGTTGTTGCGGTATCCACGTTCATGAAGCACTACGGGTTTCTTCGAGGCGTCATGTCGGGGTTGAAGATCCCTTTCGATGAGGTGACGCCACAGGTATGGATGAAGGCCATGAGCATACCCGCACGCGGGGAGAAGTCCAAGTCACAGCATAAGAATGTGTTGAAGGCTAAGGCCCAGCAGTTGTTTCCAACACAGAAGATCACCTTGGCAACGGCAGACGCGATATTGATTGCAACTTATGCAACTTATGGGAGGAGACAAGGGTAATGGGCTCATCGACAACTTCATGGTGTGACCTTTGCAAGAAAAGCGACGACCCCGCGCTGTTCCGTGTCCAATGGTGGTGTACCGAAATGCAGCATCTTCACTACGAGCAGCCTGCGGAGGTGTGTCAGCCTTGTTTGAACAAGATGCTTGCATATCTGGGCAAACCGCCGGCAGAGAAAACAGAGTCGCTTAAGCGCACATTTTTCTGGAGCCACTGGGTAGAAAAGCTAGGGCTTAAAGGAGACGTCGCGGATGAATCCTAATCCTCTCACTCCTCAACCCCTGTATTGCACAAAGCATCCTGAGTGGCCCGCTCTGGCGTCAGACGGTGATCGGCTGATGTGCGGCACTTGCCTTGAAGAGTCGCGACGTGCGGTTCCGCAACAGCAACAACCCTTATCTCCGGAGAGACGAAGGAAGATCGAGAAGAAGTTCGGCTTTTGGGACTGCGCCTGTACCGATGAGAGAGACGCCGAGAAGTGCCTGCGCTGCCAATTCCGCGAACTCTTCGACGACTCAGAATACTGGCGTCTCGCTGTGAAGAACAGCGCCGCCTCACCAATACTCGACATCGGGCGATGTCAGTGGTGCATGGCCTCACCCGAAGCGCGTCACGTCGAGCCGTGTTTTCAAACCTTCGAGATAACACACAAACCCGACTGTCCTTGGAAGTTGGCTCAGCTATGAAGCATTCAGGGCCGTGCAGTGATACCTGTCCATGCGATAAGAGCGGGACGTGCGGATGTGGTGCAGCGCTCTACACTCCCGGAAAAGGCTGGCACGCTTGCGCTACGCCGTGGAGCCCTGAGCATGGGTTTTTGAAACTCCCGCAGGCTGTGCCATCGTTTTGCATTGTCGACATTCCAGCAATGGAGAAGCTGGCGCGCGAGGCCTACGGCATCCTCTCGCAATTCCGCGGCATTGAAGCGAAGGGCTATCTCACCGTCCATTGCGGCGTCCCGGCGCTGCAAGCGATTGAACCGTGGTTGGAACGCTATCGCAAAGCATCTAACTTCATCAACCAACGGAATATGGAGTGACGACACTTACCTCTCGTCAACGTCAAATCCTGGACTTCATGCGCGAGCACGCCACGATTCGCTATCCTTCGCGCCGGGAAATCGCCAGGGCTCTCGGACTTTCCCCCACCACCGTCCAACAGCATCTCGATGCTCTCAAGCAAAAACACGCGATCCCCGATACCGCACAACTGGACGGTATTGCAGAAGAATCGAATCCAGAGTACAAGCAGGATTAGCGTTATGGGATTTTTTGAAACGTGCTACTTGGCGCATCCCTCGCGCGTCCAAATGTGAGGTTTTAAGCATGTTCCCTCATGCGTAAACCGTCCCGCTCGACACGATCTTAATTCTTGATGACCGTAGACACTGCGATCGCTTCCATTACCGACGAAACGCTCCGTGATGTTGAAATCCTCGCCACCAGGAACCCTCGCGGAGAAGTCGGAAACGCCATCAAGCGATTACGCGAAAACGCCAAATTGACGCAGGCTCAGGTCGCCCACCGTTTCCGACGTCGCGGCAGCGCTGTCGCCAACTGGGAAACCGGCGAACACCAGCCCCCTCGCGGCATGACCGCCGGCTTACTTGAACTCTTCGGCATTCCCAAAGAAATCGTCCAGCAATTCCTCAGTCTTGAAATTGACCTCGATCTGGACGCTACCGCTTACGCCAAAGGCGATGCCGTTGAACTCGAAAGCGCCTGGTTCAATAAGACTCGCGGAAAAGTTCTTCAAAGCATCTACGTTAGAGCCTGCGAGGGATCCGACCAAGCCGCCAAACTTTACAAAGAATGGATGGATCAAAACGAACGCCTGGTAGCCGGACGTGAAAGTAAGCCGCGCAGCGTGGGCGCCACCGAGTCTGCAACCTGGACAAAGCGAGCGCTGAAGGCCGGCGAGACACCACAAGATGTAGTAATCGAGGGTGAAGTCGCCTCGCTAGACACTCCATCGGCACCTTCAGAGGAGAAATAAATGCGGGTGAATATGTGGCGTTATCTCTACAACTCGCTGAATATGCTTGGTTACCCGGCGAACAAGTCAGGCGGACATAATAGCGCTTATGCGACACAGGATGGAACGCAACGTGTGTAGGCTGGCGGCGGGTGCCGGGTACCCGGATGGCCCCTTGACGGCGGGGCGTCGAGATATTCGCACGGCAGCGCATGCCGATTCCAAAAACGAGTTGAAGTTCGGCGGTGTGCGGTGAGTTTCTTCGAGGCGCATCCGTTGATGGGGACGGTGGGGGCGCTGGTGGTGATGCTCGGGTTGAAATTGTTGTGTGAGCCGCATCCATCAGAAGGGTCGATCAGTCGAGCGGAGGCGGAAGAGATCCGGGAGTGGGAAAGGGATCATCCGCCGGGAGGGTTGATTTGAACCGACGATCATTCGTAGGTTTTCTGGGCACGTTGCCGTTTTTCGGG
The DNA here is from genome assembly GCA_029288425.1 of Candidatus Saccharimonadota bacterium. Taxonomy (GTDB): domain Bacteria; phylum Patescibacteriota; class Saccharimonadia; order Saccharimonadales; family UBA4665; genus JARIHD01. Next base: position 18,893 of record JARIHD010000073.1, read on the forward strand.
AAAGTGGAGCCCGCGGCGGCGTCGCTTCCGAAGACCGTACCGACTAAACTGACGGCTCACGCCCGCATCATTCCCAACGAAATCACGCTGCGGCACGCGATGACGATGACGACGTGTGGTGTGTCGTTCGCGTGGTTGCATCTCGAGCCTGTGCGGCGGTACCCGCGCTACATTCGGTGTGAATACTGCAAGACGACAACAGAGCAGAGCGGCAAGAACTGCCGGAACTGCGGGGCTCCGGTCGAATGCTGACCATCCAGATTATCACGCCGCAATTCGTAAAGACCATTACCGTTGCGGAAGTCCCCGACGAGCAGATCACCTACCGCCCGTGCGCGTACTGCGAAGACAAGCTAGTCCGCGCTCCCCGAAAGACGTGTTCCGACAACTGCCGTAAGCTTGCCTCGTATCACGGCATAGATTTAGACGCCGAGTGTCTAGCCATCCAGTTGCGCGTCTCCTGAAAATCCCGCATAACCATCGTGTGATTTAGCCTTTCGAGTTTGGTTCACTCTTTCTCTCAGGACATAGGGCTGTCTCTGGCGCGCCAGCTAGAGATGGCCCTTTTCCTTTTGGAGTACACATGTTGATTCCGTCCCTCACGTCTGACGAGCACATTTCACTGCTTGAGCTTTCCGAGATTGAAGAGTTGGAGAAGAAGACCGCGCCGACTGGCGGTGGTGAGACCGTTCTTCCCCTGCGAAAGAAGGCTCAGTGAGCCGAGAACTCACGCCGGACCAGATTGCCGCCGCTCGTGGAAACCTCGCGCTCCAACTCCTGGGATTGCGCGACGTCGAGATTGAAGCCCTGAAGGGTGAGATTGCCGGGCTGAAACGCCTCCTCGCTGAACTCGAGGCCAAAAAGGAGTCCTGATGGCGACCGAACGCGATACCCGTATTCCGCATGACCTGTCCGGGGGATCACTCGGCAATACCGACCCGAAATGGATCATCGACCAGTATGGTAACGCGCGGTTTGACGGGTCGGTTCGTATCGAAGGGGACCTGACCTGCGACGACATCACCATCGACGACATCACGATTGATTCATTGACGTGCGTGACGTTGACAGTGACGGGAAACGCAACGGTCGGCGGGACGCTGGGAGTGACGGGAGCAATCACGGGATCTTCGACGATTCAAGGGACCGTCGTTACCGGCACTACGAGCGTGGTGGCTCCGCTCGGGGCGTTTGGGACGACACCGGCGACGACTGGCACGATCCGCATTCCGAATAATGCTGGCATCTTCGGGCGCAATGCCGCAAATGATGACGACGCGACGTTGCTGTCGTGGACCACTTCAAATGTAATCCAGCTCGGCGCGTCTTCGGTGAATGCCGGTGTCGACATTGAGGCCACGACAGCGAGCAGCATCGTCTTGAACAACGCCGGATCTGACGTTGACGTCCGCGTCGAATCCGACACCAACGCCAACCACTTCGTCTCGGATGCGGGCATTTTTTCTGGTGTTGGCGGGTTTGGATTCGGCTCAACTAACGCTGGTAATAACGCGTACCTTTCAGTCGATTCTCCCGCTCTTTCGATCCCGACAAATCAGCCATTTGCGCGTACATGGCTGTTCTCCTCAAATGCGGTCACGGTCCCATCAGGCACGGCAGCTACTTTTGCAACCCTCGCTATTCGAGAGCCGAACATCACGGCGACCGGAACCGTCAGCGATGCCTATACAGTTTACATTAACGACGCTCCCACCGAAGGAACCCGCAACGGTGCGCTGTGGGTGGCGTCGGGTGCGGCAAGATTCGACGGGCGCGTGGCAGAAGCCAACGGGGCTGATGTCGCTTCGGCCAATACCCTGACTCTCGGCAACGACGGCAACACGTTCAACATTACCGGAAACACGCAAATCAATCTGATTACCACGACCGGGTGGGCGGTGGGCAACTGGGTCACGCTCTGCTTTAAGGGCGGTCCCATCACGGTTGCGAACAATCAAGCGCCTGGAGCGACAACCGCGGCCATTGTCATGGGCAGCAATGGAAGCTACGTCGCTGATACGAATTATGTCGCTACATTCGTGCTCACCTCCAACGGTGCTTCACCCGTGTGGCGTTTCGCTGGAGGAACACGGGGATGACCTACACCCAGATTTACGCACTTCGGAATAACAGCAATTTGATCGACCGAACCGCGGTTGCCGTGGCTCATGCCGCTCTTTACTGTCTGGGACAGAACCAACGGGAAGCGGCAGCAAAACGGGCGATTGAAGATCCCCGCGCCGAAGCCAACCGGGGCTTCATGTGGGCGATTGCGGACAACGGCGACGTTCAAACTCAAGGTGAAAACGTCGCGGATTCGGTAATCCAGTTCGTCGTGGATACCTACTATCCGGAGTTTTGGCCGACCTAATGGAACTCTGTTATCTGTTGGTCATCGCCTTCATTCTCTACGGCTCCACCTTACACGGAGAATGTGTGTTCGATGACGTCAACCAAATTGCCAATAACCGGGAAATCCTCTCAGGAAGCTGGAGAGGCGCGTTGTTTGGAGACTGCTGTCCTCCGACGCTCCGGGAACGACTGCGCTCTCTATTGTTTGGTTGGAGAGGTTTAGTACGGGCATCACTTGCCTTTAACGTCCTGATTTGGGGACCATCGACCTTCTCTTTTCACGCCGGCAATATCATTCTTCACGCGCTGAATTCATACATCGTCTATGGAATCCTTTGCGCTCTCGGATTCGATTCGTCTCTAGCGTTACTCGGGGCCTCTCTCTTTGTCGGACACCCTCTGGCAACATCCGCTGTGGGCTATATGTCGTCGCGGGGTGTCCTTCTTTCGTCATTCTTCGGGTTTCTCGGGGTTCTTTCGGTTCTCGCGGGACTCTCCTTGCTCGCGATTCCATGTTTTCTTCTAGCGTTCGCGTCGAAAGAAGACCTCGCGGTGCTGCCCATCTCCATTTCAGCGACGGCCTACGTATTGGGATTGAGTTGGTGGGCGATTCCGCTACCGATCCTCGCGGCGCTTCTCTGGTTCAAGCGTCGAGGAATCCGCGAAATCCTCCGCGGAAACGGCGAAGCGGGAATGACGGCGAGCGGATTCGCGCAGTCCATCGCTCAACCGTGGTATTCCGTCACGGCCTTCACCGAAACAGTCATCCGTTACCCGTTCTGGTTACTGGGACTCAAGCAGAACGTGGACCCGGACATCGAAATTCCGCGCACCCCGCGTGTCATCACCGCTGTTCTGATTGCGTCCAGCGTTCTGCTTGCGGTCATTTATTTGTCCGCTCCTTGGAAAATAGGGCTGATCTTCACCGTCTGTTCTCCGATGGTTCTCTACTGGTTTTTTCCGATGCCCGATCCGATCTTGGAGTACCGCGCGTACTTTTCCCTTCTCGGAGTGGCGATTCTTTCTACGCAAATCCTCGATATTTTGCCGGGATACGCAGTGTATGCCTTGATGGTGTGGCTATGGCTGGCTACCGGTTACCGGGCGGCGTCATGGTCCTCCGCATTGTCGCTATGGAAGAGTGCGGTACGAGACGGCTCCACAAAAGAACGCGTGTTGTTGAACTTGGGGGCGGCGTACCAGTTGAGACAGGAGCACGACAACGCGCAGGAGTGCTTTAACCAGGTTCTCAAGAAGAACCCTCGAATCGGGCCGGCGTGGACCAATCTCGGGTTGATTGCGATAGCGCGGAACAATCCCGATAAAGCCATCGAGTACTTTACCGCCTCAACAACGCATTGCCCGCAATTCCTTCATGCGTGGCAGGCGTTGGGTGAGGTTTACCAAAAGGTCAGTCAGCCGGAAAAGGCGCAGGCTTGCTTTCAGCAGGCTCAACTACTCGCGAAAGGGTAAGCGATGGGTCAGCGTTTAGCATTTACGGGGGGCTCGGAAGACCGACAGTTACCCGTCATTGTTCAGGGAACCACGGCCATCAGCATTGCCAATAGCGTGGTTTGCACGAAGACGTTGGCCGCGGCAGGTGCGGGCGTGTGCTACGTCGTTACGGGGTTTTCCTTCTCAATGGCGTCTGCCTCGGCGGCGCTGACGTTGGGAACGGTAGGTTGCTACGTCATTGACGGAGCGTCCGCGGCCACGACGTTCATCTATCGCTCCATCGTCTCGGTGGGAACCACGGGTTTTGCGCCGATCGAGCGTGAGGGCCTTTACCTGAAGGGCTCTCCCAACACCGCGCTGACCATCGAATTCTCCGGGGCCATCACGAACGCCGCGGAATGCGTCTCGATTGAATACACAACGCTGAAATCTGCATGACGAAAGTACTGCCGGGCTTTGGCCCGATGCCCACAGACGAAGAGCTCGAAAACACCCCGTTTTACTTCGGGAAGAAAGAGGTGCGCTTTCTTCCCAAGCAATTCGAGACATGTTTCGCGATGGAGCCCGAGATTGCGTCTACAGGTGGGTACGGTTCGGCAAAGACAAAAGGCGGAATCTTCCGCGCGACTCGTCTATTGACGTGGTATCCCGGCAACAAAGGCATCATCGGGCGTTACGCGTCGACGGATCTTGCCGCAACCACTCAGGCTGACTGCTTGGAGTTCTGGACCGAAGCCAACCTTCTCGATGACTTCGTGGAAAAGGGCAAGTACAAGATCCCCACGGCAACGCTGAGATGTGTCGATCCGGAGTCTCAGGAAATCCTAAAAGGAAAGTACTCCGAGGCGCTGTTTGCTCACGTGGACGACCCCACTCACCTGCACGGTCATCATCTCGGGTTTGGATGGATTGACGAGGCCAACGAAGCCAAAAAGAAATCGTACGAAAAGCTCATGTCTCGCCTGCGATTGCCGGGATTTGAGCGATTGTATTCTCTCTGGGTCACGTCCAACACGGACCAGGGTTACGACTGGATCTATGACCACTTCTTCAACCACGAGGAACTGGAAAAGTTAGAGCCACGCGCGAGAAAGGCTCGCCGGGCGATTCATTCCACGACATACGAGAACCGAAGGAATCTTCCGGAATCCTACATCCGGAACATGGAGAACTCGTACTCGGAGAAAGCGAGACGGATCTACCTCGGAGGCTCTTACGAATCCTTCGAGGGTCAGATTTACGAGGATTTTCAAAAGGAAGTCCACGTCTTCAATCTCGCCAAAGCGTTCAAAGACGGCATCCCTCCTTCGTGGAACCGACTCTTGGCCGTGGACGTTGGCGGTTCGGACCCGTGGGCATGGATCTTTGCTGCGGTTGATCCGTGGGGCAACGTCATCGTCTACGACAAGATTTACAGACCGGGCACACTCGTTGCGCCATTCGCCAAAGAAGCCAAACCCAAGATCGGGGAGTATCGGTTTCAGGCGAAAGTCATCGACAACGAAAACAAACTCGCTGCTGGTGAGCTGGGTCAGCATGGAATCCGGTTTACCAACGCCAAAAAGCAGAACAAGAACGATTCCATCTTCCGATTATCGGGATACCTTCACCCGAATCCGGACCACGCTCACCCGGAATGGCATCCCAAAGCGGGGCTAGGAAATTCTCCAAGGCTCTTCATCGCCGACAACTGCGTGGAACTGATCCGCGAGTTGCCCCAGCAGCGTTGGTTGAAAGTCCACGGTGAAGACGGATTCAAGAACGAGCCCGACCCGGCCATTTCGAATCACGCGGTGGATGCCCTGCTGTACCTGATCCGTGAACTCCCGAGACCGACAGAACTGGAAGTCACGTTCCGCTCAACGCTCTCGCCGGCCTTAGACGCCATGAGCGTGATGATGCACGAGATTCGTCATAGGGCAAAACAGGAGAACAAGCGCCGGGAATGGAATGCCCGCATGGGATCGGGCGGGCGGTTCTCGGGACGAAGACACATCTTGCGGGGTGCCGCATGACCGAACATTGGCCCTGCGTGCTCGTGGTGTTTGCTCAACTCGGGATTATTTACGGATTGGTCAATCGCCTGATTAAGCAGTCGGGATTGCATCAAATGAATGCCAAGCGGGCGTTCGACCAGATGGTGGAAGAGACGATCGGCTCTCCGACAAGCACCAGGATGGAGAAGCCCGCCAAGATCGTCAAAGAGTCGTACCGGATAGGAGTGTAGTTCGTGGGTATCTTGCAAGGCGCAGTCAACACCGTGAAGGACTTCGTGAGTCCCAAGCGAAAAGCTGCGCACGAAGAACCCCAGTGGTCCGACAAGCCTTGGGAGGAGAAGCTGTCCGCGCTCTATCAGGAGTACCGCGTCGAAGATCGAGTCTCGAGACTGACGCTCAATCGACTCTGGTTCATGACGGCGCTTTACTTTCAGGGCAAGCAAGGGATCACGTGGAACAACTCCACATCTGCGTTTGAGATTTACGAACCTCTTGACGGGCAGGACTGGTACGTCGAGAACCAGTTTCGCAAAGACGTATGGGCCAACGTCAAATCGCTGAACTCCGGAGAACTGGAACCCGTAGCGGCACCGTCATCCGAGAAGCCGTCTGATGTGGCTGCGGCGCGAGTCGCGAATTCCGCTTTAGACGTGATCTATGAAGACGTCGAGTACACGAGACTGAAAACCTCGAAGCATTTGTCCATGTGTCTCTATGGAAATGCGTTTGTGTACAACGCGTTCAACGTCTCGAAGGATTACGGGATTTCTTTGATTCCTTCCTATAAGTACGAGCAATCCCAGATTGCCGGGGCCGCGATCTGTCCGAATTGCATGATGACCTCCGCAGAGGGAACGCAGGCCTGTCCGGAATGCGGGTCCCCGATGGAGGCGATTCCTCCCGAAATGATCGAGTCAAAAGTCTTCGATTCGATGGAGGAGCGCCCTCAAGGCCGGAATGTCTCTTTCGTTACGACTCCCTTGGAGATGTATTGCCGGGCGAAGGTCAAGGGCGGGCTCAAGTATCAGCCGTATCTATTCTGGGTCCGACGTCTCGACCGAAACATCGTGCTCAGCATGAGGCCCGATGCCGATTGCGGCGACGGGGATAAATCCTCACTCGGTGATGATTTGTCTCAGTACTACATCGACGTCCTTTCGACTTTGGCCGGCGGTCCCTACAGCGGAACGTATCAACTCGCGTCCCGGTATTACGCGGAAGTCGATTACGCGATGTGCTGGATTCGTCCGGAGATGTTCCGGGGTGATAAGGAACTCTTGGAGAAGTTCCCCAAAGGGGTGAAGTTCGAAACCTGTAACGGGAAGTTCATTCCTGGCACCGAAGAAAGCCAGTCCATGGACGAGTGCTGGACGCACTACGCGTATTACCCGAACACGTATTCGTTCTGGGCCGATGGAATGGTGGATTGCCTTCCGATACAGGATCAAATCAACGAGACCAACTCGCTGATGATTCGGTATCTTCGGTACTGCACGATGTCGAAGAAGATTTTCGACACCGGCATTATTGACCCCGAGACGTTGTCGAACAATCCGGAAGAGGCTTGGATTCCCGCCAATCCTCAACTCGACAAAAAACTATCAGATGCTGTGTATTCGCTGGATCCCGCGCAATTGTCTCCCGACGTGTCACGATGGAAACAGGACCAACGATTAGCGGGGCAGGACATGAGCGGCGCGTACGCCGCTTCCGTGGGTCAGTCTACCGGAGCCAACGCGTCCTACTCGAAGCAGGTCTTTGAAGCCGAGAGGGCTCAGGGGCGGTTTGCTCCGATGTACGACTACAACCGCCCGGCTCAAGTCGCGTGGGTGCGGCAGTTGTTGACGCTCTTCCGTGATAACGCTTTGGATGAACGCAAAAAGCAGTTCATCGACAACGCCGGTCAGTGGTCCTTTGAGAAGTTCACTGGCGCGGATCTTGGTCAGGGCTCCTTCGACGTTCGGATTCCGGATAGCGAAACCATCCCAAAATCCCGAGTGGAAAAGGCGCAGGGCCTTGAAATGTTGGTTCAGTTACAGCCCGTGCTTCCCATGTTGACGCACAAGGAGAAGGTCTACGTCTTTGACTTTATCGGACTGGAACCTGAAGGAAGCCCGGACAGCTTACAGGCCCAGCGAGCATTTCGGATCATTGAGCGTTTGATCGCAGGCGAGAAGATCACGCCGTTGCCGTTTGTGGACGACTTCATGATCCAGGCCACAGTGTTTAAGGAATACCTGGCGGGCGAAGACGGCGACAAGTTGGCACAGGAAAGCCCGGAAGCGTTCACGAATGTGTATTCGTATCTGATGACGATGATTCAGATGCAGGCGCAGCAGGGCATGACAATGGGCGCTATGGGATTGGGGCCAACCCCGCCGACTTCGCAGGGAACCCCGCCGAGTCAGCCAAAACAGGAAATGGCACAAGCGCCAATAGACCAGAAAGTACCGATGCCGCCTCTACCGGCGGGTGTGAGGCAAGGATAAGTTATGGCGAAAAAGAAGAAATCTAAGGGCTGCTAATCAGCCCCTCAACAATCTTGTCAGTCGGCCTAATTACCCGTTACTGACAGCAACAGCAGCAGAAGGCGCGTTCTCGTATACGAGCGGGGACGCGCCTTTTTTGTTGCCGAAGGAATTATGAGCACTGAAATCACACCAACCGAGACGGCAACGCCCGAGTTGGCATCGACTGAAAGCCTGACCGACGCCGCACTGGCGGAAATCTTCGGTACCGAAACCGAAGAGACCGCAGATGCGCCAACCGATACGCCCGCTGAACCTCCGAAGGAAGAGGCCACCGCGGTCCCTCCCGTGGAGACTCCGGAAGTACCGGCCATTGATGTTTCTCTTCTGGACGACGACAAAGCCGGGCCTCCAAAGGCCGAGCCTCCTGCGGTCGCTCCGACGAACGCACTGCATTCCAAGATTGCGGAGTACATCCCGAATGAACAAGTGCTCGGGATGGTGGTGGGTTCTCACCAGCGCATGACGACCTTGGAGACCGCCCTTCAGCGGGGCGACCTCTCTGGAGTCTCACAGGCGTTGGGGAATCAAGGCATGAACGCGCTGATGGAATCCATCTACGCGAACGAGCAGTTACGAAACACGTTCATCGACCGCGTGATTGAAGAATCCACGGGACAAAAACGTGATCCTCGACTGGACCATGCCTTAAGCGAGATTGCCGGACTCAAGAATTTCATTCAGTCCGGAATTCAGCAGAACCAAAACGTTCAGGCGCAGCAGACTCGACAACAGCGGTTTGCTTCACTGAACACCAATATCTCCAACCTCTTTGAGCAGGTGCGGTTTCCGAAAGACGACAAGCACGCCCATCAGCAGCAGTTGATGACTGACGCGGTTCTCGCGCGATTGGCCTCAACGAACAAATTGGAAACGGCACTCAAGGGAGACATTCGCGTGGTTCGCGAGACCTTAAAGCCAATCCTCCAAAAGTTCGTGGAAACCGACAGGCCCGTTACGCAAGCCGCTCAACAGGCGCGCACCACCATTGAACAGAAGCCGAAACCGATCGCCACGGAGGCGACAGGAACGGCAGTCGCGACCGAAGAACCGGACATTTTCCAGCAGGCCGCGAATGAGGTGATCCGCCTCCAGAAAAAGGAACAGCGGGCACGGAGATAACACATGGCAACCGGAACGATTCAGCAAGCCGAAGGTATCCTCAAGGTCACCACCGGCGAATACACGCGGAACTGGGAAGACTCCGCGATGCTTTACAACCGACTCAACAAAGGGTCGGGCAATGCGCTCTCGGATCGCGGGTTTGAAATCCCGACCGAGATTTCTGCGAACTGGAACCACACCTGGATGACCGATGGCGGCGCGTATCCCGCTGGCGGATCGGTGAAGACCATTCGTCCTTCGGTCTACTTCAAAGAGTACATCCACTCCTTGAGGCTGACGATTCGCGCGATTCGCACCATCAAGGGCGATAAGAGTTCGGTGAAAAACTGGCTCTCGATCAACCTCGACGGGGCAATGGAAGCCGCCAAAAAGATGTGCAACCGCTACGCCTATGGTACCGGCGACGGCGTGTTGGGCACGGTCTCGGCGGGTGCGTCGTCGACCACGCAGACCTTCAACAACGATCAGAATGTCCGCTACTTCGGGAACGGCATGAGTCTGGATTTCTGGGACTCCACGCAATCGGTTCTTCGCGGAACCGCGAGCGTCACAAGTTTTCCGATCCCCGGCCAGACCACCATTACCTTGAGTACGTCCGTTTCGACCACAGCGGGCGACGTTGTGACGATTCACGGCGGATCCAATCAGGCCATCACGGGAATCAAAGCCATCGTGGACGACACCACCGAAGCCGGCGTGATGTTTCAGTCCACCTCGCGAAACACCTACCCGAACTATCGGGCGCAGGTCATCGACGCTGATTCCGCCTCTCTGGATCTGGAAATCCTGACGCAGATGATCGGCGCAAAGATTCAGGTGCAGTACGGCAAGACCAATCGTGACCGCACCGAACTCTGGGCATATCCCTCGCAGACGGCCGCGTTCCAGTCGCTCGGCTACAACCTGAAGCGCATCGAAGGTGGTTCCAAGTCGGTAAAGCTCGGCTACACCTCGTACGAGTTTCAGGGCATGGCCTTCACGGAGGACGTGGACTGCGACAAGGACCGCGTGTACTACCTCGACTTCGACAAATTGGAAAAGTTCGTGGCGCGCGGCTGGGGATGGATCGACGACGACGGTTCGATTCTCCGGCTGATTCCATCGTCCACTTCGGGGTCGGCGTACGACGCTCAGTGCGAAGGGTACTGGGGCGCGGACTACAACTTCGGCTCTCCGGATCCTCGCCCGCTCGGCAAGATCATCGACCTCGATGTGCCGACCGGCTACTAGGGGGGTGATGTATGGCCTCTACTCGTAATTCGCTGACGCAGTACGTCCCCGATGCGGGATATGTCTCGGGGTTGTTGACTCCTGGTGCGTCCCCGACTGTCACGCTCTTGTCTGGCTTCAATGCGGATCAGGGGTGCGTGTCGGTCACTCGTGGCGGGGTGGGGGTCTACACCATCACCGTCAAACAATTCTTGGGAGCCAATGGTGTGGCGTTGGGGCGAGGAACCCCAACCCTTTCCGGCGTGATGGTGGCGACCAGTACGGGAACGTACTCGGGCAACGCCATGTCCATGCAGTTTGGAATCATGGACAACGCTGGTTCCTATTCAGACACGGCAATCAACTTTGAGATTCGGGCTTACTAAGCCCCGGAGGAGAACATGGCAACGTACCTGTACCTTTCGAATGATCCCTCGGATCTCTCCGGGTATTTGAAAGCCTACATCAATACCAAGAGTCCGAATGCATCCACAACCGTATCCACGGCGGTGACCAACACTGCCGACGTCACGACGACCACCGTCACGATGACCTTAACGGCCGGAGGGTCGCAGGCGAAGTGGATCACGGCTCCCCTGGAAGAGGCGGTGACCATTTCGGGTCTGCCGTCGTACAACATCTGGGCGAAGGAATCCAACGCCACAGCCAATGCGATGGTGGCGGTGTCGCTCTGTCAGTACACCACGACATTGCAGTCGGCCTTTACCACGAGTTCAACCGGCGCGGAGTTGACGACCGGAGTCCTGCGGGTGGTGTGGACGACGACCTTGGGCGCGACCACGAACAAGGAAATCGTGACATCGACGGCGTTCTCGGCAGGCGATCGCTTGGCGATTACTCCCGTTCTCGGGCCGGTGGGTGTTATGGCCGCGGGCGGTGGATTTACCGTCACGATGGACTACAACGGTCTCACTGGCGGCGCGGACGGCGACACCTACATCGTTCTAAACGAATCCCTGCGTGCAGGGCAGGCGCAGGTCGGCTCCGGCGACAACGTGGGCATCACCGGCAAGGGCGTGTCGTACTTTTACGATCTCGCCACTGCGGTTCAGAACGGACTCAATGAAGGCCTGTACGGCACCAACGCGTCTGCGCAGGAAATCATTGATGAAGCCAACAACCAGGCGGACCTCTCCTAGTGAGTGATCCGGTCATCTTCACGGCGGGCGGGGCTCCGGCCCCCCCGTCGTGGTTCATCAAGAAGCTGAAAGCCTTCGATCACAACCTTCGCGTCTCGTGGGGGTTGGGATTGATGAATCCCTTTCCGGGATGGGTGATTGAACGACGAATCCCGGACGACATGAAAGAGCGGGTCTACAACCAGAAACACAAGGACCCGAATCGTCCGAGATACGCCCATCAGGAACTTCGAGACGAGCATGGGTATTCCGGAACTCGTCAGTTCGACATGAGGCCGGATTGGCACGCGGTGTATCTCGTGATGAACGAGTTCCGCGAACCGATTCTCGAACTCAGCGAGAACGTCATTGATTACCTGAGAGCGAACTACGAGCGGACATTGCTGGGGTTTCCGGAATTGGGCCGCAAGCATCTCCTCGAAGACAAGAGAGACCAGGAACGACGCGACCGAGCGAAGCGTGAACGCGATTTAGACCGCGCGACCGAGCAGGTCATGGAAAACAAATACGCCATTTTCAGCGACGTCATGGGCCGTAGCGGACAACCCGCACAGGTCATGGAAGGAACGGAACTATGAGCACGGTGATTGATGAAGTCAAGGGAGCGGTGAAGGAACTGCTTCAAAAAGTCCCAAACATTGAACAGGTGATTCAGGAGGTTAAGAAACAACCTGCCAAGCCTCTTGCGGACGTCGCCTATGTTTACAACGGCTACGACGACGTGACGTTAAAACATCTGGGAATGTACGAGTACCACTTCCCCTACGGGAAGGTGACTCGCGTCGGGCCTCTCCCGGAACATCGTGAGAAGAACGCCGGCGAATCCGTTGGGCGTGAAGTCGTGTTTCAAACGATCCCCTTGAAGGGGGAATCCATCGCCCGAGAACTGATTGAAGTACGAGGCTACGCCAAAAAGGGCATGTGGGTGTTCGTCAACGGCACGGGCAAAGTCCCCGACGAGATTAAGGCGCAGTGCGATTCAGACGGCGAGCGTCATGCTCGAACCGAAATCGAGCGCTTCAAGGTCGGGCGAGAGAAAGCGAAAGCGGGTACGCCGGGTTATCGCATGAAGCCCGACGCGAGAATCTACAGTTGGATGAAGCGCTACTCTCCCGACGATGAACTGTTCGCCGAACAGTCCCGCCGATCGGATACCGCGCAGACCACTGCACGCGCTCTGGCGCAGCTCACCGAGATTGCTAAGGCGTTGGCCGAGAGAACGACGGGAGAAGTGGTTCCGGAGCCTCCGAAACCGGCATTCGACTACACCGCACTGGAAGGGTATCCGATTCGACGGAAACCCCTGGAGACCGAAGAGCAGTTGATGGAGCGTCAACTGGAGTTCATCGCGGAATACGACGCGAAGCAGCAGGCGTAAATGGACCTCGCGACCATGATTACCCGCGTTCAGGGAGACTCCCAAGTCTCGGACGTGGAATACATCATCGGGAAATTAAACGCCGCACAGGATTGGGTCGTCAATCGTGTTCTTCCGATGAACACGGAAATACTGAAGGTGACGAACGACCAAATCACCGTGAGCGTGGATACGCAGTCGTTCGACCTGAACGCGAATATTTCCACCGGAACGCTCTACGAGCTCCAGTGGCTTGGCGTGAAGTTTTCCGGAGAAACGATATTCACTCCAGTCGAGTACGTGAACGGCTCGGATCCCGGGTTCATCTACTGGGACCAGCAGGGCGTGCAAGCGATTCATCCGCAGTACGTGACGACGGACAAGTTCAATCAGGTGCGATTCGCACCGGGACTGCCCTCCGGAACGATTATTCGGGCCGATTACATTTACAAGCCGCGGGAAATGTCGCTTCAGCAAAGAGTGAATTGCGAGCTTCCTGATCCATTCCATGAATGCGTCGTCTCCGAAGCCACGAGTTATTGCTGGAGGGGGATTGACGACGATCGAAGGGGAGACATGCACGGTGAGGCCATGGACCGACTGTATGGCGCACAGAATGTCCTGAAGACTCGGCAGTTCGCTCAGCCATTTCGCACGCGCCCGTCTTCGTTTGGGCCGGGGCGGCGATGGGTAAATTCCTAAATGGCCGTACGCGACTTACAAATTCAGGACGTCAGCGATTTCTTCGGCGTCAACTATCTTGACGACAAGGAGAACCTTCCTCCCAGTGTTTGGTTTGCCGGAACGAACGTGGTGGTCTCCGCATCCGGGTCTGCACTAGCGTTACGTTCGCCCTTAACGGTCACCAAAACTATCGGGAATCCCAGTGCCCGGATTTTGTCGATTTTTAATGCCATTTGGTCCGATACCGCCACGGTCTTTTTTGACATTCAGGCCGCAGGAACGACCAGCGTAACGACCTATCGTTTTGCGACTCAGTTCGGCATTCCCGCAACTCCCAGTTCTGTTCGTACAGGACAAGCCGACCATCGCGTGGACCGAATCAACACGAATAACAAGGTCTACAACGTCAACGGTGCGGAAACTTTCCAGTACGTCAACAGCACCACGTCTTACCAACTGGGCATTGGAAAGCCTCTCGTTGCGGGAACGACCTCGATTGTTGCAGGCGGTGCGCTCGTGCTCAACGTGGGAGCGACGGCCTCTTACGCCTACAGAAATGCAGCAACCACCCACGTCGGGCTGTGTTCCGCGGCGTCTTCCAATAGCGGTCCAACCAACGGAGCCAACCAGACCCTGCGTGTTGCTGTTGTTGCGGCGTCGACAACCGGGATTGATGGGATCGTGTTGTTCCTCTCGAAAGATGGAGAGAGCAACCGCTACCTGAATGTCGACTCCTCGGGAAACATGCTCGTGTACCCCAACACCACGGGCAATATCGACATCTCGACTGCCTATTTCGTGGACACGAACACTCCGGAAACAGCGTACAACTACCGCCCGCTGGATTCCGGTACGCAAGTCTCTGCATGGCAGGACCGTTTGTGGATTACCGGATTTGGGGCGGGAACGCTCGGCCCAACGCTGACCTATAGCGGTTATGAATCGGTTTACGCCGGCGTTCCCCAGGAGGCGTTTCCTCCGTTGAATGTGGTGACGATTCCCGCAAAAACGGAAGTCTCGCAGACCTCCATCCCCACTCCGGTGGGATTGCTGATCTTCAGCGACCTGAATGCATATCTGTTGACAGGGAACCCGCAAGACAACGCGGTTGCTCCGTCCAACACACTGGCAGTTACCGCCCAATTGGATTCGTTGAATTGGAACCTCGGAACGAAGTCACCAAATTCAGTCGTGTCGAGTCCATTCGGGATTATCTGGTTGGATAACAACAAGCGGATTCAGTTATGGCCGTTTCAGGGGTTGCCGCAGGAAATCGGGCTAGCGTTACGGCCGGACCTCTCGAACATTTTTGGCAGCGGTGCGAATTTGGCTCTGGCCGAAGCCGTCTGGTATCAGGGAAAAGACGCGGCGTACTACATCCTGACGGCATGTACTTCCGGGTCTGTCAATAACCGTCTGTACATCATCGGCTTTTACACCGACCCCGGCACGGGAAATGTAGTGCGTGCCTGTTCGACATCCGACATCTCCGCTTCGTGCATCAATGTTTCGACGCTCACACAGATTGTCGCATCGGGCAAGGTCTTTATCGGCGGCACCACGGACATTGTTCAGCAAATCTTCGACTTCGATACTCAGGGCTCGGGATTCGGAGCGGGTACCACGTTGAGCTTTGATTTGATGGCGGGCAACAACATTGGAAATTACTCCAACCTCCATTCCCTGAGATTTGACAGCAACACCAACGATGTCATGGTTCAGGTATCGAATCCCGATGGATCAGACCAGCGAAATGTGATGCTCACTCGGGAAGGAAATACGACCTATAAAGGTCTCGTGAACAAGTACGGCATTCGTCAGATGTTGAGATTTGTCTTTCCCACAGATGATGCCGTGAAGCGGGATGTGAAGAATTTCCGTCTGGCGTATAGCCAGAAGAAACGAGTGCTCTGATGCGGACGTTTATTGGAATTGTGCTGGCTGTGCTGATTGGGTTGGCGTCGTGCGTCGCCTTCAGTGCCGAGCCTTCACCGGACGATCTGGCGAAGGCTTCGGCTCAACAGTTATGGGGGCCGGCGGGATACGCCGCGAAGTATGCGGTCGCCGATGGGCCATGGCTTTACGAGGTCGGTTTCGTGAGTGTGTTCGGGCCTCCCATCGCCGTTGGGCGGGGGACGTCATGGAAAGAGGCGTTTGACCAGGCGAACGAAAAAATCAAGCGCAGACCGGCGAGTCCATTTGGCGATGGGGAATGAGCCTAATTCCATCGTGGGGCCGGCCCAATGTATCGAGTCAGTTCGAAACGCGCATCAAGGCGCTGTTTCAGGAACTCGTCAGACGGCTCATGGAGATTGGGGAAGGCTTTACCGCGATCGACACGAACGTCACATTCAACACGAATCAGACGTCTGTGTTTCGCGGGATGTTTGGCGGGCCTTCGCGGTGGGTCGTCGGCACCACCACGGTCGGCGCTACCGACTTCGCGTTATTCGCGTGGGTCGGGAATACCACCTACACCGTGGCGTTGGCCGCAGCTCAGGACTACCCAAACATGATTGTGACGATCAAGAAGGTCACGGCGTTGAACAGTGTCGTGATTGCGGGGACGGTGGATGGGGCGTCGAGTCTAACGCTGACGACGTTGAATTCCAGTTACGTGCTGATGGCGAGTAGTTCCACATGGAACGTTCTCGCCAACTACTAGGAGGCGACTTGGCTTTTATTGCTCCGGACGTTGCGAGAAGTCCTGAAGACTTCGACAAGTGCCGGGAACTTCAAAACCGATTGGACCCAGCGGGGATTATTCCGCCGTTCGGTCAACCCGGAAACTTAACTTACGTTATTCGAGACAATGACGACCGTTCGACCATCATGGGCATGATCCACACCGAATTAGTCTTAGAGGTGAGATCCATGCTCGTGGAGAAATTCAATCACGCCCAAGTGTCGTACACGCTGCTACATCGGGGAATGGAGATGAATATGAGGGCCAATAACCGGGGCCACTATTACATCACCGTTCCGAGAACAGACACGCGAGTGATTTCGATGTTCGAGAAGGACGGCGCTCAAATCGTGGATCGTGACGCGGTGAGGTTTCTGAAAACTTTGTAGAGAAGGGAAGTGGATTTATGAGTCGGCAAGATCCGAGGATTCCACCGAGCAATTCCAGTGATAACTGGTTCGTTCAGAACTTGCCGGGCCTCGCGAATACTGGGCTCAACATCTGGCAGCAGTACCGGCAAAATCGCTCGCAGAACCGAATCAACCAGCAACTCCAGCAGCGCACGCAGCAGATGGACGAGTTGGCGAAGGCCGAGCAGCAGCGGCGCGAGTTTTACGCGGCGACGGTACTGCCAACGTTGATGCGGGCGCTAGGGATCAAAGACCCTAATATGCTGAATCTCGCGCAGCAACGTCGGCAGGCATTGCCGGGTTACGGCGGGCCGCCGCAGACACAGACGCAGAGCTTTACGCCAGATCCTTCGGGTGGGGGAGGGTCGAGCGGTGGTGCGGAATTCGACCCGGACCGTTGGCGGTTCGATCGCTTTCAGCCTCCGGAGTTGGAGTAGGTCATGCCAGCACACGGACAAGTCAGCGCAAAAGACCCCAACATGATTTGGGACCAAAACCATGGACGGTACATCCAGAAACCCGGAACCGAACTTCCTTACGATCTGGCGAAGGGCGGTTTCATGCAGACCGCCGGTAACCAGAACGCGTACTCGGATTACCTTCAGGGGCTAACGCCCGATTATCTGCCGCCGGATGCCGGATTAGACCCGAGAGCGCAGAATGCGCCCCTGTCGTCAGTGCCGTCCGCCGTCGACCCTCGCCCGCAGACCGGTCCCGGATCGCAGCGAATATCCGCACCAATCGACCCGCGTCCTTCGAGCGGGGCTGGCTCGCGACCGACTGCGCCGATTAACCAGCGGACGACCGGTGCCGTCAATGCTGGTGGCGGGGTATCCGACGTCGGCAACATGGGGTCGCAAGTCCGATCCGGCGGAAATTACACCGGCCCATCCACGGCCAACACGATGAT
Source organism: Candidatus Saccharimonadota bacterium (assembly GCA_029288425.1). Classification (GTDB taxonomy): domain Bacteria; phylum Patescibacteriota; class Saccharimonadia; order Saccharimonadales; family UBA4665; genus JARIHD01. The sequence goes on from JARIHD010000073.1 coordinate 36,766, forward strand.
GAACGCCGGGGTCAATCAATACAACTCCGGATCGGACAGAGGGCAGACTACGACGATGAATCTTAATGGTTCATCCGGGCCGACAAATCGGTCTGTCAAAACATACCTTTCGGACGTGGACCCGCGATTATCCGAATGGAACACGGATCCGAATACGGGATGGACGGCTCCCACTGGTGGAAATCAAGCATTCCCCAACATTCAGACCGGGTTGAACTGGGGTGAAAACGATTTTGGGTTTACAGCCCCAACAGGTCGCGGAAATATTCAGACAGCGACCTTAACCCCGGACCAACTAGCCCAAGCAACGAACGGGATGCCGCACGGCAACGCAATGAATCCGTACGATGACGAGAATTGGGACGTCCCGGACGTTGACCTTGGACAAATGCCCACCATGTCGAGCGGCTGGGAGCCAGGGTTCGAGTCGAACTTTTTCAACCGGGCCAACTCGACACGAAACCAACTGAACGACCTGTACAACTTTCAGACGCCGAATATGGAAGCAGCACTGAACAACTTGGGACAGGTGCCCAAGCCAACCAGTCAGGGCGTTGACCAGTTTGAGCAGCTTCAGTTTCTCTTGAGTGGTCAGGGGTACAAGCCCGACGTTGTTTCGAAGATGAAGGCCAACGCCGCAGATTCCCTCGCCGGGCAGAACGCCGCGCGCATGTCGGCAGGCAAGATGGCGGCACAACGAGCGGGGCTAGGGGATTCGGGCATTTCGGTAGCGATGGCCGATCAGGCCGCGAGAGATAACGCTGCGGGATTGAATCAGGCGAACAACCAGATCGATATTCAGAACGCCATGCAGGGAATGCAAAACATGGTGACGGGATCCGGAATGGAATTGAACCGTCAGCAGACGAATCAGCAGCAGGCGAACCTGATGGCCTTACAAGCGGCACAAATGATGTTCCAGGCGATGCAGCAAAATACCGCGAACTCCCAGCAGGCGAACCAGACGAACAATCAGAACCAGATGAATCAGCGCATGACGAACGCGGGCCAGCAGGCGAATGTGTTGTCAAACGCTCAAAGTCAGTTCGGCAACGCGACGCTGAATCAGGCCGCAAATGCCAATCAGCAGAACGCAGCGAATGCGTTCAATTGGAACCTGAATCAGGCCAACATGAATAACAACAACCGGCAGTTCAACTCAAACCAGCGGTTCAACAAATGGAATACTGGCGTGAACGCGACGGTTAGTCTCCACAACAACACCCAGCCCGCCGCATACACTCAGCAGGGCACACAGACAACAACGCAGCAACAGCCGATCGGGGCGGCGGTCGTATGATGAACCGCGTCGACGTTCTAAAACAAATTCGCGGCATGGTCGGCGGGGGCGAAACCGTTCTACCGCTCAATCAGCAAAGAGGCGGCGGGGATGGCGAATTCCCCCAAGGCGGAGGTGGTGCTGTCGCAGAACCAGAGATGGTGGACGCGCCGTACATGGTGTCGCCGAATCCGACGCAATTAGACCAGCGAGTGCCAATACTCCAGCAGATCCAGCAGCAGCGGCGTCAACGACCGGATTCATTCGCGTCTCCCGAAGAACAGGCTGAAATGGACATGCTGTCGCAGGCGATGCGCGTCGAAATGCAGCCACGAAAGCCAGACCCCACATGGATGAGCATTCTCAAGGGGATAGGTGAGGGCATTGCGTACCGCGACAACGCGCAGAATGTCCGGATGCAACGAGAGGCACAAAGACAGCGGGAGTACCAGAACAAGGTCGATCGCTTGAAGCAGATCCGCGGAGACGCAAAACAGCGAGAGCAAGACTACAACGCGCAAGAAGACCGACAGATGGCGATGGAAGACCGCGAGCGTTCGATTCAAATGCAGGAGCTTCAGGCGCAACAGATCAACCGCGGGCTCGAGAAACCAAACCTTATTGAAGTGTCTCCGGGGGCATCCCTGTACGATCCGACGTCGAAGACTTCGCCATATACGGCACCGTCGAAAGATCCGACGAAGAAAGCGCTTCAGTCGAAGGAGGTGGAGATTAACGGAAAGGCGGCGCTCGCTAACTTCGACCCGGATAGCGGGAAGTACTACGACACGAAGACCGGCGCGGAATTACACGACGTCAAACCGTACAACACGCCAAAGGACCCTAGTGGCGCGACCAATCGGCGGGTGGACAATCTCTCTTCGAAGTTCGGCTCAGAGCCGATCGTGAAGAAATACAACATCGTAACGGATGCGCTTCAGTTTGCGAGAAATGTTCCTGAGCAGAACAACAACCCGCAGTACGACCAAGCGTTGATTTACGCCTTTGCCAAAGCGATGGACCCGGAATCGGTTGTGCGAGAGGGAGAATACGCGACGGTTCAGAAATACGCTCAGTCATGGATGGATTCGTTCGGGTTCAACGCCGCCAGGATCTTGAGCAATTCGGAATTCCTGACTCCTGAAGCTCGGCGAAACATGAAATCCGTGATTGAGCAAAGAGCCAAGCCGGTGGTGGACCAGTACAAGAATCTGCGAAAGCAGTACGGGCAGCAGATTTCACAGATCACCAAAGATGATGGCGAAAGCCATTTGGTGGACTATGGGGCCGCGTTTGGCGACGCCCCACAACCCACACCATCACTAGATGCGAACGGACGGCGCGAGCAGCATAACAAGCGTACGGGAGAATATCGCTACTCTCTCGACGGAGGAAAGACATGGCACAAGGGACGACTCCCGAGAGGCTAGCGGCCCTTCAAAAAGTGCGCGAGTCAGAATGGGAAGACGTCAGCCCCGACGAATGGCAGGACGTTGTACCGTCAAAGCCAGTGCGCTCCGCGCAGTCCATCCGTCAGCAGTCCGACCTGATTGAAAAAGCCAGAGTGGCTGGCGGTGGAGATACCTACCTTGGAGGAGAGCAGCCGGGAAGCGCGGGCCTCCGGTTTCTCTCAGGAGCCGCAGAGATGCTAGACCCGCGGCCCTTGTGGGAGATGGCGAAGCATCCCGTGGATGCGCTTGGCGGGATCGTGGAATCTCATCGAAAGGAATACGGGAAAGCCGCGGATGCGTTCAAGCAGGGGCGGTATGTGGAGGCGTTCGGTCATGGTCTCGCGGGTAACGTGCCGGTCGTTGGTCCCATGGCAGCGTCCATCGGAGAGCAGGCGGCACAGGGAGACGTGGCGGGAGCCGCTGGCAAAGCCGCGGTGTTGCTGGCCCCCGCAGGTAAAGCCGCGGGCGTGAAGGTTGCCGAAAAACTTCACATGAAGCCCGGAGCCCGGTCGTTCAATGCCCTGATGGAGCTGAACGCGAAGGAACTGGAATACGGACGCAATCCCGGAGAACTGCTGTCCAGAGAAGGCGTGAGCGCGGCAACGAAAGAAGGACTCTTGGACCGCACCAAGTCCATGAAGAAAACCGCCGGCCAAGGGATTGATTTGATCCTCAACCAAGACGGGGCCGGGAAAACGATTCGAGACGTAGACCAGTTGGTTCAGCAGCCCTTCGTGGACGCGACCAAAGGCGTCGGCGCGGGAAGCGAATCTGCGTTTCAGTCGCAGCTCTACGAACGGCTCAAGGGAATCATCCGGGTTGCCGACGAACATCAAATTGACCTGTCCAAGCCGCTCACCCCGAAAGAAGTGAACGTTTTGAAGCAGGAAGTCGGCAAGGGCATGAAGTGGCACGGCGCTCCCTATGAAGGCGAGATTAATCAGGTATTGGAGCAAGTGTATCGAAACCTCAACGGTGCCGTAGAAGCCGCAGTCCCGAGAATTAAAGCGGCGAATAAGCGGTGGGGCGAATTGCAGAGCGCAGAGAATGCGCTGGATTTTGCCGTTCGGAAAAAGGGTGTCTCTCCGCTAGGGATTTCAGGCGATTCCAAGAGCGTGCTTGGCCAGGTGCTCAATAAGACGGTGGGCTCAACGATGCCGACGACTTGGGGGAATCGCGTCGCTCGCGATGTCAGTCAATCAGTCCCAGTGTATCGCCCCTACCTCTTCGGGAATCAGCAGCGATGACGATTTATCCCTATCGGAATGCGGACCAAACCGCGAACGTGGCGAGTCTCATCAAGGGCGGAACCGACAAGCCATCCTTCATGATCGACTTCACAGACGGTTTGAGGACGGCATCCAACACGATTGCAAGCGCGGCAGCCGTGGGGACAGGTTCCACCGGAGCCACCGTGACGACCATCGCCGGAACGACCACGGTCAGTGGTAACTACGTCATCGTGGACTTGAAGACCGGAGGCGCGAGCGGAACAGGAGAGGCGACTGACGGAGATGAATTTCGAGTGAGGACCACGGCCAGCTTTACCGCTGCGGGGCCGATTTACTATGACGTGTTTGTGAAGATCGACAACCCCGGTTATTCGCCAGTGTAGCGCCCGCGCCGACGATTGGGCTCGCCGACGCAGGCTGACCGATAACCTTAATCACCAAGGCCAACGGCTATGCAGGGAGAGCAAGTGGCAGGAGTAAAAGATACCGTGAACTTGATTTTGTTCTGGTTGCAGTCCAGTAGTGGATTCACCGTCAACGGAGAGATTCCCGTGTGGGGCGTGTTTTTGGCGATCATCGGAGCCGTGGCGGCGTTTGCCGTCTTGCGTCAACAGATGGTCGCTCATGAAAAAACGGACGATGAACGCTTTACCAACGTCAACGAAATGCTGAAAGAGATCCGCGGTGACGTGAAGCGATTACTCGGAGAGCCGCATCCGTGATTTTCAAAGCATCCGTCACGAAAGACGGAGTACATCCCGCGGTATGGTTCGCGCTCGGAGTCGCCGAAGCCCTGTACAGCCTGATGCAAAAGCAGCTTGTGGTGACGAGTTTGAAGGATTCGCACGGACACCGGCCAGCAAGTTTACACAACCAGGGACGTGCCGCCGACATCCGAACCAAGAACCTGCCGCTGTCGCAGGTCGAAGCGGTCTACTCGCGGTTAAAGGCTATCCTCGACCCGATGGGTTTCGACGTGGTGTTGGAGCACGATCCGCCGCACCTTCATCTGGAGTACGATCCGAAGAACGGCGAGAACTGGTTGAAGTTGGAGGTTGCCTAAGTGACTAATCCTTTTTATCCGACTGCGGGGCAAATCCCGGTAGGTTCCGTTGTTTTTGGGCCTCCGGCAACTGCGCGAGCTTGGCAACAAACTCAGGATTTAGCCACTGAGTATTGGAAGCTTCTAAATTCGTCACCGCGTTACCCACAGCAGTCACTTCACCTGTGCCTAGGGCAAACAGGCTTTTGCCGAACATGTCTCGGGCTACCTGCATTTGAAGCAGAGAGTGAAGTTGAGCCGAAATCAGACGAAGATAATCCTGATCCATCTCAATGAACACTAAGGCAGTCGAATTGTCGCGGGAATCGTCGTAAAGCTTGCTCCAGTGAACCTCAGTCCAATCGCCGCGCATTGAGATGGGCAGTCGATTATGACTTGCCCTGCCGTGCCACGCCACGCCGTCAATTCGTCGATGAATCCGACCAGATTCGATTTGCTGGAAAGCGTATGGGAGCGCGTTACGCTTTGCCCATTTTCCCAGACTGCAATAGCGATGGTTTGCGAAGCCGTGTTGTCATTCGCGATGGCTATCCCGAGCCGCGCGCCATCTCTGTGGTCCGCGAGTAATTGCACAACTCGCCCCGGTAATGACGGGAAGACGGTAGCTTCGGAAAGTTTGTGGCCGTTTGGCGCGTAAAAGGAGTAAAGGACGTGCGCGTTAATCGCTGAAGAACATGACAGCGTGGCATAGCCTGATGTGAATGCCGCAGACCCCGGCGTGGAGTCGATTTGCCATGCACTCGGGCCGAAAGAATACTGCCCGGACAGTATTGATTTTCCGCCAGCGGCCCAATTAAAGGTGCAAGTGCCTGTGTTTAGAGCGGTAGGCTCCGAATACATCAATGTGGCTCGGTAATAGCTGCCATCGGAAAAGCGACCATCGGCGAACTGAGGAAAAATGTGGTACGTTCCTCGGCCATCGCCCTGCACTGTGATGATTGTGGTTGATCCGCTGGAGCCTTGCACAATCGTCGGCAGTAGCTTCGCATCCCAGATCGTGCATTGCTGCGACGATCCAGAGACAGTGAATTTGCCTACGCCGATGTACAGCGACCCAGGGTAATCAACGACCCCGTTGGCCCCATCTTTGAACAGCGTGGCGAGACATCCAATTCCAAAATCCAAAAGATACGTACTTCCATTGGAACGCCGGACGACAACAGAGGTCGAAGAGAATCCCGCAGTGGCGAGTATCGTGACGGTTTCCGCGCTAGCGTTAGCATGGCGTGGCGATGCCAAGGCCAAAACCGCGACCACAATAAAAGACGTAATCCGCATGTGGCTCCCCTTCCGAAGGTTGCGTCAGTAAATCAAGAAGTGGACGAATGCGCGGAGCGCGTAGGCCCCACCAATGCAGAGCCCAGCAATCCCAGTGATAGCCGCCAAGCCACAGATGAAAACGCCAATGTCGGCGATGCCAGTGCTCAACCACCCTTGAGCGTCCTGAAAGATTTTCGTCGACGTAATCCGCATCAGCCTGTCCTTTCCAAGAAAAAGAAATATTCATGTCTGTTTGAGCTTGAGCCGATTCTCTATATTGGCGAGGCGTGTGGTTCAGATCCTTTAGCCAGGGTTACGTTCTCGGATGAACTCCAAGAGCGATACAACACGCCTCGTTACCCCACCGCTTTGGGCGGACCCGACCTAGCCTTCTCGGCGTTGACTTGCTCAAAGGCCACATCTAGCGATGTCAGTATGTAGTTTTTCCAGTGCTCGTTCTGTGAAAGCAATACCGCCTTCAGCTTTTCAATTTCTTCCTTAAACGTAACGTCTGCGGCAGACCACTCTCGGTCGGCGAAGAATTCCTCAGGAGTCAACTTTAGGACAGTTAGCACCTCATCTATCGTTGAGGCTCGCAGATTCTTTTGCCCCTTAAGCAGCTTCGTAACTGTGCCGGGGTCTTTTGCTAGATCCACGCGCAGCGCCTTCCGTGAAATCGTCTTCCTCTTCATCCATAACTTGATTTTGCGCGTGATCCACGCTTGGGTCGTTGTCACTGCTCAACCTATGAAACGCATTGAACAGGAAGAGGATTCAGAAGGCTCGAAAATACTGTTGACTTATAAACCAATATATTGGAATATACGCCCACGTTCGGTTAGTTAACCCAACATGGAGGCGAGAGGATGCGAAGTACCTGCCCGATTCATCGCTGCAAGCTGGTTTGTTTTTGCCCGGCCTGTCGCGGTTCCGCAACGTCCGCAATCAAGACGAAGACCGCGAGAGCCAACGGCAAATTGGGCGGACGGCCGCGCAAAGACGGCAAGCCTCCTCGGAGAGCAGCATGATCCCCGAAGGCCTCACCGAAAGAACCTTCACCGCCTCCGAAATCATCGAGGCCGTACAGAGTCAACTCAAAACCCCGTCGACCTCGTTCAACGGCGAGTCGGCATTGACGAATCTGTTCTTGATTCATCGAATGGACGCCTTGATGAGCGTATTGGGCAAGCTCGGACTAAAGCGCCCCGAAGACAGCTACGTCAAGGAGAGCGCGGCGTGAAGTGCCTCTGTTCACACCCGAAAGAGATGCACGAACCGACAGACAGCGTAGACGACGAACTCGGCAACGGTCGCGCGTCATACGTGCTTGGCGCTTGTTCTATGCCGTTGTGTGGTTGTCAGGAATTCGAGGAAGACGATGAGTAACCCGTGGATGCCTGCTGGTTGCTTTGGCGCGTCGAGCGATCTGGACTACTACGCTCTATTCAACACGCCGGAGCGCGAAGACGACGAATTCTCCTACGAGGACGAAGAGGATGCCGACCGAGAAGACCGCTGAATACCTCGCCGGAAAGATTCGGGAATTGGCGATCCAAGGCGAGATCGTGACCGAAGGGCGAGCGGGTTACGGATGCTTTGTTGAGATCCAGAGACGGTTAAACGAATTGATGAAGGCTCTTAAGGAGAAGTCATGAACGACACGAAGGTCTCAAAGTTGGACGCACCGAATGTCATTCACCTGAACCGAGTCCGTTAAAGGCTCTGAATAAGGAGTAATCCCCGAAATGAAAACCAAAGGAGAAACCGTGAAGAAGACTGCCGAACGACCCGTTGTTGTGACCACTGCCCATCGTGGCGTGTTCTACGGATACGCCAAAGACACGACCGGCGCGAGCATCGAACTGAAGCGTGCGCGGCTCTGCATCTACTGGACCTCGGACCTGCGCGGGTTCATGGGGCTGGCGTCTCATGGCCCGTCCAGTGGGTGCAAGATCGGCCCCGCTGTGGACATCGCCGTCCGCGACATCACGTCTGTCGTGGAGTGCACGCCTGAAGCCGCCGCGAAGTGGGACGCCTGCAAGTAAAGGAGCCGCGCATGGAAGCAGTTCTGGTTAGAGGGGAAATTCCAGGGTGGGCGCTGAAGGGCTCCGGCGACGGCTACGGCGACGGCGACGGCGACGGCTACGGCGACGGCTACGGCTACGGCGACGGCGACGGCTACGGCGACGGCGACGGCTACGGCTACGGCGACGGCTACGGCGACGGCGACGGCTACGGCGACGGCTACGG
>JARIHD010000080.1 GCA_029288425.1 Candidatus Saccharimonadota bacterium
GATGTGTATAAGAGACAGCAAAAACAGGCCGTGCGGCAGGTTCTGCCAGGGCTTGCTGTATTATTTCGGGCGGAACAATACTGGATTCAAACGAACCTTTATCGAACATAAAACGATCACCTCATTAGGAAGTAATTAAGATATCATAAGAAAATGAAATCTTAATTAAATCAAGTCTATTAGGACAGTTTTATGATTTGAGGTCAATATCGTTTAGCGGCGACTGTCCCCTCATGGCAAGTAGTCCCATGGTAAGATGAGCATATGTTTGATGGTCTTAGTTGGTGGCAGTTAGTGATCGGTGCGGCAGGGTGTACGCTAGTAGTCGTCTGGACTTCCTTGATATTTATGAATATATTCAGGAGTTTGGGCCTCAAAGGTCTGTTAGGTTTTTTCGTCGTAATGTTCGCACAGCTGGGCGCAGTTTTGCTTATCGGTCTGTTTCTGGGAGGCATTAACTAATATGATTTGCCGCAGGGCAGTGTAGCAAAGATCACAACCCTAAGCATAGGCAGTATGTAGTATAATCTTGCTTCATCGCTTATAATTATGGTACAAAGGGGGTAGATATGGCCGACTGGAAAAAATGCAGACAAAAGGCCGAAGAAGTACTTAAAAAGTACAATATTAAGAAGCCCCTCATTGACGTTTTCGACATTGCTCAGAGTGAAGGCATTGAGATTGTTTACTTTCAGCCTCAAGACAGTACAGATGAGGATATTTCTGGTTTCTTTTACGAAGACACAGACACAAAGGCAAAAAGGATATACATTAACAAACTCGACTCTGCTCCCAGGCAGGTCTATACGGTTGCACATGAGTTAGGCCATTATTTTTTGGGTCACAAGCCCAACGAATATAGCGTCCTTTTGCGACAAGCCGTGTATGCAACCAAAAAGGATGAAGCTGAAAAAGAGGCCGATTCTTTTGCGGCCGAATTGCTTATGCCCAAGAGGATGGTCGAGGCTGTTAAAAAAGACTATAAGCTCACAGATGATGACGAGCTAATACTCTCGCAACTCTTTGGAGTATCACAGCAAGCTATGCACAATCGACTTAGTAATCTGAGCAGGTACAACTAAAACCGGTTTAAGTCATGGAGGAACAGCTCAAGAAGATTAAAGCTGCCGATATTGTTGGTAAGCTCACTGTCATAGAGAACTCTTCCGAGATTGTTGCCGAAACTCAGTCCCGAGTTGACTATGAAGCCTTGAAGGCGCACCTCAGGGTAAAAGAGTACGCCAAGAAACTTGAAGACAGGGACAAGTGGTGTAGAAATCTTTTGTGGCTTGTCAAGATAGGTTTCGTATTTAGTATGGCGACTACTATTGGGTTGGGCCTAGGATGGTTGCACTTTGAAAATAGTGCCGTCACTGTGCCTGTAGCGATTGGCGCAGGCTTCCTAGAAACTTACGGACTTGCAAAGATTGCAGTTAACTATTTATTTGATGGGAATAAGAAATGAGCAAAAAACTTTCAAACGTCTAATTAAACGCACTTCCCAGCCCGCGCCAAAAGCACCGGAGCAATCGCTACTTGCTATGAGGGGATAGTCGCCCGTTTAGCGGTTGTCGCCGGATCCTTTTAAGGCGCCACGGGCTTTTCGACTGGCGAGTTTGGCGGCGTTCGTTTTTGCAACGTCGTCCATAGAAATACCAAGCATGGTGGCAAAATTGCTCAAATACCACAGCACATCACCTATTTCTTTGGCCATTTCTTCGATGTCATCGGGAGTAATTTTGCCTTCACGGTAGGCAACGATCTTTTTCCATTTTTCGGCGATTTCGCTTGCCTCACCGGATATACCCAGTACCATAATAGTCTTGTCCATCAGGGGGTCAGGGTGCGAAATAAGTGTTGAAGGTGCCTGTTTTTGGTATTCGTCGAATGTCATGTTGCTCCTTTATATCTTTACCGGTCCCTGGCGCAGAATTTCAACGTTGCCATTTTCGTCCAAACGGATGAGCGTTGACGGAAGATCACCAACAATAGTACCACCATTTACATAAAAATCGACGGTTTCGCCGAAGTAGGTCCGGGCCTCATCCAAGGTCGTAGCTGTTGGTTCGCCCGGCATATTGGCACTGCTCGTCAAAAGCGGACCGGTTTGCCGTAATAATTCCTGGATGGTCGGGTTTGCCGGAACCCGTACGGCAAGCGAGTGCTTGCCTTGATCCAGATAGGCCAGCTTTTCGTGGTCGGGCAGCACGATGCTGAGCGCGTTCGGCCAATAGTGGCCAACTTTTTGCAGATATGATGCCTCGATACCGAGGCTTACCAGCTGCTCCACGCTGGCAGCGATAACCGTACCTGGCTTGCCTTCACGGTGCTTGGCTTTATATAAGCGAGCCACCGCAGCCGGGTCAGCGGCGCGGGCCACAATACCGTATACCGTATCTGTCGGCAACACACCAATAGCGCCATCCAACAGCAATTGCACCACCCCTGAATCGGTCACGGCGTTGAAAATATGCATGTTATTGCGACTGTAAATAAACCAGAATTGCGACAGCTGAAAGGCCGATCATAAGGCAAACCGCGCCGACGATTGCGCCGACAGGAAGGGGCTTGTGATCGTTCAGGTGTTGTGCGGCTGGCTTTTCGGTTACTGGCTCCAGTTCCGGTAATGTTTCGGGTTCCTTGGCATCGGTTGACGGATTTGGTGCCTCCGTAGAAGATGCCGGATCGGGCGGAGCTGGCCTGGGTTCGGTTATGGCTTCTGCGGTCTGGACGGGGGGAGTTGCGATATGAGGGGCCGGAGATGCTGCATGCGGGGCCGACACTAACGGGAGGCGTGCACCGGTCGCGGTCGCTTCTTCTTTGCGTGCGGGCACAACAGGAACGGCAGCCGCGGGACGTGGGGCGGTTACATCCATCACTGGTCCTGTAGCTGGTCTAGGATTGGCGCTCGGGTGCATAATTTTCTGGTTTTAGTATATCATGCCCGCAACTGATAAGCATTACCAGAAAACATGATTAAACCTTCTTTTTCCAGGTCGTTCAAAACACCGGTCAGACGATCGTCGGATATGGATCCGGTCAAACTCTGAAGCGCATGGGGACCACCTGCAAGCAACTTGAGTACTTGGCCACGGATCTGGCGGCGAGAGCCTTGAAATTTGGACTGCTTAACATACGACTTACTAGCCCTGGACACATTGCCCACCGTCTGCTTGAGATGCGTACCATAATCCATCAGGGCCCAATACCATTGCCGAGGATTATCTGCCGGTAATGTCTCTTGTAGCACTGCGGCAATGTCCTTGTCGGCTATGCCCGTACGATCAGCAAAAAAGTGATGAATGTATACCGTCCGGATATTGGTTTCAATGAATAAAACAGGGCGGTTAAAGGCATAAGCCATGATTGCCCCTGCCGTATTCGGACCGATGCCCGGAAGGGCCACTAAATCAGCCGGATTATCTGGCAATCTACCAGAGTATCGCTCCATTACCGCACCAGCGGCTTGCCATAAAAATTTTGCGCGGCGGTTATAGCCCAGCCCGCTCCACCGCATAAGCACGTCACTGAGCGGTGCGGTCGCCAGAGCAGAGAAATCCGGAAAAGTCTGCAGGAACGTCTGGTATTTTGGCAACACCCGCGGCACCTGTGTCTGCTGCAGCATGATTTCGGAAACGAGGATGTGGTAAGAATTGTATGCTCCGTCAGGGTCGGGTAAACGCCACGGCAAATCGTGCCGTCCATGCCGATGGTAGTATTCCCACACTATTTGTTGGAAGGTCTGGTCCGTTTTGGTCATGACCACGCTATCTTAATATATTTGCGCATAGCCGTACACCGCCGCCACGTCAGCGATTTTATGAGGCTGACCGCCAGCCGTACTAACGACGTACTCAGCAGACTCGGTACTAGTGACGATGCGGTAGGTCAACATCGTGTCGCTCAACCAGCGCACCAATCCGCCTACTCCTGTTTTTGAAACCAGCAATTTTACCTCTCCTCCCCCCGTGCCTTGTACCAAAAGGGTACCCTTACCATCGCGTATTGCCGTCCAGGCCGTCTGCTTACCGTCAGCGCTGACTGCAAATTGCAGATTGGTCATATCTGCCGGTGCACCAGTTGAGGTGAATTGTTTACTATTCAGGTTGGCGGCGTACCAGCCGTCCGGCGTTTGTACTGTCAGCGTATTATAGTTGGTACGTAACCCAGTCCAAATCTCTTGATTACTTACCTGTTCGCGGGCCAAGCCATCCGGCTTAACGCGGAACAGCCCAAGGACTGCGCTCGGATCAGTACCAGATGATGCGTAATACAGATAGCCGTTAGCACTGGAAATGGCATTGAATTGGTTGGCGGTTGCCAGCTGGATGCGCGCGTTATTTTCGTAATTGTAGGCGATAAGTTTGTTGCGTCCCGGGTTGGCAGCACTAGCTCCGGCAATGGTCGAACGGTACACCAATCGTTTGTCCAGCCAGTCAACCAATTGAATTTGCTGGGCGCGGTCAATGGTCGAATTGGCCCCGGTTTCAACATTGATAAGGGTGAGGGAATGCAAGGGATAATTATCACCGTCGCGCAGTCCTTCGCGCGTTGAAACGAGTGCCGCCTGTTTGCCGTCCGGACTCACCACCAAACTGGTGGTATTGTTTTCGCGGCCGGTTCCAGCCAGCAATAGACGTGGGTTTTTTCCGTCTAAATCGGCGCTGAAGACGTCGTATTTGCCACTTTGTTTGCTGATATATACCGCCTTTTCCAGGGGCACCAGCTGGATTTGTTTTTCGTTAGCACCCGCTTCAATGACGGTTTTTTCGGTACGGTAGCCGGCTGCATTTATGGTAAGCGAAAGCTTGGTCAAATCCGTGTCGCCGGTGGTAAGAATTATTTTGCCGTCCTTGTCGGATAGGGCGTTAAATATTTCAGCGTCCGCCTCGGCCCCCGTGATCGGCTTGCCCGAAACGTAATCAGTAACCCGAATGACATATTGGATACCTACCGCCTGTAAGTGGTATTTGCCCAGCGGATTGCTGCCCCAGCCAATAGTAACCCGCTGCTTTTGTGGTGCAAATGCTATGCGCGAAATGGTCAGGTCATAGTCGCCCAATTTTAGGCCGGTCAGGTGTGCCACCCCGTCGCGGTCAGTCTCGGATTTTTGACTTCCCAGCTGCACATTCACATGGCGAAGGGGCAGCTGGGTGCCGCTATCTACCACGATCACCGAGGCCTGGCTGCGCACGCCCGCGGTATTCAGTACGGCGTATCGGGCCGTCGGTATAACCGCAGCAGCAGCTATGCCCAATACCAGCACGATAATTGTTATCCAGCGCGCCCATTTATTGCGCCACCAGGCGACAAAAAAACGGCGGATTTTAGCACCGAACCCTCTGGATTCTATAACTACTGGTGCATCTATTTTGCCGTCCTGGTCGGCTAGCAACTGATCGCCCTCGGCATTGACAATATCATCGACGGCGGCGGCGGTCTCGGGATTCTCAATGGCCGGATCTTCCACATCGGTTTGGATGGGTTCGGACGCCTTGACCGGCGGCTCTTCGGCATGCAGTCCGTATTGCTTGGCGACCTCATGCGGAACTTCCGGAGCGCTTGAAGCGTCGCGGCCGTCAGGGTGTATAAGGGACTGATTTTGGGGCATATATTATTGAATAGACAGGGTTGTTAGAACAGTTTTGATGGCCTGAGAGAGGTTGGCGTTGCTTTGCCAGTTGCTTACATCGAGCGTGAAAGGGGCCAGCGCACCATTACAAGCCTCATTGGGGCACTGGACAAAATCAATAGTAATCAGCGGGTCAACGCGTATGATATCGACCATGGGCACCGCCTGATCCTTTTGGTAACCGATGTCCCCGGTTATATATAAGGCATCAATACCTTTTGCCGAGGAACTAGGATAATTAACAAAACTTAGGTAGGTTTGGCCGCGCTGCGAAGGCGAAGGCTTGGTATACGTAAGTTTTTCGGAATCGAGCACCGCCAGGCCGTTGCCTTTAGCAAATTCCTTAATAGTCGACTGTTTGGGCTGGATAATCAGGCGTACTTTGGCATTCGAAGTTTGCCCGTCTGCCGACTTGAGTTTCATAAGGGGAGAGTATCCCGTCAGGCGGCCTTGACTGTCCGTATCGGCCATAGTCCAGGTAGCCGGATAGTCAAAACTAAGCCCAAAAACAGGAGCTTCACGGTGATTTGTCTTGTTCGGGTCCGGTTTTTTCCGCAGTTCTTCTTGGATTCCCCTCATATCGGTACTCTGCAATTCTTTTTTGGGAGGCGTTTCTCCGGTCAGTAAAATCACGGCCAACCCCGCTCCTGCCAGCACAAAAAATACGGCAATAATGATTACAACTATCTTGGTGCGACGTTTCCGGGGCTTTGGCGAAGGCGCGAGACTTTTTAGGTACGCGATGCGGGCTTGGCGGTCGACCTCTTCCTGTGTCTGCGGGGCGGCGGATGGCCGTTCATCGAGCGCCTGGTTTTTGGGACGCTCTAGACCTTTGCTGTTTCCTTGCGGCGATTCCATGCTTTTAGTATAGCGCGACTACGCAAAGCTTGTATGCAGTTTTGTTCAGATCCAAGATCGGTGGGCAGTTCTTAGACTGCCGCCGATCACAGGCGGCCGCCACATCTGGCGTCGATCATTGTCTCGATAGCGATGGAGCATCGACACGGGATCAAACGGATAGGCACCCTGCCGGTACGCCTCCCAAAGCGAAGGCCGCGCCGACTCTTGAGTCTTACGCATCAGCCGCTGAACCACCGAAGAAGGCGCATAGATAAGTGCAGGTCTTGTGTCCTGGACTTCCACAGGACGCATAAGCCACGTTTCATCATATGCTTTGGCTGCTTCGCGCGCCAAACAAGCGGTTTCGGCGACAACAAATCGTGCAACTTTCGTCGCGGATTTTTTGGACAAAGAAAAGAAGTCAGACGTAGGCAAATGCCACTCGGCCGTCGCCATCAATTCCCGGGCCGTTACTTGCATCGATCCAGAGATATTGTGATCTGCGCTGTCCAGCGGCCCCACGCCCCGGGACTCAAGCAGGTTTAGTACGGGCGCAAGAATCGTTTTATATTTTTGCGCGGCCAACAAACGAGGAGCAGCCGCAAAGAAGGCAAGCTCATTGAGCGCCCTTCCCTGAATGCCCTGGTAAAAATCTGCCTCCTCGAAATCCATAGATGCAGCAACCTGGGCAAGCTCACGCCTGACGCCATTTGTCGCTCCGACGATTAATTGTTGGAGCATAAATTGTTCCGAGAGCCGCAACGGATGAGCATACGTCGTCGCTGCTTGGCCGAAATCAGAGAACGGGGAGGGCGATGTATCGGGAAGATTATTTCTTCGGGCCGCTGTCCACACAAAAGATACATCCGAAACAAATCCTTCCGGCGCCTCGTCATGTGCAGCAGGCGATACACCGTCTATCGACCCGAATGCAACTCTGGCTACCGTGTCGTCAGGCGCCTCAAGCGGAGGCCGGCATTCACCCATGCGCAGCGCCGCGATCATCCGGGCTTCGTCGGACAGATCATTGTGCTTAAATACCTGCACCGCGATCTCCGATGGGACATACTCTAGCTTACTCATATCTTCTTAGAAGGCAATTCTACAATTTCTCGAAAGATTCCGCAACTTCTTCAGGCTGGTCCGGCGGTTCGCTTTGCGGCTCGTCTACCACCTCGGGCACGAGCGCCGGCGCAGGCGTCCAACCAGCGATAGCGCTGCGGTTTTCATAAGCCGGACGCCCCGCTTCCTCGTCGGCGCCAAGCAGTTCGGCCAAAACATTTTCGAGCGTAATAATACCGACAAACTCTTCGAAACTATTAATGACGGCAACTACGTGCTGACCCGTCTTTTGCAGCGCCTGCAAAACTTCATGCAGCGAAAAATCTTCGTGTACAAAGGCTAGATCACCCTTGACCAGATCCAACACACGGCCACCTTGCTTTGCTTCTACCGCATCAGTCATGGAAAGTGAGCCAATGATATTTTCCTTTGCATCTTTGTACACCAAAAAAGAGTTTTGGCGGTATTTATGCAGGCGATCCAGAAATAGCGGCCCGATCGTCTCGTCGGCATCAACCAAATAGGCATCACCGCGCGGACGGACAATGTCGGCAGCCTTTTTGTCTCCGAACGACAATGCGCGGCCCGCCAGCTCCAGGTCGGCTTCCGAGATACGGTTCCCTGTCTGTTCTTTTTGGTCTTTGAGCAAAACAAGCAAGTCGTCCTTTTCATAC
>JARIHD010000007.1 GCA_029288425.1 Candidatus Saccharimonadota bacterium
TTAAGTCGTCGGCAGCGTCAGATGTGTATAAGAGACAGGCCCTATAGCGCCCAGCGAGACAAGACCGCTTTCCATTGGCTGGCGAGCGAGTGTTTTCGGAGCCATATTTCTTTCGGATTATCTGATCTGTTATAATGCATGGCGATGCGGGTGTCGTATAACGGCTAATATGCCAGCCTTCCAAGCTGGAGATGGGGGTTCGATTCTCCCCACCCGCACCAATTTGCACCATATTAGGCGTCCTGCCCTGGTAGCTCAGCTGGATAGAGCAGAGGACTTCTAAGCCTAAGGTCGTTGGTTCGAGTCCAACCCGGGGCGCCATTTATACCAAACCCGTAGCCTAACCCTTGATTTTTGGAACCGAGGAGTATTATGTCAATTTATATGCTCAGCGATACGGCGAACCTGAACAGCATCCTTCGGTCTGAACTCTGTAGTGACATCAAACAAGCGGGTGGGCGAATTGCCTACATCTCCTCCTCCGAGCCGCCTGTCTCAATCCCCTTTTTTGAAAATACTCGCCGCGAATACAAAGCGATGTGTCCAGATTTTGCTGTTGATTATTTTGACATAACAAATGTAGACGAGCTACAAAATTACGGCGTCTGGCACTTTTCCGGCGGAAATTCATTTGAATTTATGGACAGAATTAAAAAATCTGGCCTGGATGAATACGTGAGACCAAGAATAGGACTACAACCTGTCATTATAGGAGTGAGTGCTGGCTCTATTGTCTTGTCCCCTAATCTAAAGACAAGCTTGCTGCTCAATGAACACGGCCGCGCCGGACAGTCAGTTCAGGCAATAGGTGCTGTACCTTTTGAATTCTATCCCCATTATATGGACGACGCCAAGGAGAACAGCAGGATCGCCCAATATGCAGAGCAGGCTTCAGCCCTGGTGGTCGCCTGCCCCGATACCGATGGAATACGAATTGATGACGGAAGATGGAAGTCCATTGGAAAAATAACGGTTTTTGATGGCCGTCTCAGTTAGCTAACTATCTTTTGTCCGTGTGTACTCGAAATCTAGCGGGAGTATTTTTGTTCAAACCAAGGGTCAACGCCAGCTACGATATTAAGCCACGGCATGCGTTTCTTGCGTGCAATATCATTGCGGCGAACCGTAATTTCACTTGGCGAATACCACTGCGTTCCGAAAAACATGGGGCTATGAGGAGTTTCGATGTCAGCATCTAATAATGCCAAACCGCCCAACCCGTCCGCCATTGCTTCTTTGTATGCCCAAAACATGGCTTCCGCGGGATCCGTAATCTCTGATGGGGGAATTTCGTGAACCTCCGATAAACTGAGCGCCAATTCTATTCTTGGATCAAGTTGTAAAACCTCATGGGGGGCGAATGCCAGAGTCATAGTAACCTCTTCTTTGAAAGTTAAAAATTAACGATCATCGTAGTGTAAGGTCGTAGGCAAGCAGGCTACTTGCGGTGATCTGTAATAATTTTAACACAAAACCTTTGAAAATTTAATAACTTTTTCATCTTTCCCTTTGTTCTCGGCCAAAGTCAGTCTGGATTATTTGCCTCAAAAGTGCTACAGTAGATCTGTTAAATCTGGCGGATGTAGCTCAGTAGGTTAGAGCGTCTGATTGTGGCTCAGAAGGCCGTGGGTTCAAATCCCATCATTCGCCCCAATTATTATTATATTAAGATCTCTTTTGGGGTCTTTTTTATTCCCCTAATGCAGTAGAAAGAAATGCCATGCCCCGTCCTAGCCAACTTATAGAAATTTACCGCTCGGTCCGCCCGCTAGAATCTCAAGTAGAGCAAAAACTCACCGATGCTGTCAAAGCAGAGAATCCCCAAGCCAAAATCTATTTTTACAAACCACCCCATAAAGTCACCCTCTTGGGGGCGGGCTGCTTAGGTAAATTCATAGAAAATATTCAGGCCGATGTTAGGGACGTTGATTTGAACGATCTGGAAGAATATTTGGACTTGCATCTTCCGGTATCGAGCACCGAAGACCTGGTCGTACCCGCTCTTCCTTTTGGCAGGCATGTCACGGGAAAACACCACCTTTTTACACTGGGAGCAGACAATCAATCCCTCCAAAGCGAACGACAGACCGCCAAAACCCTCATTGAAGAATTCTTTGGCGTAGACGCCATGGATACCACTGACCTATGGACCGACCGGGACTATTCTTCGGAACATTGGCTCGCCAAAGCAAAGGACGCAGTGAGTGCAACCGCCCTTCACGCCGTATTGGAGCAAGGGCCTGATTTTTTGCCATCCACTCTGTTCTGTGAGCTTGTCGAATTTGAAGACCAGGCCTTTATGCCCTCCCAGAGCAGAAAGATTCCTGCATTCAATTAGACAGCCGGCGCATCATTTTCCCTAAAGATGTAATAATAACTACTCCCGACGCGTCGTTCGGATATATACTAGTAGAATGCAAAAATCTCACCGAATTACCGTATCCTTGCTTGCCATCCTTTGCTTGGGCTTTATAGTCTTTGGATTTGTTGCGCTTAGCCAGAATAAACCCGAAAACAGTCCGCGGCAGAAACCCTTTGTGCAAAATGCCGAATGGGTGCAGGATTTTAGCCAGCAGTCGGGCGGTGCTCCCGACACAGACACCTGGAATATCGCCACACCCCAGACCCCTATCTATAATGAAGAATCTCAAACTTATACTGAGCGCCCCGAAAATCTTCGTATCGAAAACGGCGCACTGACTATCGAGGCGCGCAAAGAGAAGCTAGGCGGACGCCCCTATACCTCCGCCCGGTTGGATACCAAGGGCAAAAAAGCCTTTAAATACGGCAAAATAGAAGCCACCGTCAAATTGCCGGTTGGTCAGGGAACATGGCCTGCAATCTGGCTGCTTTCGGACTCCCAAACATACACCAAACGCCTCGCGCCCACCGAAAAACAATGGGCAGAACCACGGTTTTACATGCACGACGGCGAAATCGACATTATGGAGCATGTCGGTGCTGACCCGCGGCGTATTGAATCCACAGCACATACTTTTGCGCGCAGCCACCAGAAAAGCGCGGTCATGAGCGGCGATCCGACCAGTTTTCACACCTTTGGCATGGAATGGACACCAGATACACTCACTTTTACGGTGGATGGCAAAGCCTACCACACCCTCAAAAAAGGCTCAAACAATCCGGACGAATGGCCGTTTGACCAAAACATGTATCTCATTATCAACCTGGCTATGGGAGGACGCATGGGCGGCGAAATCGACGACAATCATGGCCCATGGAAAATGTATGTCAAAAAAATTGCGTATTATCCATACGAGCCGGTAGCACAGTAACCCAAAAGATTCGCCCTTAGTTACAGATATTATTTGGCCTCTGTTATACTATCGATATTATGTGGAAAAACATCGCACACTTTATTCGTCACTACTACTTATTTGTACTCGCTGCGACAGGAGCACTTGCGGCTTTCATTCTGGACTTCTTGGGACTGGATAAGATTGCCCAATGGGTGCTCATTATTACTGTTACTACCGAAACACTTATCCTCGTGTGGGGCATGATCCAAGACCTGCGTGAAGGCACCTACGGTGTAGATATTTTGGCCGCTACGGCTATCATAACGGCGCTCGTTATGGGCGAATACTGGGCAGCAGTGGTAATTGTACTGATGCTGACCGGTGGTGAATCGCTCGAAGATTTTGCCGAACATCGTGCAAAGCGTGAACTTGATGCGTTGCTTGAGCGCGCACCCCAGAAGGCCCGCATTTTACGCGGCAAACAAGAGGTCGAAGTGCGCATAGGCG
This sequence comes from Candidatus Saccharimonadota bacterium, assembly GCA_029288425.1. Classification (GTDB taxonomy): domain Bacteria; phylum Patescibacteriota; class Saccharimonadia; order Saccharimonadales; family UBA4665; genus JARIHD01. The sequence continues at coordinate 3,765 of JARIHD010000007.1, forward strand.
AAGTCAAGGCCGGTGACAAGATCCTCATTCGGCCGGGCGACATCGTACCGGTTGACGCCCGCATCCTGGAAGGCTCGTCCAGCCTGGACGAATCCAGCCTGACCGGTGAAGCGATTCCGGAATTTAAAAAACCGGGGCAAAACATTATGAGCGGTTCGGTCAATCTAGAAGGCGCATTGACCGCCGAAGCCCTGCATACCGCCGCCGACAGTCAGTACGAACAGATCATCAAAATGGTGCGCGCAGCCAACCACAGCAAAGCGCCGTTCGTCCGCATGGCCGACCGCTATGCCCTCCCGTTTACGGTCGTGTCGCTCGGCATTGCCGGGACGGCCTGGGCGCTCAGCGGGGAATCGCTGCGTTTTTTGCAGGTTTTGGTCGTCGCCACACCCTGCCCTCTTATTTTGGCTGCGCCGATCGCAATCATCTCGGGAATGAGCCGTGCCGCCAAACAAGGCATCATCATCAAAAACGGATCCGCACTGGAACGGCTGGCCACTGCGCAAACGTTTGCCTTTGACAAAACGGGCACCATTACCCGAGGTACACCGGTCATAGACACCATTACAACCTATCACGGCTTTAAGAAAGGCGAAGTGATCGCCCTGGCTGCAGCTCTAGAGCAACATTCGAGTCATGTATTGGCGCAGGCAATCGTAGCAGAATCAACGAGGTCCAAGGAAAATCGCATCAACCTGAAATCAAAAAATATCATTGAGCGTACCGGCCATGGCCTGGAAGCACGCATCGGGGGCAGGCAGGTGCTTGTTGGCCGGCTCTCATTGCTGCAAGATTATAACGTCGCTCTGCCTGAAAAGCTGGACGTAAAAAAAGTCCAGCAGACGGCCGCCTTCGTAGCTATCGGCGGCAAACTCGCAGCCGTCATTACCTTTAAAGATGAGATTCGGCCCGAAGCTAAACGCATTCTGGAGCGACTCCGGGGTCAGGGCATCCAAGATATTCTCCTGGTCACGGGCGACAGCAAAT
>JARIHD010000008.1 GCA_029288425.1 Candidatus Saccharimonadota bacterium
TTAAGTCGTCGGCAGCGTCAGATGTGTATAAGAGACAGCCCATGAGACTTATTTTTGCCAAAGTCTGAATGAGATAAAGCGAATCATCCGGCCGTTGCTCGATTATTTTAGCCTCCATGTCGTGGAGACGCCTCAAAGAGTCCGATGGACCATATAGTCCCGGTGTGGGCATGACCATAAAGTTTCTGGGCTCGTACGGTTGTTTGGCAATCAGCTCACGCTCGGCGTCGAGTCTCCCTAAATACCGTACAAGCCGATGATCCGCGTCCGTTAAAAGATGAGGTAGCCCGACTTCGCCGTTCCTGACCTCCTGTTCTGTCCAGCCAGAATCAAATCCTGGATCAATGCCTAAAACAAAATCTGGGCCGAACCTGTCCAATAGCCGGTCAAGATTGGCATTAGTGGCGACTTCGAAGTCGGTTTTGGACTCCGGGCCTTTCGTGATGCGGTTTCTGGGATCGCTGTCCTGAAGAGGTCGAGTGGCAGTCCAGAAGACCTTGGGTGCCTCTGGATCCTGCAATATGCCCATTTCTGCAAAGCGCCAGCTCTCGCCGGGCCTGCGAAATGTTTGGTTGGTGAGCTTTTGCCATGTCACGCCCCTCCCCGGCCACTCTCCTGCATTTATTATGTTTTTGATTTGTTTGCTGCTACTCGTGCGATTTACGGCTATAGCTTGAACGTTGGCATCAACCTGATGCCGAAGGAGTTTGGCGGTCAAATATCCACTCAAGGCATCGCCGCCGCTATTCGTTATAATTATGACGTCCTTGCCCCTGAAACGTTCGCTGTCAAAAATGGACAGGCTTTCCACCGTCTGCAGGGTGGGCTGCAGTTCACGCGGTACAAAAGCCTCGCCCTGGCGTACGAATTCAATCTTTCTGAGGCCGCCTTGCATCTGATTGGTATTTAGTTTGGTGACCAATTCACCCAGCTGCGCGGCTATTATGCCGCGTTCGGTGGACTTTTCGGATTCTGCATTGGCGACGGATATCTCATGCAAGAACTGTGCGAATGGAACTACGAATCCACTGTCGAGCGCTTTAAGCAGGGCGGCAAGCATGGCCGGGCTGTATTCGGCCAAGGCGGCCGCGTCGTCGATACCTGTTTTGTTAAGTTCCTCGATGACAACAGCCGTGACAGCCGGAGGCAGGCGGTTAAAGCGCTGTTGTAGAAATGCGAACTGCTCCTCGGTTTCCAGGCGCAGCTGACAGGCCATGCGTCCCAATGCAATCATTTCGGCCTCATTGGCCGGATCGTCCAAATATTCCTGGGGAATCCCATAGGCACGGACACGGCTGAACAGGTACATTTTCTGACGTTCGGCGGGGGTCAGGCCGGGTGCATCCAAAGCGGCATCCATCATCTCCATGTATTCGTATGTTTTGGCGGTGAGGACGATGGAACTTGTTTGATTGCGGTGTCCCAGGGTGCCTGCGATGTCCAGTTTGGATTCCCATTTGGCAAAACCCTTGATCTTTGGATCTTCATGTTCCGGCCAGTGGGCATAAATGGCGGCTGGTGCTTCGCCCTGCATGGCCTGGGCGTAGTCAAAGCGGATAGCAAAGACGCGCCTGACGATATCCTGTTGTTCGGCACTCAGCTTATCAAAAGTTGGAAAGTACTTTTTGCGTACGGCTAGATAAACTGGATCGTTAAAAAGCATGCCAATAAGGACGTCGTGGCTAAGATTCGCTTGAGCCAGGCCCATGGCGGCCACGATATCGTGCCTCTTCAGATTGTCGTGTGTACTTATAATATATTTGAAAGTTGTCGCATCTTCGGGAGTTTGTATCAATTCTCGAAGCTCGGCATGACCGCGGTCGAATTGGTCCCGCCGCAGGCGCTTGGTTTTATCTTTTTGGGCGCGGGTTAGCTTTTCATAGGCCTCATTCCCGCCGGCATACAGGTAGTCGAAACAGTAGGCCGAGCAAAGCGTCTTTTTTGCTTCTATTGCTGCGTCTTTTTGGGCGGCCTGGGCGAGTTCAGCGCTTACGTCTACACCGTCTCTCATGCCGACGAATTCGGGTAATTCTTCGATGGGGCCCAGGTCGAGTAGGGGCTCGCTGGCTGGGGTATCGGTGATATCTCCGGCTTCAGTTGTCGGAAGCGCGGCCTCGATCGCAGGGTCACCTAAATAAGCTTCCTCGTTAGGAAATGCTTTACCCCCCGACGTTTCGCCGCTTGTCATACCCCCAAACATACCACGAAGAACAGGGGTAGGCAAGGGAAGTCTGCTGCGCTATAATAAACTCAACTCGTCTGCCGGGTTATTTATTTGCAAAAAAGCGAAAGAGAAGAAGATTATGAGCAGAGTATGGGTGACCGAAACGGTCGAACGCCTGGATGAAGTCGTGGAAGTTAAAGGCTGGGTGATGTCCCGCCGCGATCATGGAAAACTGATCTTTATCGACCTCCGCGACCGCTCCGGTCTGCTGCAGGTCGTCTTTAAGAATGGTGCGGGCGCGGAAGGTTTATTCGACAAAGCTAACCAGCTCCGCAGCGAATACGTTGTTTCCATTACCGGCAAAATCCAAAAGCGCGGTGAACGCCAAATCAATCCTGACATGCCTACCGGCACGGTCGAACTGATCGCCGACGACATGGAAATTTTGGCCGAGGCCGAAACGCCCGTTTTTGAGATCGAAAAAGCTCATGAGGTGGGCGAAGACCTGCGTATGCAATACCGCTACCTTGACCTGCGCTCCGAACGCATGCGAAACAACCTGGAAAAGCGCCACCAAATCATAAGTATTATCCACAACTATCTGGACGCCGAGAAGTTCTGGGAAATCGAAACACCATATTTGACAAAGGGTACGCCCGAAGGCGCCCGCGAATACGTCATTCCCGCACGGCTTAACCCCGGCAGTTATTTTGTGCTGCCCCAGTCGCCACAGCAGTTTAAACAGCTTCTGATGGTTGGCGGCGTCGAACGCTACTACCAAATCGCCCGCTGTTTCCGCGACGAAGACATGCGCGGCGACCGCCAGGCCGAATTCACCCAAATGGACATGGAAATGAGTTTTGTGGAACGCGAAGATGTGATGGCCGTAAACGAAGCTATGCTTATCAAAATCGTCGAAACCCTGTACCCCGAAAAACGCATTCAGCAAGTGCCATTTCCGCGTATTTCGTACAAAGAGGCGATGGAGAAGTATGGTTCGGACCGCCCCGACCTGCGCGAAGACAAAGACGACCCAAACTTGCTGGCATTTTGCTGGGTGATCGACTTCCCCTTCTTTGAAAAAACCAACAAGGAAGAGCACCACGGTGCCGAAGGTGAGTGGACCTTTACGCACAACCCCTTTAGCGCGGCGATTCCTGAACACCGCGAATGGCTGCAAAACAAACAAAACATCGGCGATATTCTGACTACGCAGTACGACATTGTTCTAAACGGCTACGAGATCGGCGGTGGCAGCATCCGCAACCACAAAGCAGAAGATCTACGTAAAGTCCTGGAAATTATTGGACACAAACCCGAAAACATCGAGCGCGATTTCGGTCACATGCTGAAGGCGTTTACTTTCGGTACGCCGCCACACGGTGGTATCGCCTGGGGCCTCGATCGCCTGGTTATGCTGCTGCAAAACGAACCAAGCATCCGCGACGTCATGGCGTTTCCAAAAACCGGCGATGCCCGCGACCTGATGATGGGCGCACCCGCCGATGTTTCGGCCAAGCAGCTCAAAGAACTCGGTCTTTCATAGGTTTTGATATGAATCTGATTTCGCGTTCGTATGTGCCGGACGATTTGCCGTTTGTCGATAGTATCGCGCAGATTACCGCCCCATCCGATCAGACTTTTATAGCTCCGCCTGATGGCTCGTGGGGAATTGTCATCATCAAAAAAGCGTCTGGAACGCATGTGCTCCTGACGGGTATTACTACGCGGCCGCTTGCGCTTGATATCCGTGAAGGTGATCAGATTACGAGCCTGGCCTTCAGGCCGGGCTGGTTTATGCCGCATGCCAGATTGGCCGCCGACGAAGCACAAATACTTCAAGCGGCTCCTGGCGGA
>JARIHD010000027.1 GCA_029288425.1 Candidatus Saccharimonadota bacterium
TTAAGTCGTCGGCAGCGTCAGATGTGTATAAGAGACAGATCCTGAGGGTCTGGCCCGCGCGCTCGAAAAAATCCGCGATCATGGTTCGTCCATGCGCCGCCAAAACACAGCCACAGCGCACCTGTTTTTTGCCAACCCCTTAAAAGGAAAATCTCTTGCCAATCTGTTTAGTACGCACCCGCCAGTCGACGACCGCATCGCACGATTGCGGGAAATGGGCAATCATCTGTAAAATAGAAACATGACAAAACAAACTCCAAAAATAAAAAAAGCGGCGACAGAACCCAAGGGCAGCCGTAAACTCAAGCCCCAGGCATATCGCTCATTCCGCCTGCAAAAGCGCGTTAAGCATGTAGAGGGGCCCAAGCCGATGGGTGGTTTTCGCCTATTCGCCGCTACCCTGCGCACCATTCGTGAAAACTGGAAAACATTCCTTGGCATTTCACTTATTTATGCGATACTGAACCAGATTTTAGTACAAGGCATACTGGGCTTTGATGTCGCGAGCGCAAAAGAAGCGCTCACCGGCGTTTGGCGGGGCGGCATCGCAGCATGGGGAAATGGTTTTTCGGTGCTGACATCGCTTTTTGGCAGTAAAGGCGAGGTGAGTGATGTAGCTGGCCTGTACCAGTTTATCCTAATGATAATAGGCAGCCTGGCTATTATCTGGACTTTCCGCCACGTCAAAAAAGGCCAAAAAGTCCGCGTGCGTGACGGTTTTTATAAAGGTATGTATCCCCTTATCCCATTCCTGTTTGTGTATTTGGTGATGGCGCTGCAGGTAACACCGGTTGCGCTGGGCACGTATTTGTACAACGCTTCGGGCCCGGGTTTTGCTATCGTGAACGGCGTAGAGGCAGTGATTTGGGTGCTGGTAATGTTACTCCTGACGATATTGACGCTGTATCTGCTTAGTTCCTCGGTGTTCGCACTGTACATTTCATCGCTGCCGGGTGCGACACCCTTGGAATCCCTACGCACAGCACGCAAGCTGGTGTATGGCCGTCGATTGGTTATTATTCGCCGGTTTGTTGTGTTGCCGATACTCGTATTGATCGTCGGAGGTGCACTGCTTATACCTGCTATTCTGTTATCATCTGTGGCGGCTGTTATCACATACTTTATTTTGAATATGTTGCTGCTACCGGTGGTGCACGGCTATATGTATGGTTTGTACCAGGAGTTGCTACGTGAAGCTAAATAAAGAAAACCCTGCTGAACGGGTGGCAAAATTGCGCCAGCTCATTAATGATTACCGCTATCACTATCATGTGCTAGACGAATCGATCATGAGTGAAGCAGCAGCCGACAGCTTAAAGCACGAGCTCGCCCAGTTGGAAAGCGAGCATCCTGAATTGGTCACGGCCGACAGCCCGACGCAGCGGGTGGCGGGTACGCCTTTGCCTGGATTCACTCAGATCCGTCACCAAACACGAATGATCAGTCTGAACGATGTTTTCAACAAAGAAGAAGTCGCGGCGTGGATCAAGCGTACGCAAAAGTTGGTCGGCGAGGCAGAGCTGGAATTTTTTGCCGACCTCAAAATGGATGGTCTTGCGTGTGCACTCGTATACCAAGATGGTGTTTTTGTGCAGGCGGTGACCCGTGGCGACGGTCAAGTAGGTGAAGATGTGACGGCCAATGTGCGCACTATCGAAAGTATCCCGATGCAATTACGCGCCGACAAAGCGCATGCCGCTTTTTTAAAGGGCCGCACCGAAATCCGCGGAGAAATTATTATTCACAAAGATGATTTTGAGAAACTGAACCGCCAACGCGAACAAGACGGCCTGCCCGTATATGCCAATCCGCGTAACTTGGCGGCCGGCAGTATTCGCCAGCTCGACCCCAAACTAGCCGCGGCGCGCCCACTGCGTTTCAGGTCGTGGGAAATTTTACGCGAAGACGCCAGTGAATTGCCGACTAACCGGGATGCCTACGATACGATCCGGGCACTTGGCGTGCCCGTAAACCCGCAGGCGCGTACGCTGCAGGGAATCGATCATATTATGGAATTTGCCGCCGAATGGGACGAAAAGCGTCATGATTTACCATTTAATACCGATGGTCTAGTGATAAAACTCAATGACCGTGCACTGTTTGAGCGGCTGGGTATCGTGGGCAAGGCGCCGCGCGCGGCCGTGGCCTACAAATATCCGGCCGAAGAAGCGACAACCATGGTGAAAGATATCGTGCTTAGTATCGGGCGCACCGGTGCCGCCACGCCGGTAGCGGTTTTTGACCCGGTTGTAGTGGCTGGTACTACTGTACAGCACGCCAGTCTGCATAATGCCGACGAAATCGCGCGCAAAGACGTGCGTGTGGGTGACACGGTTGTTATTTTTAAAGCAGGTGACATTATTCCGCAGGTCCTTAAAGTATTGACCGAGTTGCGGCCCAAAGACAGCAAGCCATTTAATATGGAAGCAGAACTAAAGCGGCAGTATCCGGAACTGGATTTCGTGCGGCCCGAAGGCGAAGCGGTGTACCGTGTGAAAGGTGCGACCGGCAAGGTGTTGCTCAAACAGGCGTTGGCACATTTCGCCAGCAAGGGGGCGCTCGATATCGACGGTATGGGCGAAAAGAATGTTGCAGCACTGGTGGATGCAAAACTGGTGCATGACCTGGCGGACATGTATAGCCTGACCAAAGAACAGGTAGTTACATTGGAGCGCTTCGCTGATATTTCCGCCGGAAAATTAGTGGACGCGATTGCTGCTGCGCGTCGTCCGCAACTGCCGCGTTTCGTGTATGGGCTGGGTATCCGCCATGTCGGGTCACAGACCGCGATCGATTTGTCCGAGCAGTTTAAATCTTTGGATGCCTTGCAGAAAGCATCACTAGAGGATCTATTGGGTGTCGAGGGTATTGGCGAGGTGGTTGCCGAATCGATTGCGGCTTGGTTCGCCGATCCGGACAACACTGCGCTTCTGGGAAAATTTAAAAAGCTTGGTGTCGAGCCGGAATATCATTCGCATGCGAGCGGCCCGCTGCATGGCAAAGCTTTTGTAGTGACCGGTACGCTCGAAGCTATGAGTCGTGACGAAGCCGCCGAAAAAATCCGCGAATTAGGAGGCGTATTCCAATCGAGTCTGGGCAAAGACACGAACTATCTGGTGGTAGGCAAAAACGTAGGGGCCTCTAAACTTACCAAAGCCGAAAAATTGGGCACCACACAACTGTCCGAGACTGAATTTCTAAAGATGATCAAGGCATAGAGCGGAGCTTTTTGCGGTCCGTGTATGGCTGTAAAGTGGGCCCCGACCGTGGCCGAAAAGAGGAAATGATGAAGGATTTTGTATTTATAACCGGCAATCAGCACAAAGCCGACTATCTGGCCAAGTGGCTGGGCGGGCCGGTAAACCATCAAAAAGTGGACCTAGAAGAATTGCAGTCGCTCGATTTGCGGATGGTAGTGGAGCATAAAGCGCGCAGTGCCTTTGCGGTTGTCGGCGGCCCGGTTTTAGTGGAAGATGTAGCGCTGACATTCTCGGCCCTGGGGCGTTTGCCAGGTACGATGATCAAATGGTTTTTGGAAGAGATCGGTACTGACGGGCTTTGTAAGATGATGCAGCCGTATGATGACCGCCGTGCCACAGCATCCATTATGTACGCCTATTTTGACGGTTCGGACATGCGGGTCTTTGAAGGTCATGTAGCAGGCCGGGTTACGCCCGAGCCGCGCAGCAGTGAAGAGGCGACGGCTTGG
>JARIHD010000063.1 GCA_029288425.1 Candidatus Saccharimonadota bacterium
CTATTCGTCGGCAGCGTCAGATGTGTATAAGAGACAGCCCGATGCGAGGACGGTTGTGTTTACGCTACCAAATCAGCTGAGTGCTTTTCCCTATTCATTGACTACCGGAATTGTTCCGAAACATGTGTTAGAGGGTAAATCAATGCGCTCATTCCGGACATTGCCATTCAATACGACTCAACCTATTGGCGCAGGCCCTTTCCGTTTGACGACCCTGGAGGTTTCTGGTGGAGCGGCGAACGAGCGCGAAGAACAGATCGCTCTTGATCCATTTGAAAAATACCATCGCGGCAAGCCGAAGCTTGATCGGTTCGTAATTCACTCCTTCCGGAGAGAGGAACGGCTGATAAAGAGCTTCCGGGAGCATGAAGTAAATGCCATGGTGGGGCTGACTGATGTTCCGCAGCGGGTAGGGCGTGACAGCGGCGCTCGTATATATAATTTGCCGATGACGGCAGCGGTGATGGCATTTTTGCGTACCAACAGTGAGCTTTTGAAGGACGTAAAGGTGCGCCAGGCTCTGGTGCGTGCAACCGACACTGAAGCCATTTTAAAAGGCCTCGACTATCCTACGATGCCCGTCAAAGAACCGCTTTTGCTTGGACAACTCGGTTATAACGCAAGCTATCAGCAGGCGGGCTACGATTTGCCCGTCGCCGGACAGCTGCTCGACAGCGCGGGTTGGGTGTTAAACGAAAAGGGCCTTCGCCAAAAAAACGGCCAGACGCTGCAGCTGGTGCTTATCGCGCAGGATAACGGCGAATACGCCAATGTGGCGTACGGACTGCAGAAACAATGGCGCAAAGTGGGCGTGGATCTGCAAGTGCGCCTAGAGGCGACCACTGATTTTCAGGCCAATTTATCGTCGTCTTCTAGAGGATATGACGTGCTGCTGTATGGTATTTCTATCGGTAAAGACCCTGATGTGTACGTGTACTGGGATAGCAAAAATGCCGATGTGCGCTCAGAGAGCCGGTTGAACTTCTCCGAATACCGTTCGAGCGTAGCAGATGCAGCCTTGCAGGCTGGCCGTACGCGCGGTGACGCATCGCTCCGCGCCGTCAAATACCAGCCGTTTCTACAGGCTTGGCGTGATGACGCGCCAGCCATCGGACTTTATCGGCCGAGATTTTTGTACATTACACATGGTCCGGTATATGGTCTCGGCGAATATCCCATCAACAACGACGTCGAACGATTCAAGAATGTCCACGAGTGGATGATCCGCACCGAGCGACGGTCGCAGGTTGAATAGTGCTAGGCCTTGTCAGGGGTGCGGTTTTGCAGTACAATGACCTCTATTCCCGCATGCGGACGTGGCGGAATTGGTAGACGCGCTAGTTTCAGGTACTAGTGAGGTTACACTCGTGGAGGTTCAAGTCCTCTCGTCCGCACCAAAATAAGATCCCAGGTATCCGCCTGGGGTTTTATTTTTTTGGGGTCGTAACGCGAGTGTATTTTGTTATCCAGAGCGTGACGGCCATCAACATGAGCGAGATAAGCGCCAGCCAGGGCTTGCCCATGACAAACATCGTTGCGTAGAGACCGAGTACAATGGTAATGATCCGTTTTCCCCAGATATCGCGAGCGAACCAGAGCCACAGGGAAATTGCGGACATGACGAGTGGGATTACTGCAAATCCGAGTGCAAAGCCGCCCAATTGCGAGTTAATGGCGGATAAGAGCATGATCGCGTAGTATGCGCCCACACAAAACCACAGGGCAGCGTAGCACCTAATAAAAATTCGGGAAATATTGGGGTTCATGCTTTCAAATATACTCTAAAATATCCAAAAAGTGCTTTTTGGCCGACGATTGACTATGATGAATGTATGAAATCTTCCTTGCAGCGGGTCATTGACCTCCAGACGCTACTACTGAAATTTAATCATCTCGAACGGACGCTTTTACTCCCCAAGGTAGTAGGGAGGCCTGACCGCAACGAAACCGACACCGAACATAGCTACAGCTTAGCGATGGCGGCTTGGTATTTGGCCAAAGACCTGCCTCATCTGGATGCTAATAAATGCCTGCGTTATGCATTGGTACACGATTTGCAGGAAATTTATGCGGGAGATACATTTGCGTACGATAAATCGCAGGCTGTACATTCGTCGAAGACTGACCGCGAGACACAAGGTATTGCTCGGTTGAAAGAACAATGGCCCGATTTTACCGAAATGACCGAAGCGATTGAAGGCTACGAAAGGCGCAAAGATCCAGAATCCCGGTTTGTGTACGCTTTGGATAAACTGATGCCCATGATTATTAACTACCTGTCAGAGGGCGTAAACTACCACAACCATGGCATTACCTTAGAGGATGTCAAACACATTAAGGCCAAAAAAGTCGCCGTATCGCCGGAAATTGAAGCCCTGTACCAAGAAATGATTGCCATTTTTGAGGCGCATCCGGAGTATTTTGCAAATAATGAAGCGGATAAGATGTCAGATGAAGATTATCTGGAGCGGGCAGTGTATCTGAGTAAGCAATCTGTCGACACCGTGGGATGCGGCGTTGTAATCGTAGACAAAAATGGGGAAGTTTTGGCAGAAACTTATAATTCGCAGGAAATGGACGGTATAGCCGTGCATCATGCCGAAATAAAAGCCATCATGGCGGCCAATCGAAAAACCGGTTCGCGCAAACTGAAGGGCGCGACTGCCTATTGTAGCTGCGAACCTTGCGCAATGTGTCTAGCCGCGCTTTCATATGCCAAAGTTGAACGGATCATTTTTCGCGACCGCATGCTTGATCTGTTTCCGGACGACCCCCAGTCGCAATTGGACCCCCACGCTTTTATCGCTGGCCTTAATTTCAAGCCGCAACTACGACAACTAGATACAGCTAGCTAGCCGGCGTGCTTGGTAAGCTGCATCGATAAAAAGATAAGGTAAAGGCCGGCCACACCCACGAGAATGTAGATTGCACGGGCCATGGCCGAATTTTCACCAAAAATTGCACTGACGAGGTTCCATTTGGCAAGGCCTACGAGGCCCCAGTTGAGTGCGCCAATAATGACCAATATGATCGCTATCCAGTCGGCCGCATTTAAATTGTCCATAGAATGCCTCCTTTTTGATGTGTATGAATAAATTGTGAAAGGTGAGGACGGGCCGGAGGCTCAGGCAGCCATTCGTTTGTAGTGAACTGACGCCGATAAGGAGTGTATTTCTGTTTTTTAACGCGATATTTATGATCCATAATGCCCTCCCTTCTTAGTACTGTAAAAGATACTATAAGCGATTGAAAAGCGAATGTCGGTAGCTTCCTTTACAATAACCATGACGTTTACTGGGAATTTTCTGTGTGAACCAGTTCGCACCCATCCCTGTTAATACTTAGCTAGTTTGGTTTGGTTTATGTATAGTTTGCCGGGCGCGGGGTATCGGACAATCTTTTGTTCCTGCATTTGTTTCAGGGTGGATCCTACCGTTTCGCGTGTGAGTCCGGTGAGCGCCGCCAATATTTGATGGGTGACGGGAATAGTGACCCGCTGCCAGGCGCCAGTCGTGTTTTTTGTATGGTGCGTGGCTAGAAAACGGAGTGCCGCATGTAATTTGTCGAAACTGGTGGTTTTATTAAAGCTATTCAGGCGTACAAGCAGTTCGTGTACTTCCTTGAGTAGCTGTTGGAGCAGCAGGTTGTACGCGGTGGTGCTGTCAGCCGATTCAAGACGTTTTTTGAGGATGTCGTAGGATAGCAGATAGACCTCGCAGTCGGTCAAGGCTGTGTAATGCCATGAAACGCCTACCGTGTCTTCGGAAAAACTGACCATCGGAAAAATTGCGGGCGGGCCGAAGATATGCAGGATCTTTTGGTAGTCCTGGTCGTCGATGTCGCTCATCGTAACTGCACCTTTTTTGAGGATAAAGAGGTACGCCGGAAGGTCCTGGGGAAATAAAATCGTATGACCTTTAGGATAGGTACGCAGTGTCGCATCCCGAAGCAGCGGCGCAACGACGGGGTTATCCAAAATACTGCTCATAGTTTTATTGTACGGCGCGCCGACTAAAATAAATAATTTTTTAAGATGTTGGCTGCCAAATGCTTCACATCCTTGGCGTTATACGGGTCGCTGGCTGGCTGTGTATTATTGCCGCGACGCTGTCTTTTGTCAGGCTTACAATAGCTAATGCAAAGTTAAGTAAAGGAGGATGTTATGGCACAGGACAACACAAGCGATCGTGGATTTGCATCGATGGACGAGTCCAAGCAGCGTGAAATCGCCAGCAAGGGCGGTAAATCCCAGGGCAAGGAAAACAATCCCAGCAACTTTGCCAATGATAAGAAAAAGGCAAGTGCGGCCGGAAAGAAGGGCGGAGAATCTTCGCACTCAGGTAGTTCCAGCCAGTAGAGCGGCTTGTCTACTAATCTGAAAGGCAACTTGATCCCACTCAGTCCCGAACCACACTATCTAGAGCGAAAAGGCTGGCTGTAATGGCCGGCCTTTTCGTTATAAGCCGCCCTCGGTATAATGTGCTATGATACTGCTAAAGGTAATGTCTATTGAATATCGAAAACAGAGGGTTGCATAGTAATGAGTAAAGTTGCGCATTATTTACAGGAACATTTATTGGGCGAAGTGATGACCTCGGCAGACGCCCGGCGATATTTTTCGACCGACGCCAGCGTGCTGGCTATGACGCCCGCCCTTGTGGTGTATCCGCGAAACGAAAATGATGTGCGCAAAACAGCGCGGTTTACGTGGCAGTTAGCCGAACGAGGCCGCGTGATTCCGATAACGGCGCGGGGAGCAGGAACGGATCTATCTGGTGCGGCTCTCGGCAGCGGCATTATTTTGTCCTTTCCGGCGCACATGCACAAAATTTTGGAATTTGACAGCAAAAGCGGCGTGGTTACGGTTGAGGCGGGTATAAATTATGCCAAATTGCAGCAGACGCTGCATACTCATGACCGGTTTCTGCCGCCCTATCCTGCATCGGTTGAATATTCCACAGTTGGGGGTGCGGTTGCCAACAATAGTAGCGGCGAAAAGACGGTCAAATATGGCGACACCCGCGACTACACGCGTGCGCTTCGTGTAGTTTTGGCCAATGGTGAGGTTATTCAGACGCGTCGCCTGAATAAGCGCGAGTTTAGCAAAAAGCTTGGCCTGGCTACATTTGAGGGCGAGATTTACCGTGCACTTGATGCGTTGATCGAGGATAATCAAAAGACGATCGATGCGGCAATAAGCGGCGTGACTAAAAACGCTGCCGGTTATGCGCTGACCGAAGTAAGACGAAAAGACGGTTCATTCGACTTGACGCCGTTATTTGTAGGATCACAGGGCACATTGGGTATCGTGACCGAGGCATCGCTGGAAACCGAAAATTACACGCCCGATACGGCGCTGATCGTCGCTTCGTTTAGTTCGCTGGAACAAGCTCAGGCTGCCGTACTGGAGCTGCGTGAGCTCGACGATATGCCGAGCGCGATGGAAATGGTTGATGATCGGCTGCTTGGTTTGGTTGAGCGCCTGGCGCCAAACCTGTTGAAAGACGTGGTTAAAAAACCGTTTGCCCGCGTAACCATGCTGATCGAATTCGACGCTTACGGCGACCGCCATCAAAAGAAGATGGTCAAAAAGGCCAGCAAGATTTTGGAGCGCATTGGCGCGGAATACCACATAGAAACTGATCCGTCCCAACAAGAGAAATATTGGAAGATCCGGCATTCTTCGGCCGTAATTGTGGGTCACGCCGAAAACGGCCTGAAGGCCCTGCCGATCATCGAAGATGGTATTGTGCCGCCGGAGCGTTTCCGCGAATATTTGGAAGGCCTGTATGCTATATTTGAGCGGGCTCATTTGCAGGCTGCGGTTTGGGGCCATGCCGGTGATGCCCATTTGCATGTGCAGCCGTTTTTGGACCTCAGCCAAGTGGGCGACCGCCAAAAAGTCTTTCGTCTAATGGAGGAATATACCAGCTTGGTTTTGAGTTTAGGTGGCAGCATTAGCGGTGAGCATGGCGAAGGACGCCTGCGTGCCCCGTATTTGGCCAAACAGTACGGTCCGGAAATGTACGCATTGTTCCAAAAAGTAAAATTGATTTTCGATCCGTATGGTACCCTCAACCCTGGCGTAAAAGTGAATGTGAGCATGGATACGGTAAAGGCATTGCTGCGTTCCGGATATTCACTTGATCATTTGTACGGCCATCTGCCGCGCACCTAAAGCTGTGCTTGAAAAAAACGATCGGATAGCGTACGATAACAGGGTTATATTCTACCTGATGCGGACGTGGCGGAATTGGTAGACGCGCTACTTTGAGGTGGTAGTGGAGCAATCCGTGGAGGTTCAAGTCCTCTCGTCCGCACCAATTACAGTTTTTAAAACGGATGGTAATCATCCGTTTTTGCATTTTGCGAAAGAGGCGACGCATGAAAGAAATGGAGTATGATCCCGTAAAGTTGGCTCGGGCGCATGAGCTTATCGAGCGGGGTGCGACTGGACTTCGGGATGCATTTGACGTCGTGCTGACCGGTCTGCATCTGCATATCGAAGGCTTGCAAATACCGGGCCATGCCATCAATGAGGGACGTGATGATATCCTGAATTCATTGACGGCCAAGCGGAAAAAAATTCAGGCTTTAGGTGCGTTATTGGAGCAATTTGTAGAAACGAGCCGGGAAATAAGTACGATGTGTGGCAGTCACTTACAGTTGGTAGAAGATGGCACGGAGGCCAGCGCGGACGCTTGGCGGATTCGTACTTTGCCATCTTTGCCGGAAGGATTCGAGATTTCTACTGCGCTTCCTGAGATTGATGACCAGAGCGAAGGCCCACGATAGATCGGCTATTTAACAATTTGTTTGCTTTCCTTCTCTGTGAGCCGTGCGCTTGCTAAAGGAGACACTCTGGCTGCCCGAAGCGCGCTAGCAGTATTTCAGCGCCTGTCCCTTGGCAAAACAGAGACAATCTGCTATTATCTTTAAGTTGTTCCGCTAGTGGAACTACGGGCGATTAGCTCAGCTGGCTAGAGCGCTTCGTTTACACCGAAGATGTCGGGGGTTCGAATCCCTCATCGCCCACCATATTGAAAACGAAAATCATTCCTAACAGGGAAAGATTGACACCCGAGACGTAAAAATCTCGGGTTTTGTTTTTGGGCTGCATTTCACTGGCCTATATCTGCGGGCTAGAGCAGATTGTCGATGTATAGCTTGGGGTTGCGAGTGTAGGCGACAATAAGTCCATGAGTGCTGAGGTGATCGTCGCGGATTTTTTTGAGCGTTTCTGGATCAGGATCGTCGTACATATAAATTGTCTGGTAGTGCTGAAGCAGGGGCAAATCGGTAAGGTCAGCAACTGCCACGCCCGTATGCGGATCTTTGCGCATCAGTGAAAAGCTCATTTTTTCGAGCAGCTGTACTTCTGCATGCAGGCTGGCTTTTTTGCGAGCATCCAGGGTACTGGCATACTGCCGCTGTACTTCGGCGATGATCTTGGTCCAGCGTTTGCGCAAAACGGATAAAAATATGATCGGTCTATCGGCAATGATAGCCACCGGACCAATACGGACACGCCGGGGCAGATGACGGCTGATGTCGAGGCTGGCTTTTTCGCTGGTGTCAAAGGAGCGGATATCAAGGTACATTTATAGCTCCCGGCATAGTTTGGCGATTTCTTGTTCGGTTTCGAAAATTGCCCATGCGCTAATCCAGAGTTCGCGATCAAAAATGTGGCTTGTGCAGGCGAAAGCCTGGGATCCGTCGGCGTATAGCGAGCCGGTGGTCATATGATCGACGGGCTGGACAGCGCGGCAGATGATGCAGTAAACAGATATTTGGTCATGCAGAAGGGCAGTATAAACGGCCATGGTTCTTCTCCAAATCTCGTTATATAAAAAAGGACAGCCATTGTGGCTGTCTACACCTACAACGAGATTTTTAAATCAAGTTGATCCAATGGCTGCCCATTCGGGATTTAAAATAGCCCTCATTGTAGGTTGTAGACAATCGGGAGTATACAGGGCGTTCAATATGAACGCAAGTGATATTTTTGGGCAGGCTAAAATCGTTTCAGCCGCCATTGCCATGTGGGTCCATTGATAGCTTTTTGCAGCACCAAGGGCGTTGTTGCCTTGTTGCCGCCAGAGGCGATAATGGCGGTGCCAACCTGTGAACCGGCGGGCAGCGATCTATTTATGGGCGCAAGTTCGACACGCGGCACCAGTGCGCCGCCTTTCCATGCCAGCAAAGTTATGTCGGTTTTGGCGGTCACATCCACACTTTCGAGCCAAGGAGTAGTGAGTGTGGCAAATACTTCGCCCGCTTTAACTGGGGTCTTAACCGCAAAATACGGCTTGGCTGAATCGAGCAGTGGTTTGCTGCCCACCAGGGCGTCACGCAAATTCGGTGCACCCATAATGACGCCGATGATCATTGCGGTCTTGCCGTTTTTGGCAGTGTATTTGGCAGCGAATAAGAAACAGCCGCCCGCCTCGTCAGTTAAACCGGTTTTGATGCCGATTATGCCATCAAGTCCTAGCCGCGAGTTGGCGCTATAGATGACGCCATGCACAGGGATGGTGGCAGATGGCTGGCGCACGATTTCAGCGACAACGGGATTTTGAAGGGCGCGGTCGCCGAGGAGTATGAGGTCGCCGGGCGTGCTTTTGCTTGCTGGCAGCATGCCGCTGGCGTCGGCAGCCACCACCGTGTTTTTAAGGCCGTAACGTGCCAGCATATCATTGGCATATTCGTGATATTTTTCCATCGATCCAAATGCCCAAATGGCCAGTGAATCGGCCATATTGTTTGCTGAAGGCAAAAGAATGGCCTGGAGCGCCTGGTATTGGCTGATCTTTTCGCCCTTTTCGACTTTCACGTACGCGCCGCCCTCACGGTAGTACTTATTATATAATTCGACGTCGGCTGCGGTCATGGTGAGCTCAGGGCCTTGTTTGCCGGTCATTAAGGGGTGTTTTTCCAATACGGCAAGCACCGTTACGATCTTGGCGATACTGGCCATCGGCCGTTGTTTTTCGGAGCCATGGATTTCAAGCACGCCGTAACCGGCCGCACCAATGGCTGCAGAACCGTGCACGGGCCAGCGCAGCTGCACCTTTTCTGTTGAACTATCAAGCACATTTATGGAGGCAGCAGCGTGCGGCAGGGGTCGGAAATAATTACACAAAAGCCCGCCGATTGCCAAGATAAACAGCAAACGGATAAGCCGGGACTTAAACCGCCGGGGACGTGCCGGACGTCTACGCATACTATACATTATACATCATGTGTCTATAGGGGGTGAACGGTTGCGGACCGTGCATAAGAAGCCTATACTAGATGTGTAACAAAGGAGCTCCAAAAGTTTATGACGCCTGTAATTATCGCTATTATCGTCGTGGCCGTACTCGTTATTGCCGTGATCGTTATGTACAACGCCCTGGTGCGTACCAAAATTCGGGTCGAAGAAGCGTGGAGTGACATCACCGTTCAGCTGAAACGCCGCTATGATCTGATTCCCAACCTGGTTAACGCCGTCAAAGGTTACGCCAAACACGAAAGTGACGTCTTCCAGAAGGTAACCGAAGCACGCGCCAACGCGCTCAATGCCCAAAGCAAGGGTGTAAAAGAAACTGCCGCCGCCGAAAACCAATTCGAGGCTGCCCTAAAGAGCCTATTCGCCGTTGCCGAGAGCTATCCGCAGCTCCGTGCCAGCGAAAACTTCCAGCAATTACAGGCCGAGCTAACCGACACCGAAGATAAAATTATGGCTTCACGCCGCTTTTACAACGGTTCCGCTCGTGACCTGAACATCAAAATCGACACCTTCCCCAGCAACATGATCGCCAAAATGTTTGGCTTTAAAAAGCGCGAATTCTTTGAGGTCGAAGACGTGGCTTCGGTCGAAAAACCTGTTAACGTATCTTTCTAAAGTTAATTCGCAGCTTTACAAGGTATAGTCATAGATAGTTTCCGGAGTTTTTAGAAGAATATGTATTCTGCAGTTGCCGCCAACAAACGTAAGACGTGGTTTTTGATCGCGCTCTTTGCGCTGCTGATCGGCGCGGTCGGCTGGATTGCTAGTTTGGCAATGGGCCGGCCATACTTTACCTTTTTTGCGCTTGGGATCGCGGCGGTGTACGCTCTGATCCAGTACTTTGCCGCTGCTAAACTGGCGATCGCCATGAACGGGGCCAAAGAAGTAACAAAACGTGATGCGCCCCGTCTGTACCGTACTGTCGAAAATCTGAGCATCGCAACCGGTATGCCGATGCCGAAAGTGTATATCATGGACGATCCCGCCCCGAATGCCTTTGCGACGGGCCGCGATCCGCAACATGCCATCGTTGCTGCAACGACAGGGCTGCTGGAAATCATGGATGACGAAGAGCTTGAGGCGGTTATGGCGCACGAAATGGG
>JARIHD010000088.1 GCA_029288425.1 Candidatus Saccharimonadota bacterium
AGATGTGTATAAGAGACAGGTATATATACGACCAGCAGTTTGCGCACCGGGGCTGGTCAGGTATCGTGTCAACCCTGGAGGACAAACCGGAAACGCTTTTATATCCAAAGAAGATTTCCCTGGAAGATATGATAATTCTAGAGCTTTTGCTCGAGATCGATGCGCTTACGAGCACCTTGGGTAAGGCATGGCGACCACTCGGAAACACCGTCACGCAGCCGCCCGTAGACATATTCGCAGACGAGCCAAACAGCGAACTGCACGAAGTTATCAAAATATGGCAGGATGCGTTTGAATGGAGCTATTACGACACGGTGCTTTCCGGAATAACCCTGACGCTGCCCTCCGGATCAGCTGCAAAACAGACGGCCCCAAAAAGCTTTCAATCTATCTTTTGTATCGACGAACGCGAATATTCGCTGCGTACATACGTAGAAAGTCTGGACCGCCACTGCGAAACATTCGGCGCGCCCGGCTTTTTTGGCGTGGAGTTCTATTTTCATCCGGCCAACGCAAAATTTTATGACAAACTCTGTCCTGCGCCCGTCACCCCCACATTCCTGATTAAAGAAATCCCCAAACACGGCTCGCACGGGCACGCAAAAGAAATTATGTACACCAAACGGTCCCACACGCTGGTAAGGGGTTTCTTCTTTTCTTATTTGCTGGGGATTCCAGCTCTCGGCAAACTCGTTGCAAACCTCATAAAACCGGCTATGAGCCCGGCGATCGCCGATGCGTTCTCGCACATGGATCCAACCGCCGAACTGACTATCGTACACACCGGTGAGCATGACAAAGAAAAGGGACTGCAAGTAGGATTCACCATAGAAGAGATGACAGCCCGCGTTGAAAAAATGCTGCGGTGTATTGGCCTTACCAAAAACTTTGCGCCACTCGTATATGTCATAGGTCACGGATCGAGTAGCGCCAACAATCCGCATCACGGCGCACACGACTGCGGCGCATGCAGCGGAAGGCCCGGTCTGGTCAACGCCCGGGTTTTTGCCTTTATGGCAAACTATCAGCCGGTGCGGGAATTACTCCGGGTACGAGGCCTGCATATACCCGACACCACGCAATTCGTAGGCGGCATGCACGATACCGCGGCTGATGAAATTAAGTTTTACGACGAAGACATTCTCACGCAGGAAAACCAAAAACTGCACGACAAAAATAAACAGCTATTCGAAGGTGCACTCGACCTTGACGCCAAGGAGCGGTCACGCAGGTTTATGTCCATCGACACCACACAGCCTATAGAAAAAATCAGAAGCGACATAAAAAAACGCTCGGTTTCGTATTATGAACCACGACCTGAACTTGGACATGGAACCAATGCGCTATGTGTGGTGGGCAGGAGAGACCTCACCAAACATCTATTCCTTGACCGGAGAGCGTTTTTGAACTCCTATGATTATACAAGCGACCCCGACGGTGCGCTGCTCGGCAGCGTTCTTGCCCCTCTGGGAGTCGTTTGCGGGGGCATCAATCTGGAATATTTCTTTTCTAGAATGGATAACTACAAACTGGGCGCAGGCACAAAACTGCCCCACAATGTCATGGGGCTCGTGGGCGTTGCGAACAGTAGCGACGGTGACCTTCGCTCCGGACTTCCGCTGCAAATGATCGAGGTACATGATCCGGTACGGCTGCTCATGATCGTTGAACACTATCCAGAGGTGGTTAAAAAAGTCATACAAGCAAACCCCGCACTGTATGAGTGGTTTGATAATGAGTGGATCCATTTAGTAGCCCTTCATCCTGAAAAGAAGGCACTATATGTCTTCAAAAAAGGAGCGTTTGTACCATATAATCCGCTTACTACCAAATTACCAATCGTGCACGACCTGCCCCGCATGTTTGAAACAAGCCTTAAGATGAAAACAAATCATATTTTGGATGCCACGCAGGAGAACCTGCCGGTACATATAATTAAATAATCCGTATGTTAGCACAACTTCTCACTTCACTGGTCCTCATTCCAATCTTCGGCTTTGTCGGCTGTATACTTGCGCCCAAGAGAATGGAGCGCATTATCTTTTCTATAGCCATCACCACGATAGTTCTGGAACTTGTGTTATTTTTCATTCTCGGATATCAATGGCTCGGCGATGGCGCCGCTTCGATATCTACAAGCCTCGGGTCATTGTATGCAAGCGGCCATTACACCTTTTCGCTTGATTTCTATTTCGACAGACTTTCGGCGGTATTTTTGGGAATGGCCACGGTTATGACCGCCCTCGTTTTCATCTTCAGCAAATATTATATGCACCGTGAGCCAGGCTTCAAGAGATTTTATTTTACGGTCCTGCTGTTCTTTATAGGGTTGTCGCTCATAATCCTGGCCGGCAATTTTGAAGTGCTGCTGCTGGGCTGGGAGTTTATCGGCATAAGCTCCGTGCTGCTTATTGCCTTTTATAGGGATCGGTATCTGCCGGCAAGAAATGCTCTGAAGGTTTTCTCGCTGTACCGTATTGCCGATGCGTTTCTGCTGGTTTCTATTTGGTATGCGCATCACATTTTCGAAAAGAACGTGCATTTTTCTGAACTTTCGACGCTGACCGCCGGGCACGAAAGCCAATTGGCTTGGCTTGGTCTTTTTCTGCTTGTAACCGCCCTGATTAAATCGGCGCAGTTTCCATTTTCATACTGGCTTCCGCGGGCCATGGAAGGACCCACTACATCCAGTGCGATCTTTTACGGCGCATTGTCCGTACATATGGGCTTATTCCTGCTACTCAGAACATATCCGCTCTGGGAAGACAGTGCTTGGCTGCGTATCACGATTGCGGTTCTAGGACTTGTCACAGCGGTTACTGCTTCGTCAATTACGCGAGTTCAATCGTCCATCAAGGTGCAGATTGCGTACGCATCCATTACCCAAATCGGCATAATGTTCATCGAGCTTGCGGCAGGGCTTCCGTGGCTGGCAGTGCTTCATTTTATAAGTAACGCCTCGCTCAGAGCTTATCAGCTCCTTATTTCGCCCTCCATCGTAGGTTATTTGGTGCATGACCAATTCTTTTACTTTGTGCCGCCGCCCCAAAGAATTAAAAACACGCTCCTGGGTAAGCTCCGCGCCACGGTCTATATCCTGGCCATAAAAGAATGGAATATGAATACGGCCGCCAGTCATTACCTGTGGAAGCCGCTTAAGTCAGCCGGGCGGGCATTCGCTTTTCTCGATGCACCACGCGCGCAAGTGGTCACCGGAGCACTCTTTTTGGCTGGGGTAATAATCGCGGCATCCGCCACGTTATCAACCGGCTCAAAATTGGCCGTTTCTGCCGCCGCGGCACTCATAAGCATTATCTTTTATGTGCGCGCATATGCGACGAAGAACGCCGTCAAGACATGCTGGAACCTTATAATGCTGGGGCACCTGTTTTGGATGCTATTCTTGGGCCTGGCATCTGCGGGGGATCTGAAGTATTTTATTATGTATGGCACAGGAATTGCTGCAGCGTTCATAGCGGGTCATGTGTGTCTTTGGTATCTTCGGATGAGGGGCGAACCGCTGACGCTTGCGAGCTATCATGGCTCCATATATGCCTTCAAAAAGCTAGGCCACGTCTTTTTCGTCATATGTCTATTATTTATGGCGTTTCCCATCAGCCCATCCTTTTTAGCGCAAGACATTCTGTTGAGCCTCATTCCCGGGAGTCCTGTTTTGCAAATAGCACTCTTTTGTCCAGCCTATCTGATTATGGGCGTGAGTATTATGCGTTTATACACCAAGGTCTTTTTCGGGCCATATAGAACTAATTACCACGAGATAGCCTACAGGTCTTCCTAGACAAAAGGGCCGTAACCTAATATTCGTGCATTACGTGTCTTTGTTCGGCAAACCCGAACGCACCGGTCTCGGTTAAGCCGATCATATCTGTTACTCCCTGGTGGGTTGCGGAGTCGGCCTGAATCTCTTGTAGTGTCATCCATACATTTTGACCCGTCTCACCCATTTCCAGCAATTCGCCCTTCGGCGCCGTCGCGCGGATCACAAAAAAGAATTTATCCTGTACGACTTTACCTTTGTATTCGTCCTTGAAATGCACAATGCCGCATATCTCCAAATCGCATATCAGACCGGTTTCGACCAGCAAATTACGGCGGGCAGCAACCAGAATATCTTCACCGAACAATATCTTGCCCCCCGGTTCGGAAATACTGCCGCGGTAAGGCACTTTGGTACGGCGCTGCATAAGGTACTGCTTTTGGCCGTTCCGTTCACGCGACAAGACAATGCGGCACGCCACAAAACCCTGCCTGATAAAATGGTTCGATTTCGTATCCAGCAACACCGCCTGACTGCGCCCGCGCACCGACAGAGAATACACGCCTTCGTCCGTCTTATCCACCAAACCGTGCTTCACCAATTGCCGCAGGTGATATGAGAACTGATCACTCGGGACCGCCCGCACGTTAATCTGCGAAAAGCGGAGCGACCCGTGCGTAAACAGCTGCCTGATTATAAGAGCCTGTATTTCATTAATATCACTCTGTTGCTTCACCTTACGAAAAATGTAACACAACAGTGGCCCAAAAAACAGGTGGAGGCATCTTCACTAGATCAGGGATGGTCGCGCTGTTACGCTTAAGCATATGAAAAGCATCACACAACGCATCGCCTGCAAAGCCATTATCGAATTCAATTCAAAGATACTTCTTTTGCGGGAAGCAAAAACCAATCCGGACGGTACGAACACCGGTAAATACTGCATGCCCGGCGGCAGGATTGAGGCCGGCGAACCGTTTATGGAGGGCCTGAAACGGGAGGTGTTTGAAGAGACCGGCCTTGAGATTACGGTTGGCGCTCCTGTGTTTGTAGGCGAATGGTTTCCGGAAATCCGCGGCGAACAAAATCAGATTGTAGCGGTCTTTTTTGCCTGCACGACCACGGATAGAGACGTCCGATTAAACCCCGAGCACGACCAATATCTCTGGATTGACCCAGCCACATATCAGGCCTACGAGCTGATGGATCCGGAAGATTACGTAATACAGGCCTTTTTAGACAAGCGCTCCAAATAATCTACGGGCAATAACCAAGCCCCTCGACTATAATTTTGGCGCCACGCGTTCCGCAATTCGCTTGCTTAGGGAGACCAGGTCAACCCTTGTATTCCCTAAAAGTGTCTTGGCGTTTCCTACCGCATGCCGGTGCTCACGCAGCGTCACGAAACGTGCGGCCATAATACCCCGAGAGTTGAGCGGCTTTTTACCTTTTAGCATATTTTGGTTTTGCAACAGGGCAGGGTGCTCCCCAGCAACCACAAGAGGAGATTTCCGCTTCCCTGCAAGGACTAATTCCGATATTACTTTAGCCGCAATCATGCCCGGCCAAGCCACAACAGCTTCCCGGGAACTTCCTCTGCTTGTCCGCACGGGTCGCACGCTATTGAAGTCGATCTTTCCATCAACGAGCACCACCCGGTCCGGGTCGATAGCCATTAAATCTTCCTCGGTCACTCCCATTTTGGATTGCAGACCAATGGCATGTCCGCCTGGAGTAGGATCATAAAGAATAAGATCGGCATTGGTAGCTTGGTTTGTTTTTTCGAACTGTATCGGGGCGGGCAACAGAGTGGTATGACGGCCCAAAAGATGAGGAAAACGTATTAATGCTTCTATCGCAACAATTGCCAGCTCAAATTCCTGAATAACACCTTGGCCCCTACCTACGACTTCGGTAAATTCACCAGCACTAATGACGCGGCCATCTGAAAGGTCCGTGCTATTAAATAGGACCTGCGTACCACCGCCTTCCTTGATATAGTTGTAGCGATCAACCAAGTAATCTACGGCCTCGTAGGCCAGGGCCTGCTGCATGAAACGGAGAGCAAATTGACGTCTTTCTATGTCCGGAATGCGTGGAAGCCGAGCATGTGGCGGTAATATATCATGCCAAGACGCGGCGAGGCTTCGGTTTAAGGCGTGAAAGTTGGCAGTATTACGATGTTCAGCCTCTTGGTCGGACACATGAAAAAGGTTCAAATGGTCAGTAATAGTCCCCATGTTCCATCCCACATATTCTGCAGTGGCCTCACTATTCGGAAAGGCGTCCGATTCTATACCCCCCATATGGTCATGGAGCAGTTTTCCAAAGCGGTATGACCACCCGAGCACCTGTTCATGCGGATCCTGAAGTAGCTCTGGTTGCACCAAATCAGCTTCGTAGACTGGCAGTGTCCTGGGAAAAGCTTCTACATATTCTTGTGCGCGCATCGTGGTTTTATATCATAAATTCGCACCGTTTGCCATAGATAGGCTAAAACTGCTGCTCCATTCGGGGCAGAGTACGCTATCATATAGGCATGGCTCGATAATAATCGTTAATTCTTGTGGGGGAAATATGCAGCAAAAAATTACACCTAACCTGTGGTTCGATGGCATCAAAGAACCGGTCGACTTTTACGTCTCGATCTTTCCGGACGCTAAAACACATTCCACCTTTTATTATCCAAAAACAAAAGAGGAAGGTCTGGCAGATTTTCAGCTGGACATGGCCGGCAAAGAGTTGACTATTGATTTTGAGCTGAGCGGCCTTCGCTTTACTGCCATCAATGGTGGACCGATATTCAAACCTAATCAGTCGATTTCGTTCATGGTCAATTTTGACCCTTCGCGTGATGACAAAGCCCGCGAACATCTGGACGAACTCTGGGAAAAATTAAGCGACGGTGGCAAGGTGCTCATGCCGCTCGACGAATATCCGTACAGCAAACGCTATGGCTGGGTCCAGGACCGTTACGGCATATCATGGCAGCTTATTCTGACCAATCCGGACGGCGAACCGCGGCCGTTTATCATCCCGGCGCTCATGTTTTCAGGCGATGTTACTAACCATGCCGAAGAAGCGATGAACTTTTACGTCTCAATCTTTAAAGATGCCGAGGTAGGTACCGTAGCCCGCTACGATCGACAGGCCGGTCCCGCAAAGCCCGAGGCACTGATGTTTGCCGACTTCACTTTGGAGGGACAGTGGTTCGCCGCCATGGACTCCGGGGTAGAACAACCCGCAACCTTTAATGAAGCTGTTTCGCTGTCTGTCGCTTGCAAAGACCAAGCCGAAATCGACTACTTCTGGGAAAAACTCTCCACGGTCAAAGAAGCCGAACAGTGCGGCTGGTGCAAAGATGCATGGGGCGTCAGCTGGCAGATCGTGCCCGCCAATATAGAAGAACTCTTAAAGCGACCCGACGGTTACGTCAACATGATGCAAATGAAAAAGCTTGTTATCAACGACTTCTAGTTTTAGCCGACGGCGAAAGATTGGACATCCATTGGCGCATCGAGGCGATAAAGAATGCCAACTCTCGGAACTTTTCGGCCTCCCAGTCAGCTTTCTCGGTTTCGTAGCTCAACCAGCCTCCTGGCGTACAATCAAAAACTTTGAAGTCAATCTTATCCGGATTCCAATCGCCCTTTTTAAAGTCAAGAAGGGCAAGCGTAAATGCATACGCACCAAGCCCACCGGTATGCTCTATGCCATATGTCCGCGCCCACTCATACAACTGCAGCCGCTCCTCCCCAGAGGTAAAGGCCGCCTCTACGCGCGTATACACTGAAGGGTACGTTAGGTTTGAATTTTTCTGCGACCTCGAGTGTAAGGGTGCATGAAACTGGGTTTCGACTAAGCGGACGGGCATAGCAAGCAGCCCTACATAATCAGCATGCCGCTGAACTCTCGGCCATACGTCTTCGCGCATTTGAGGCAAGTCTGAAGTGTCCTGCGTGGCAGCCTTTAGATCCTCTGGCATATGTGTCTTTAGGCTCACGGAACAATCCGACAGGTGATCTTTTGACAACTCCTCGGCATCACCGCATATCCGACGAGCATATTGGTCGCCATAGCAGAGTGCAGAAAATACGAAGTCAACGCTCGGCCTATCGGCGCCCGCACTCACGCTAAACCTTTGCAGGCTTCGTTCGGGCAATTGTCGGGCCACCCGCATACTGCGCTCATAGACGTCTGCCATTTGGTCGCCGTGAGGCCACCTCGACACATCCTCAGGAGCAAATTCGATACTCATTCGTTTTTCCTTATAACTGCGATAGTATACATGACCAATTTAAGTAAAGCTATTTGGGGGCTAATGTTTGCCCAAGGTATCTATTTCTTTTATTATAGTAGTCTTATGCCCTTACATCCCGAGGAAGCCCCTTCCTATCCCTTTGCGCTGCGCCATACCAATACTGCCCACCACGAAGATTCTTTGGCTGTTGCAGAACACCTGGATCCCGAAAGACTAGCCCGGGCCCTGACAGACATTGGCAATAGTCAAAGCGCCGGCGTATGTCTGGACAGGGCCTGGCTAAACGTAGAATATGCCCTAAGCACCCCCGACACCCACGACGATGAAATGTGCTTCGTCCAAGCCAACGCCGAACTACAAACCATCCTTAAAAGTGCAATACCGACTCGCCACCACAAACGTGTGAACGCAAATATGCTGCTTGCTTACCTAGACGTCTTTCGGGCGCGGGCCAACAATGAGCCTGTTACGGAAAAAATGCAGGTCAAAGTACAAGAGCAAATCGGCCACACAATGCTTGACTTCTTGGGGGAAGAGGAGTTGTCGGCAGATGACTGTGGACCACTTTCAGAGCTCGTTGCAGACGCCTATCTAATGAATGGCGGACATTTTCCCTATCTTGCTTCGCGCCGGGAAGAAGGCAATCTTCTTCCAGAAGACAACCACGACCTTTATACGCTGCATCCCTGCCGCACTAACACCGTCCGCAAAGCTCCGCTTTCAGTAAAATTCCGTGAATGTCCAGTCAACCCCCTTGTGGTCACTCTGTGCGTAGGACGAATGGCCGTGGCCGTGGCACAAAACATTCCTCCCTATAGCCAGGATAAGATAATGCGCGAGACTAAAAGCGCAAGCAGCTCCGTTCCCAACCAAAGAGCGGCCATTCGGGCCACCCGCCTGGCGGCTGATATTATTACTTGCGCCATCATGGGTGACGATTTAAGTCCCGAGGACCAGGCATTTATGTGGGGACTGACCGCGCACATGCAAGCACCTGTATTGAAGTTTGTCGGCATGGCTCCAAAACCTAACTATGCCAAAAACGCCGACCGTATCGAGAGAGAAATGCGCCGGCTGAAGATTAAAACTTGACCTAATGGGTATTGCTGACTTATTGTTGATCCGTAAAAAAGGGAGTCTCACTTGAAACTATTATCCGCATTTGATTATGACCGATGCAGCGCAAACGGACCATCCAACATACACATGACCGAAGCGCTTGTTCAAGTGGGAGCACTCGGCAAGCATGGGGATCTTCTAGCCAGCCTGGACGCGCGCAACACCCCAGGACTGAGCGGTCTCGATTATATCCGCGCCGTCAATAGGGTCTTTCACCAACTGGTTGAGGGCGTGTCTCCAGACAAAATAGAAGAGGCCGCCGAACTGACAGCCGAACGCTCGGTAGAACAAATCTATCCCGAGATGAAGCAAAGGATCAGGGATGCAAAAGCAGAAGGGCCAATCATTGTTATTTCCGACGGGCCCGATGCTTTTATCCAAGCGTTCGGGCGGCGTATCGGTGCGGTCGCATCACTCGGAAAGAGTTTCGAAGAATACGAGGCCGACGCCAGGGGCGTAAGAGGCATCTACGGCGATAAGTGGGCAAAATTAGGCCGTACAGCGGCGGCCAGCCGATTAAAGCTCGGCGAAGATACCGTATTGCATAGAGCATTTGGTGACGCAAAGTCCGATTTGCCGCTACTCGAACGAGCCGTCTATCCGTGTGCGGTGAATCCTTTGGACGACGTGCGACGAATCGCTGAAGAGCGGGGGTGGGAGATCTTAGATTGTGAAGGCCTCCTTCCTTGGGGCGATCTTTCAGGTCGTTTAATCCAAAACTAGGAAGGGCGGCCACGTCGGGCCGCCCACGCTATATCTCTGTAGTCTCGTTTACCAAACGATCTTTTGATATATCTTACTGATCGCACGTTCGCGGTCCGGCGACAAAAGCGAACGTATTTGATTCCTATCCATGTCGGACGGGCAATATTTGTCGGCCGAAGGGAACGTTCCTTTCGTCAAGAAGCCGGTAGCCGCATCGTCGGCACAGTTATTGAAGCCAATGAATGCTGCGCCGTGACCACCTTGATCTACGGTTATCAGCCGGGCGCGCTTACCGAGGGCACTGCGCATTTCGGCGCCATTCCAATAAGGAGTGGCTGGGTCGCGCAAGTTTTGTAGCACCAGAATATTGTTCGCAGGGCCGTTACCGTCGATCCTCACCGGCAGTTCTGCAGGCTCTGTCTGCCAAAAGGCACAAGGCCAGATGTTGGAACCCAAAGCGCCGAACAACGGGAACTGCCTTTTGTCGGCATTAAATTCCTGTTTGTATTGGCTGACGCTAGTGGACCATTTGACGTCACCGCACAGGATTGCCAAAGCAGAAGCAGAAGAGTTATCGGCGGGAACACTCGAGGCGGGTTCGTGCCTGGCACTCATCAGCTTCGTCAGCGGCTGAGACATGGCGGCTACCGGAGCGTCTTCATTAACGAGCTGCCAAAACGCAGCCAGGAAGGGAAGATTCATATCATTGTATAACGCCCCGAAAGTCAAAACGCGGAACCAAGCGTCATTCAATTCCATGCCGTCTATAGTGAGGGGATTGCTTTTGAGTTTGTCCATGAGGCGAAAATATGTGGCCCGCACTTCTTCTTGGGTCGCGCCTAAATGATAGAAGTCATTGGTATCGGCTGCAAACTGAGCGAAATCAGGGAAGCGCTGTTCGCCGCCCGGCCCCCAGGAACGGAACATGTCCCGCCATGCACCGCGGGGATTCGTCGCGCTGTCCAAAATAATTCGGTCGGCATTACCAGGATATAGGCCGGCATATACACCGCCCAAATACGTACCGTACGAGTATCCGAAGTATGACAATTTGGCATCGCCCAGTGCGCCACGGATCATGTCCATATCGCGTGCTGTGTTGGCGGTGGTCGCATAGGCAAGCTTAGCTCCGGCGTTGCGGTCACAGCCTTGAGCGGCTTTGCGCATAACGCGGACGGTGTTGTCAAATCCACCCGGCTGTTCAAGTGGTGGCGCGACTTCCTGAGCTTCTTTAAACGATAGGCCGCAGGTTATGGGCGTACTTTGCCCCACGAAACGAGGGTCAAAACCGATCAGGTCATATTGGTTTAGGATGCTCTGCGGCATCAGCATGCTCATCCACAGCGGCATATCGAGTCCGGTTCCGCCTGGTCCTCCAGGATTCAAAAAGAGTGAACCTCGACGCTGGTGCGGGTCGGCGGCCGATAATTTGGATACGGCAACGGTTATTTGTTTGCCATTTGGCCGCTTATAATCCAGGGGTACTTGGATCGTTCCGCATTGGAACCTGGGCATTCCAGCGGGAATTTCGGGCGGACAGGCCCCCCAGCGAATATCTTGCATTTTTGGTTTTTCCGCCTGCGCGAGCACCGCCTGACCACCGCTTAGACCGGTGAGCGTCAGCACACTGAGCATCACCAGCATCACAGCGCGTAATCTTTTTCTTACCATAAAGCGCTTCCCCTTGTTTTTAGTTGTCTCCTCATAATATGCGGACAGATGTTCGTTAATTAGGAAAAATCCAACACTTTTTCAGGTAATTTTGATTCTGAAAACAGCTCTGGAGCCCGGCCAGAACACGGGGCCTATAGTGCCCAGCGAGACAAGGCCGCTTTCCATTGGCTGATGAGCGAGTGTTCTGGCCGGGCTCCAGAGCTGTTTAAAAACTGAACAATATGTTAAAATATTATGAAATAACGATCCAGTTATGGCTAGTGAAGTTGTCTCATCGCAGGGCTTTATTCCAGAAGACCCTCAAGCGGGCCCGATACGCGTCCCACTTCTTAACGGTGATACGATTCGATACGATATTCCCCCGAACGGGGATGCATCTTGTGAAAAAAGCGAGCCCTTCGAATGCCGGCTACAGCCCATCACCATCAACTTCATCAAATCTCTGCACGGCGAACCGGACCGTGAATATACGCTTGGTGAGCTAGGTGGTTTAATAGCAAAAAAGACCGCCGAAGATATTACCGGCCAAGATGTATACATTGCCCTACAGGAACTGGATCTCGTCAGCCGTGCGCTCGGAGTTAGTATATGTAACGCCCGGGGTTCATTACCGCAGCTCTATTCCTGGACTGCCAAAGTTATTTTTATAGCCGAAACAACTGCAGACTCCGAACCCACAACCTTATCCGAAGTCCCCCTGCCACGTAGCGATAATGCTGATGACGACTCCCAAAAAGCAGCCGTACGGCAACCAACAAGGCCGCGACGCTTCGTGCCCACACCACCGCCGCGCCCTCATGAACAAGCGGCGGAAGATGAGAATGAAAAATTCCGAAAAGAAATAAAGGCCGAACAACACCATGCAAGATTTCTAGATCAGCTCAATGCCCTAGCCAAAGATGCAAGCACATATCCTCTGTACCGGCAGCTCAAAGAATTCAAATGTAGGGCGAATTTAAATGCAAAAACGCAGCATGAGATACTCAAAACTGCCCTTGACGCCATTGGCTGTGGACTAGCCTATGCCCTCCCAGGTACGCCCGAGTCCAAAGCTGCAAACCGTCCGCAGCAATTAAAACACCTCGGCGCGGCTCTACAGTATGCAAAAGAGCAGTATTACGACGAAATGGCTGTGGCGATCAACCAAATTAATGAACTCAACGTCTTTATGCCCGAACAGATCAAGACTATTAGCGAGCGGACATTGATTGAACGAATCATCCAACTCAGCCGCCCGGAAAAGCAGCGTTTTATGGGGGGAAGCATGGAAAGGCGCCTGCTGTTTCATGCCTCAATTATGCTGTTTCACATGGCAATAACTACCGGCATTCCGCCAAAAACCTATTGCGACATGGAGACTATTCGGCTTGCCAGAGACAAACAGAACGCTTCTCCAGAGGAGCTACATATCCAACGTCGGGCGCTGGTGCGAAAAGCCAATCTCGCCCCAACGTACAGGGAACTACTCCTAAAGACCTACCGAAAACTGCACAATATGGGCGTGGATGCCAAAGTGGGTACGGAAGTTACAAATAAACTTACACCGCACGCTAGCTAGCTAAGTTTACGCAAAAACTGCAGTACACTGTCTGTGGTGGTAATTTGGAATCGAGCCGCGGTATCGGCCAGACCGACTTTTATGGTAAATGCCTCGTCGGGCAGGGCTTTGAACATATCTTCGTCGGTGTAATCATCGCCGATACAAAGGACAAAATCGGCCGGGTGCAGTGCCAACAAGTCTTCGGCGACCGCTCCTTTTCGTACGCTGCGCGGTTTCATCTCGATAATTTTTGCGCCATTATGGACCTCGATATCGGTATTGCCCAATAAACGTCTAAGTTCATAGCGCAGACTTGCGTTGCGCGCCGACGCCAATTCTGTTGCCACGCCGCGGTAATGCCATACCACTGCAAAATCTTTTTCCTCGATGCGCGCGCCCGGCGTGCGGTCAGCGTAATGTTGCAGTAGAGGAATAATCAGTTTCTTTTGGTCATGCATTGTCGCCTGCTGCTGCACCCAATCGCCCTCATTTTTGATAAATGCGCCGTGCTCGGCTGCCAGCACCACTGGCAGGTGTCCGAACCAGTCTTCTAATGTCACGCGGGGCCGGCCACTTACAATACAAAGCGTCGTTCCGGTCTGGGCCGCCAAGTTACGGATAAGTTTGATTAGTCCGGCAGAAGGTATGGCCTGCTGCGGCGTAGCAGCAAACGGCCTCAGCGTACCGTCGTAATCCAGCAGCAATAGGCGACGTTTGGCGGTTTTGGCGGCACGGATAATTTTTGCTTCGGTAGCTTCGGTGAGTAGCTTGCTGCTTTGTTGCAGTTGATGTTGCTTGGAAGCTTGTAGCTGTTCGATAAAATCATTTGCCCAGCGCTGTACGGTATATAGCGACAGTCGGCGCTGCATGGAATGCAGTCGGCGCAGCTGCTCTTTTTTTGGCATGGTGAGTGCGCGGTGCAGTGCCACAACGATAGAGTCGATATCATTAGGATTAATACGCAGTGCTTCGGGCAGTTCGTCGATCGCTCCTGTCATTTCACTGAGTATCAGCACGCCGCTGGTATGCTGCTTGGCGGCGACGTATTCTTTTGCCACCAGATTCATGCCGTCACGGAGCGGTGTCAGTAATGCCACATCGGCGGCCGCAAACAACGCCAAAACCTGTTCGAACGGCAAATTTTTGAACTGGTACGAAATTGGCGTGTAGTCCACACTGCCGAACGCGCCGTTGATGCGGCCGATGGTTTGTTCGATCACATCGCGGAGGTCTTTATATGTCTCGACTTCGGTACGGGAAGGTACGGCCACAATCACCAGCGACACTTTTTTGAGGTACGCAGGATAACGTTTTAGAAAAGCCTCGAATGCTTCTAACCGTTTTAAAATACCCTTGCTATAGTCTAGACGATCGACCGACAGAATAATCTTTTTACCTTCATAGTGTTCGGCCAGGGTCGCCAACTCCGCCTGGGTGGCGTCGTCATCCAGGCTGTTTACAAATTTTTGATAGTCGATACCGATAGGGAAGGCGTCTACTTTGACGACGCGGTCGCCCATAATGATTGACCCATGGCTTGTTTCCAGTCCCAAAATGCGCGCAACACTGCTCAAAAAATGCCGTGCATAGTCATAAATATGAAACCCAATAAGATCGGCACCCAGCAGGCCTTCCAAAATTTGCGCCCGTTCAGGCAGCATTCGGAAAATTTCGTATGATGGAAAGGGGATGTGCAGAAAGAAGCCGATCGTACTGGCGGGCAAGGCAATGCGTAATTGGTGCGGCAGCAGCATCAAATGGTAATCGTGTACCCAGATAGAGGCCGACGGATGGGCCAACTTAACCACGGCCTTTTTATACAAGGCACTCGCCTCTTTATATGCCGCCCAATATGCGCTGTTGTACTGAGCAAGCGACTGAAAATAATGAAACAGCGGCCATAGCGTATCGTTGGCGTAGCCTTCATAAAAAAGACGCACCTGGTCGCGCGTCAAAAAAACTGGAAAACAATTATGACTGCCTAATTTCTTCCTGATGATGGTCTTTTCGGCCGCAGTCAGATCATCGGCGGCGATGCCTGGCCAGCCGATCCAGACATAATCGGCACTTTGATCGCCCAGACTCGCCATCGCGGTTGCAAGACCGCCCGAACTCGGCGTGAACACCAATTCGCCGTTTTGCCTGGAAACGCTCACAGGCAAACGATTAGAAACTATAACGAACTTGTGCCGATCCATATTTTGGTTCCCCTAGGATTCTAAAAATCGTTTGCCCATCTGGCCACTATATACCACGCTTTGCTCTGGATTGCATATAGCATTTTTTGCATACCCCTGGTAATTCTCAAAATCATAAGCAACATGTATTCGCAACTCGATTTCTTACATACAAATCTTGGTAATTCGTTGTAATATTTAGTGGCCTTTCAAGGAGGTTTATTTACATGATTTCATTTGTATGGTCATCCAAGTACCCATTTTTAGCGGGAACCGGTGGCTCCGAGAACTACACCGCCGGGCAAATCCGTGAGCTCATGCGGCGGGGGATCGAAACCCGAATTTTAACAATCGGCCACGGAACAAACGACGGACGCGAAGATTTTCCGGACATCACGTTCCAAGCCTTGAAATCAAAAGAAGAACTTTCCGAACTTGACGACACTATTGTGTTCATTACCTATCCCTTGGACGTGCCCACCAGGCATAAAGCGTATGTCATTCTGCACTGTCCACCCACGTCTTGCGCACGCCGCGACCCGCTGTTCAACCCCAAAGCATTCAAGCACAAAAAGCTTATTACTCCCAGCCGGTACGCGGCCAAAATGTGGAGCAAACACGCCCGTCAGATTGCGCGTGACATAACCGCGGTGTATCCATTTGCCGAAAACGTATTCAGCCGCGTCAAGCGGCCCGTTAAAAACAGCAGCAAAACCAGAATTTTGTTCGCCGGCCGATTAACGCCGGATAAAGGTATCTACACCTTGCTTGCATCGCTGCACATGGACAAAATGCAAGACCTGGATTACGAACTGACGGCCACCACGGCCTGCAGCCATCCTAAAGAAGGGCAGGTAGTCCGTGCACTACTTGAAGCGCATCCATGGGTCAACTTAGTACCCGCCCGCCGCAGCCCTCAGGAAATGGCCGAGCTGATGGCCGAACATGATATCGTGGTTATGCCGTCGACCGACATTTTTTGGCACGAAGCATTCGGCATATTATCGGTTGAAGCCCAGCACGCCGGCTGTAGAGTCGTCGCCTCAAAAGCAGGCGGCATTCCTGAAACGAGCGCCGGTGGTGTGGTATTTGTGAAACCCGACGACCCGCAAGCACTGGCCAAAGGGCTGGCGCGCGCTGCAGCACTCGGACCACTCACCGCACTTGAACGTGCCAGGGCCGCCCGCAAGTTCACCGTTGCGGAATCGGTAGATACACTACTCCGCACCATCGAGGAAACCAAACTGCTATCTATGCTGCCTCAAAAAATGCTGCCTCATATGGAAGCAGTTCGACAGAAGTTGACGAAACAAAAGACTCAGTTAGCTTTGAGCGTGGATCACTTGAAACAAGACACGTACGCAGCTCTAGATCAAGTTCGGGGACGACCGGCTCAGGCGAAAAATTGATCAGTGTCACCCGGCGCTTACCCTCAAAACTCCGCACGTAACCCAATACATGCGGAGTTACCATAGGCAATACCGCGAAATCACCGTAACGCAAAACATCACAGTCGTGCCGCAGCTGAATAAGTTTTTTATACAGAGTCAAGAACGAATGCGGGTTTTTTGTCTGGGCGGCCACATTATTGGTTCGGTAATCATCGGCCAGGGGCAGCCATGTCCGACCGGCGGTTGAAAACCCGGCGTTTAATTCATCCGACCACTGCATCGGCGTGCGTTCCGGGTCACGGCCACCACCCCCAGTTGCGCCGCCGGTAGTTGCCGGATCTTGTACCCGATCCGCAGGAATGGTCACATTATGCATGCCAATCTCTTCACCGTAATACACGAAAGTCATGCCGGGCAGCGTACATTGCATAACCGCAATACCGCGCGCAGCAACTTCCGGCCAGCGGCTCGCCAAGCGGTGCTGGTCGTGGTTGCCAAAGGCATAACAGGCCATAGCCCGCGGCCCGCACGTCGCCATGGCCGCATGAAAACTGGCCAGCGATATGCGCCACGTACGCGCCTGCCATGGCAGCACCAGCCCATCAAAATTAAACGGCGCGGCTACAGCCGGATCAACACCTTGGTAAAACGCCATATACGCATCAAGTGAACTTTTTCCTTCAGGATAAGCCTCGGTCACCATAAAACGGTCCGTCTCGCCATCGGCGGTGCGGTAGGCCGGTTCTTTGAGGACATCGGCCATTTCCGACAAATAAGCGTACACTTCAGGCCAGCCCATGCTATTGTCATGCCGCAGTGTATGGTAATTAGTCGCAGGACCTTTCGCATAGACGGGATGCACCGGCGGATCATCGGTAAAATCAGGATTTTTGGCCATCCAGTACACAGCGTCCACGCGGAAACCGTCAACACCCAGATCCAGCCAAAAGCGCATCACATCGCATATCGCTGCGCGTACGGCGGGATTCTGCCAATTCAGATCCGGTTGTTTGGCATGAAAGCTGTGCAGGTAAAATTGCCGGCGCGTTTCATCCCATTGCCAAGCAGATGCACCAGTCAATACATCCAGCCAATTATTCGGCGGCTGCGGCGTGCCGTCCGGCAGCGTAGATTTGGCATTCTTCCAGATATACCAATCAGACTTAGGATTATCACGCGACGAACGGGACTGGGCAAACCATTCATGCTCGTCTGATGTATGATTCGGCACCAGATCCACCATGACATGGATCGAGCGTGCGTGTGCTTCGTGCAGCAGCTTCTTAAAGTCATCCAAGGTGCCAAACTGGGGATCAACATCACGGTAATCGGCGATATCATAGCCAAAATCGGCCATTGGTGAAGGGTAGAAAGGCGACAGCCATACTGCATTCACGCCCAGATCCTTCAGATAATCGAGGCGGCTGATAATGCCGGGAATATCACCGACACCGTCGCCGTTTGAATCCTGAAAGCTGCGGGGATAGACCTGGTACACCACGGCGCCGTCCACCCAGCGCCGCAAATGGCTGTCAGCCGGCAGTTTATTCTTTTTTTGCGCACTCGTAATGCTCATGACTATACTTAACCATACTGCGCTTTTAGCGGTTTGTAAAAGAAGTTACTGCATGGATGGGCTAGCCTTGCAGGTGTCAGACCAGCTATACTATACCTATGAAAGAGCAGCCAGAACCCGCCGAAAAGTCCAAAAAACTCTTGTCGCCCGAACAGCGCAAGCTGCGTCAAAAGCGGGCGGCGCACATCTTGTTAGTTGTTGTCATCGCAGCTCTGGTGGCCGTAGTTGCCGTGTATGCGGCTGCATTTAGCGCTACGCCGGCAACCATCCGCAATCCCCAGTTTCAGCATTATCATTTTCGCACTCAGATTTTGGTAGATGGGCGGGCAATCAATTTCGCCAGTTCCGCTTTTCAGGAAGGCTACTCAAAGGACAACTGCAATGTTGACCTTACCAAATCACCCGTACATTTCCATGACCAAAAAGATCAGATGACGCATGTGCACTGGGACGGTCTGAGCGGCGGGCAGGTGCTCAAATATTACGGCTGGAATCTGGTGGGCGGGCCGGACACTGTTATGGGGTATCGTTTTGACAAGCTGCCACAGGTCATAAAAGTACCGATTCATGGTAAGGCGCTGCCCAAAATCCCGGACGGAGATTCATTTTATATTTATACAGGTGATCAAAACGAACACAAAGAACGCAGCTGGCAAGATTTTCTAAGCCAAGACCTTGAAACATTCTTTGGTAAAAAGAGCAACATCACTACGCCTGCCGAAGCGAGCCTGCTGGACAAACTCTTCCCGCGTGCCTACGCCCATGCCGGTCACAACCACAATGCGCCGCCCGATGAAGAACAGCTCAAAGACATTAACAATCTCCTCGGCAATGTCGTTATCTTTGTCCAAAAGGACAAACCCACCGACAAACAAGTAGCCGACCGCTTCAGCAAGCTCGAACCCCTGTCCCGCAGTACCTGCGGCGGCTAAATAAGTGCATAAGGTCACCCTAATCGTACTACTGTTCGTGTGGCATAGGATCGCCGGTGTGCTCGTGATGATGATTATCATGTTCGGTGTGCTCAAGCATTTCATAACCCCATTCCAATTGCCACTGTTTCATTTGATCGATTTCGCCCTTTTGCGCCGTGTCAATTTTAGCCGCGAGGTCTTTTATTTCGGCATGCTTGGCACGCGTGCCAGCCAAAGCCGCCATCGCTATCGCACCTTCATGGTGATCGATCATCATGTCTAGAAATGCGCGGTCAAAATCGTCACCCGTCTTGCGCTCCAGTTCGCCGGGCATGTCGTGCATGGCCATGCCCGTATTGTCCGCCGGTTTTGATGTTTCGGACTGACGCGGTTTGTCAATGGCTGTGGCGACGATTGAAACAAGCAATCCGCCCAAAATAAAGCCAATAATGCCGCCGAGCAGTGTTTTGTTTTGCATAGTATCCCTCCTTTAGTGATGTGCCTTATGATGCCCCGAGTGATGTTCGTGAGTGAGCGCATGCCCCTGACCACGGCGCAACAAATATACATTGACGGGTAAGGCTGCTAAAAATGCCATCATCAGGGACGCCGCCATGCTCACCCAAAAGATCGGGTTCACAATTCCAGCACCCATAGCACCCGGGATTATCAGCATTACCAGGTTATCTACAATTTCCATGGTTGCGATCGACAGCGTATCGGCCGCCAACACCAACCGCATTCTACGCCCCAATGACAATCCGCTTGCACGCAGGGGCAGCAAGGACAGGGAATAACCAAATACAAAAGCCAACCCGATAGACAATGCTACCGTCGCACCAGAGGACAAACTCCAAATCGTACCCAACACCAGCCCGATAATCTCGCCCAAAGCACAGCCAGTCAGACAGTGCAGTGTCGCCCCCGCGGCCACTGATCGCATATCAACATCCTTCATAATTTGCAGCCTACCATAGCTTCGTATCAACGCACAAATCAGTCGCAAAAATAAAAATGACACCCGGCTAAAGGTGTCATTCTGCGTTCTGAGAGCCCGCTTTTTTAGGCAAGCGCCCGAGGCGCCTCACTAATGTCCATCAGCGTCCACAGTTTATCATTGTCGTCGAACTTCAGGCGATAGTTCGCCATGCCGTCGGTCATGTCAAAAATCTGAGTCAGCTGCTGCCCCTTGTGAATCAAAAACCGCAGGCCGGATTCCATAAAAGTGTACTCCTGGCCATTGTATTCCATCCGCTTGGGAAAGCTCTTAAGATCGCCCCGGCCGCGGAAATATACGGCGGTGACGGTTACTTCTTTGTTAACAGATACGCGATTACTCATAGGTCAAGCTCCTAAAAGTTAGATTGGTAAGTAGGAAGCCGAAACTTCTTTAGAACGGATAGGAATAGATGATCTGCGGGCGCTTCGTAACCGTTCATACGAAATGCTTGTACAGCAGAACATTTGCTTGAATTTGAGACGGGCAGGGACGCTTTGCCGGCATTCTATGACGCGGCCAGTGTGTATGCAGTCTGGTAATACGTAAAACTATGCGGCCTGTATGTAAGAAGCCCTCGATACCACCCTAAATCGCCGGCGAACCAGCAAGAATGAGTATGTCGGTCAGCACACACATTGCTAACGCTTATTATACCGCCGCCCCGCACGGACAGGCAAGACCGGAAGCAACGTCAAATATACAGCAGGATGGATACATGAGTGCCTATGTTATTATTTACATACTATGAAAAAACAAGGCTGACGTCAGGAATATAAAGTTGACACAGCAAAAACAGTTGGCGTCCAGTGGTGCCCTAAATGGGCCCCAGGAGCAGCACTATTACGACCTGTATGGCATGTTGCGGCTGCCAAATAGATCACCAACGTCCGAGAGCGACACGTTCGATGATATAGATTCTAAACTAGACAAGCATCGCCGACTCTATGATTTTTTTGAGGAAAAAGTAGCGGCCCTTGACCTAGCATCCTTGGCAGTCGCGCACTCATCTCAATATCTGCCCGACCAGTTCGACAAAAACCATCGTCTTGTACCGGTTCGTAAAGTTGACTCGGCCGCCATAATAGATTGCACGATGCCCGCTGGAATAGAAACCAACTATGAACGGGCCAGCGGCAGCCCCTTTTTAGACACCAAGTTAGCGATCGGGCTAACATATAACAACATACTTGGTGCGGTCGGTGGCGCCAGTATAGGTCTTACGGGCAGTCTTGTTATCAAGCAGCTGCAAGGGGTAAATACCGCCGACCCCACCGTAAAATCTGGTTATCAGGGAGCTGTGCGAGCTGGGCTTATGAGCGGGCTTGCTTGGCGTGAAACCCTCGTGAGGGCTTGGGAACACATTGCCTATCGGATGCAATTACCCGAGGTACAGATTCAAAGCGCGGCCAATAACTCTTATAGAACAAGAGTACCCTTAAAGCGACTCATACAAAGCTACGATGCAGTTGCCAGTCGCATGGGATATACGCACAATCCCAAAACCCAAGACTTCCATAAAACATTTGCTGGTTACGACGTCTAGTTTTTACGGCCAAGCATAAGTGCAGTACAATGGAACAATGCATATGGGGCCTGTTATTGTTTTGTCCAAGGTGTCAAAAACGTTCCGCGTGGGGCGGGAGCGGATTCGGGCTGTCGCCGACGTGGACTTATCGGTGCAAAAAGGTGAAATACTTGCCATTGTAGGACCCTCAGGTTCAGGAAAAACCACGCTTGCCCATCTGATAGGCGGACTGTCGCGGCCCGATGAAGGGAGTGTAAGCGCCGGTGGACAAATGCTGCGCACCCGCGACAAAATCCTCTCCAAATATCGCAACCAGAAAATCGGCTTTGTATTCCAGACCTTCGGGCTGCTGCCACACTATAGCGCTCTTGAAAATGTAAGTATGCCGCTGGTTGTGGCTGGCATGCGTCGACGGCGGCGAAGGGAATTGGCGCTCAAAACCCTGGCAGCGGTCGGCCTGGAAAAACAGGCAAAACAACGTGCCGAAACACTTTCCGGCGGCCAGCGGCAGCGTGTCGCTATTGCGCGGGCCCTCGTGACCAGCCCGCAGGTCATCATCGCCGACGAGCCAACCGGCAGCCTGGATTCCGAAAATGGCGAACAGATTATGCAACTTTTAGAGCGGTTGAGCCGCATACAGGACATTACTGTTATTTTCGTAACGCACGACCTAACCTTGGCCAAACGCGCCGACCGTATCGTCCACATGCGCGACGGACAGCTAACAGAGGCAGACCATGCGCGTTAGTGACTACATTCAAATCGCCCACCGCGAAATAACCAGGCAGCGTATCAGGTCGGCACTTACCGTTTTGGCACTGGCAATAAGTACGGTTATCTTAGTTACATTGGCGGCCATTAGCCTGGGGGGCCGGCAAGCAATCACCACCAAACTCGCGCCAGACGACGCCCTGGCGAACATAATTGTTACGTCTAATAAAATGTCGGCCAATATTAGTTTTTTCGGCAGTGTCCAAGAAGCGAATGACAAAACTGCCAAACTTGATGACAATTCCGTAGCCGAGCTATTGAACATTCCCGGCGTCAAAAACGCCAGTCCGCGTGCAGGTGTTTGGGAACTGCAGAAATTCAACATCGAAGGAATAGACAAAACTTTTGTGGCGCAGGCCCAGGGCGTATCAGACTCAGGCCAAAGCATCACATTGAGTGCCGGCAAGTCTTTTTCAGCACCTACAGCCCGGGAAGTCATCCTGGGACAAGCGTATCTAAAAGATCTTGGTCTAGCCAAAACCGAGAACATTATCGGTAAAAAAATAACCTTCACAACCCAAAATGGCTACCGCGGTGACGGTGCGGTCGTTCCCGGCGTTCGGGCGACGCAAAGCCAATACGATGACTTTAATAAAACGCCCGCGAAGTTGACCGCTACGGTCGTCGGCATAACCGGCGCAGGCAGCGACGAAAATAAATTGCTTATTCCGCTGGAGTGGGCGCGCCAGGTTCGCACCGCCCAAATATCGCCTACAGAAAAAAAGGACTATCTGGCCGAAGATGGGTATTCGTCTATTTTAGTGAATACGGTGAGTCCAGCCGCAGTCAAGCAAGTGGGCACAGCCATTAGTCAGTTGGGCTACGGCCAGGTCTCTACTGGCGCCATCATCGAAAAATTGACCCAATTTTCAACTATCATGTGGCTTATTCTGGGTTCGGTAGCGCTCGTGGCATTGCTGGCGGCCAGCCTGGGCATTGTAAATACCATGCTCATGACCGTATCCGAACAGCGGTACATTATCGGCATATGGCGGGCCGTGGGAGCGCGGCGGCGGGTAATCGCGGGTATCTTTTTGGTACAGGCTGCATTCATGGGCATTCTCGGAGGGACGATCGGAGCGGCAGCCGGGTGGTACGCCAGCGCCATGGTCAACGAACGTATCGCCGCCATCTTGCAGACCCAAAACCTTCCGGTTGTCGATCTTGCTGCCGCACCCCTATGGCTATGTGTCGGCAGCGTGATTCTGGCAACCGTTTTTGCAATTTTGGCCGGGCTCTATCCTGCCTGGCGAGCCGCACGTCAAGATCCCTCCAAGATTCTGCACTCCATATAGTCACGTCGATAACCGTATGGTATCATGGACTCTTTGTTAAAGGAGTTACACCTGGTGGAATCTGCACCGAAATCTGTACTGCATTACTCCCGATTGCCGCTGCGCCTGGCACTGATCGGAAGCCTGCTTATACCTTCAGCCGAGCCGATTTCTCAAGAGTACCCCGGGCTGACACCAGATTTTTACGGCTGTTCGCAGCCCAATCAGGCCGCGCTCGACGCCGCCGACCAACTTATTAATGAACCGATTATTCAACCCGTAATGGA
>JARIHD010000089.1 GCA_029288425.1 Candidatus Saccharimonadota bacterium
ATATAGTCTATTTTAAGTGAAATAGCAACTGATTCTCCCCTGTTAGTCATATTATTCGCAGGTATAGGAGACTTGACTATCACTCCTCGCTTTGCTAACATAGTCGGGTTAAGAGACTTTTTGGTGAGTATCAAAAAATCAACGACGCTTGATGATTTCAAGCTTTTTTATGAGGAATTAACATTTTCCTCTAAACCAAATCGCATTCGCCGTTTGCGCGTAGCCACCTCTATTAAGTAGTGGCAAAGCACTTATTGCCGCCTCCGCCCTGTAAGCTGAGGCGGCTTTTTGCTTGCTATTGTTTTGCCCTTACCCACAAATTATACAGAGTTTTCCACTAGCATTTTAAATAGCTATATGACAATATGTAGTCATGGTATGCATATATTGTGGCTCAGGCACGCAGGTAATTAACTCGCGTCCCCAAAAACGTTTAAATCAGATTTGGCGACGGCGCAAATGTTTGCAGTGCGCCAGTATACTCACCTCACACGAAGCGTTTGACCTATCCGCCAGCATTCGCGTCGAACTAGATGGCAAAGTACTCTCGCCCTTTCAACGCGATCTATTATTCTTGAGTGTCTACGAGAGCTGCAAGCACCGCCCCCGCGCGTTAGCCGAGGCTTCAGGACTAACCCAAACAATTATTACTGAGCTGCTCAAGAAGCACCTAAAGGACGGCCAACTTACTCGGAATGCGATTATCCAGACCTCTTCAGAAGTACTCCGACGTTTTGACCCTTCTGCAGCGGCAATCTACCAGGCCTACCATAAGTAATGCGACCGGCCGACATCCAAGTCGTGTACGATTACTTTTTCTTTTGTCCTTCGCTGGTAACAACGGCTTTTTCGGTCACGTCAAATGTATCCATATAGCGGCCGAGCATCAGACGCGTCTGAGAATAAAATGCCGCAAATGAGTTATAAACGATGGTTGTCAGAGGCAAATATGCCCACTGCAGCACCATAAAAAGTGTGCGATGACGCCTGTAGCGATCCGGTTTGGGCGGCAGGGTCTTCAGACAAATAAATATGGTTGCCAATGCAAATAGTAAGGCAAAGGTCTGGATGCGGCTCACGATCAAGGGCAATTCGTTGGCTGCCAAGCTTTTAGGATGTACCAAGGACGGGATGAAACCGCCCAGCAGTACGAGTAATGGTCCGACAGCCCAGGTCACATGCCCTTCTATACTCCGCAGCACACGCGTCCAAAGACTGAAACG
The DNA here is from genome assembly GCA_029288425.1 of Candidatus Saccharimonadota bacterium. Classification (GTDB taxonomy): domain Bacteria; phylum Patescibacteriota; class Saccharimonadia; order Saccharimonadales; family UBA4665; genus JARIHD01. The sequence continues at coordinate 1,224 of JARIHD010000089.1, forward strand.
AGGCACTTTATTCTTTTTAAAGAATCCTTTATCAATGATGTAGGCGATATCGGACACGCCGTAAGTCCACCGCCTGAGCTGCATAAACTGCGCCTTTAGCGTCCGTTTGAGTGTATCGCTCAGCACTGCATCTTGATAGATTGGTATATAGAGCGGATACACGCGGTAGTTTCCGTCAAATCGAAAGAATGCGCGCCAGTATTGATGGCCGTCTTCGACAATCGTACGTACACTCCAAAAGTCGGTCTCAATAAGTGAAGCCATGCCCTGTGCATGCGATGAAAAATTACGCAATGTATGGGGTCGCATTGACTGTACTATATGAAAGAACGAGTTACCCGTCGCCAACACTCGCATCGGCGCGGGTGCGTCCCAAATATTGTTATTATAGACCGAGACTGGCTGAAACGAGGCGCGAACCGGATCCGGACACGAACAGTATGCATATGTAAGTGTTGGCAGATAATATTTATCCGGCCGATTGTCGGAATCCAGCGTGGTTACGATGACCCGCAGCGGATCAATCTTTTCTGTTTCCAGCCATTTTTGGAGCTGGCGACCGGCGTAGGTTACGTTGCCGCCCTTGCCGATCAGCTCGCCAGGTATATCATGCGGATGCTTTACGGCCATAGCATGGAAAAAGTGGTCTTTGTAGGCGTCGACCAATTCTTTGGACTGCCGCTCCACTCTTTCGCCGCCGCGTTCTTCGAAGGCCAGAATAAATATGACCTTTTTCATGTCATATTTTGAAGCCAAAACCGATTTAATGGTTGGCTCCAAAACTTCCCGTGCTTCATTATAGGTAGCAATAATAATAGCGTGAAGCACATCGTCGGGTTTCACTTGCGTAGGCTGGACGCTTAGGCGCAGCAGGTTGTCGTAGTGCCATTTAGGACGCACTGCGCTGGCGTCACTTACCTCACCGGCTTGCAGTTCGGCGACCAACCCCGGCCAGTCCATCTTTTGATGCTTGCGCATCACGCTATAACCATGGAGGGCACGCGTTGCAGCAGCCACCGCCCGGGTGAAGTTAATCAGCAAATAGACTAGTACAAATACAGCCGCTACCGTAACATTAATCAGACTCAGAATGAGCGGCAAAAATAACATCACCCAACTAAGAACGCCTGGTAAAATCTCAAAGAATCGATAATGGCCTTTTCGGTCCTTGGCGTATGGAATCTCTATATCTGTCATATTAATACAGCGCCAATAGTGCGTTACTTACAATGACGGCAAGCAGTAAAACCAAAGCGCCAAGTCCGAGGATAGCCAGAGAAAGCGCACGGCGCAGCGGATACGTCTTGATGCTAAGTAGTAAGTTGATCGCCAACATTACGGCGACAAAAAGGATAAAGCTAAGGATGGGTACCACACTGCCCTTTTGAAATGCACTGAGCCCAAGATTAGCACGGTACTGAACAATATAGCCGCCAGCCGTCTGCCCCAGACTTCCCCTGAGGACAATAAGCACCATACACAGGAATGCCAGAAATACATTGGTACTGGCAAGCAGTAATGCAAGTTTATCGTGTAGATATTGTTTAGGTATATGCATACTTGGTTTGACTTCTATTGTATGTCGGAAACGGCTGCTTTGACAATAGAGCCTGGTGGTGCGGGTAGAGAGAATCGAACTCTCCTCTCAACCTTGGGAAGGTTGCATATTAGCCACTATACGATACCCGCTTAGACTCCTAATAAAATGGAGCCACCTTGGGGATTCGAACCCCAGACCCCCGCTTTACGAAAGCGGTGCTCTAGCCAACTGAGCTAAGGTGGCAAAATCAAGTTGTATTATATCAGATGTAACCACATAACAAAGCACCGAACGCGGTCAGCGCTTTTCCTAGGTATTGGATATTACTTTTTGAACAAATAAATTACTCAAATATAACAGAGGTACTACTGTTTGAGTTCTATTTTTTCTACTGTTATTGAGCCTTGAATGTTATAGAT
>JARIHD010000062.1 GCA_029288425.1 Candidatus Saccharimonadota bacterium
TCACCAGGATACGCTTCGCGGCCCGGAGGACGACGGAGCAGTAGCGACATCTGTCGGTAAGCCACGGCGTGCTTGGTCAGGTCATCATAAATAATCAGGGCGTGACCTTTGTTGTCGCGGAAGTATTCGCCCATGGCGCAACCGGCATATGGGGCCAGGTAGAGCAGCGGAGCCGGGTCGGCCGGGCTGGTGGCCACCACAATAGTCTGGTCCATCACGCCTTCGCGCTTTAAGCGCTCAATAAGCGCGGCAACCTTGGAGCGTTTTTGGCCGACGGCAACATACACGTTGATAATGCCTGATTTTTGCTTGGCTTGGTTAATCATGGTGTCCACGGCAATGGCAGTCTTGCCGGTTTGGCGGTCGCCGATGATAAGTTCGCGCTGGCCGCGGCCAATCGGAACCATGGTGTCGATGGCTACAAGGCCGGTCATGACTGGTTCGGAAACCGACTGGCGAGCCATCACACCGGGAGCGCGGCGTTCGATGGGGTTACGCGTTTTGGTTTTGATCGGACCTTTGCCGTCCAGCGGACGACCCAGCGGGTCGACTACGCGACCAACCATTTCGGGACCGACAGGAACGTCCAGGATTTTACCGGTCAAGGTCACTTTGCTACCGGCAACAACCTGCGAGTCGTCGCCCAAGATCACCGCGCCAATCTCGTCTTCGAGCAGGTTAAGGGCGAAAGCAGTTACCGAACCACCGTCAGAGGTGGCGATTTCCAGCACTTCGTTATAACCCGCGCTGCGCAGGCCATACACCCAAGCCACACCGTCACCCACGCGGGTAACAATGCCGGCTTCTTCGAGACCCTGGCGATCACGCAGATTCTGGATCGCGTCGCGGAGCTCGGCTGATAGTTCTTGGACTTTAAGCTCACTCATGTTGTTTTATTATTCTCCTATTCTTTCCTCTAGATGCGATGTGATTAGTCAATTGTTGCGAGCCGATTTATTTTAGTGCGGATACTCGCGTCCAGTTCGGCATCTGGGGTGCGCGCAATAAGACCGCCAATCAAAGCGGCATCGGTAGACTCTGTTAAGAATACTTTTTTGGCCTGCAAACGGTCTGTAAGTAATTTGGTAAGGTGACTGCGGACATCACCGGTGAGCGGTCGTGCACTCGTAACCGAAACAACCAGCTGACCGTCTTGCTCAAAGAGTTCACGTTCGATATCGGTGACAATCAGGTTGGCTTCGTGTTCGCGCTTGTTTTCCACCAAATAAGCGGCCAAAGCCTGAATCCAGTGTTTAGCACGGGCAGGTTCGGCAATTAATTTTGCGGCAATAGTGCGGGCCAAAACCCGGCGTGAAGCGCGTGCGGCAGCCATTAAGCTTTCTCCTGCAGAGCCTCAGTTATGAGCTGACCGTCTTTACGTTCGTCCAGCTTTTCTTTGACTACTTTTTCGGTAGCCAGAGCCACCAATTCGATGGTGTCTTTTTTGAGCGCCTGACGGGCTTTTGCTACTTCGGCGTCCAGCTGTGTGCGGGCGTCTTTGACGATTTGTTCGGCACGCGTTTTTGCTTTTTCTTCGGCGTCAGCAACCATGGCTGCGCCTTCTTTATGTGAACGAGCAATAACTTCGTCGGCCTGTTTACGGGCATCAGCCAGCATGTCGGCTACTTTGGCCTCGGCTTTTTCTAAAGCTTCGGCGGCTTCTTTAGCCTCTTTTTGACCGGCTTCGATCTGGTCACGGCGCTGGTCAATAGCGCGGGTGAGGGCAGGGTACACAAACTTACCCAGCACTGCCACCAAAATAAGAAAGGCGATAGCCTGTTCAATCAGCAGCTTGCCATCGATGCCAAGTGCCTGCAGCAAACCAGGCGACGCTTCCTGAGCGTGCTCCGCGGCCGTCGTACTTGCAACAATTAATGAATCGAGCATCAGGGAACTGTCCCTTCGTTATTACTTCAAGAACTTAATGATAAGGGCAACAACCAAACCAATGATGGCAAGGGCGTCCACGAAGGCCATGGCCAGGATCATCAGGGTTCGGATTTTACCGATTGCTTCCGGGTTGCGGCCTGCGGCCTGCATAGCACCAAAACCAACCAAACCGAGGCCGATACCACAAAGTCCAGCACCGATTGCATAGGTCAGACCAAATGCGAGATTATCCATGAATTATTACTCCTTTAATTACTATATTACTGTTACAAACCATATACTTTAGGCCTCCACCGCCTTGCTTTTGGCCTTGACGGGTTCGGATGCGGCATGAGCTTCCTCGCCGTGATCCTCGTCCGGGCTGGGTAGCCC
>JARIHD010000010.1 GCA_029288425.1 Candidatus Saccharimonadota bacterium
TAAACAGCGCTCCGATGCCGCCGTTGCCTTCAGCTTCTGCTAGTAAAAAAGTCATGGCCAATCCTTAGCGTTATTACTTGAGGAACTTAATAATCAACGCGACCACCAGACCGATGATGGCCAGCGAGTCCACGAAGGCCATGGCCAAGATCATCAAGGTTCGGATTTTACCGATTGCTTCGGGGTTGCGGCCAGCGGCCTGCATAGCGCCAAAACCAACCAAACCAAGGCCGATACCACACAGGCCGGCGCCGATAGCATAGGTCAAACCAAATGCGAGACTATCCATTATTTTTAACTCCTTTATTTACTTCTTAAAAATCTTAAACTATTGATCTTGTTACGCCTGTTCCTTGGCGGCCTTGACCTTATGAGGTTTCGGCTTGGCAGACGAATGCTCGTCGCCGTGACCATGGTCCTCGTCCGGATTCGGCAGACCCAATGAAATAAACACAATAGTTAACATAAAGAATACGTACGCCTGGACCGCGCCCACAAAGAGCTCCAGGCCATAAAATACGGGCAGCGCCAGCGGTGCGGCATAAGACGTCAGGAAGGCGATAACCGCCAGCAGCACCTCACCACCAAAAACGTTACCAAAAATACGAAGCGACAGGGCGGCGGTACGGGAAAATTCGGCAATGAATTCAAGGATACCGATAAAGGCGTGCAGCGGTTCTTTGAGCGGGTTCATAAAGTAGCGGCCGGCACTTTTGAAAAAACCCATCCGCTTGACGGCCCAGGCCTGCGCGGTGACAATCGAGATAATTGCCAATGCAAGGGTAGTATTAAGGTCAGCGGCCACACCACGCAGCAGCGGCGCACCGTCCCAGGTGACTGACCCGACAATGGGCAATAGCCCCAGCCAGTTGTTGATCATAAAGAACAGCATAAGCGTTACGGCCAGTGGTAACACTTTTTTGGCTACAGTTTTGTCGCCAATAACTTCAACGGTGGTGTCGTAGAGATTTTCGAACAGCCACAAAACAGCGTGCGCACCGCGACTGCGGCTACCCTGGCGCACCGCGCGGACGGTCGCAAACAAAATCCAGATCAGAATCAGCGAACCGAGGGCACCCAAAATCTGAGCGTTGGTAATAGCAATCGGCCCGACATGAAAAATCGTCTCGGGGGCAATGCTAATGTGTGGTCCGGTTGCTGCGAATATGTTCATACCTATTTATTGTCCTTGCTTGTATCGCTGGCCATAGCCGCCTGGAGTTGCTTTTTGAGGAGTAAACCCGCCAAACCAAAACCGATGACCATGCCGATCAATGTCAGCCAAGGTTTCGTGCCAAATTGTTTGTCGGCCACGATGCCCAACACTGCAAAAATTACCACAGGAACGGCGATCCGCCAAGTCGTGTCCAAGAAATCAAGCGCCAGCGAGCCTAAATCAAAGTGGTCATTTCCACTAGCAGATTTAGTCGTCGATTGGGCGGCGGCTTTCTTCATTTCTTAAGTACTATACCAAACAGAGGTAGAATGAGCAAGGGCGACTAGCCAAAAAACTATCACTTAAAATTGCCGTAATTACCTAATTCATGATTTATACGAGCTTCGGCTATCCCTAGCATGCCCTGGCTTACGACGCGGTGGAGCATATCACCAAACACTCCTATGCTGATTCTATCGATACAGTCCCGATCGTAACCCGGTGGATAAAAAGTACCCGTTCCCGGTCGCTCTCCTCTATTCAGTTCCCATTCGGTGCGTAGCGCGCTCAGGCCAGCGTCGAGTCCGCCGACCAAGGAACAAAACCGTAATTCATGCAAAAGGCGATCGAATGCCGTAACCCCATTGGCACGTTCGACCAGCACGTTTTCGCGGAAAGCACTGTTCGTAAAATGGCCCTCTTCATTAGCCCGTGCTGCGGCTCGCATATCGAGACGAAGCCAAAAGGCACCGACATTGGCAGCTATAAAAAACTTCCGCATTGAAAAGGAATCGGGACCAGACATTCCCACCCCATACTCTCTTATTGGTTGTACGGGCTGCATGCTGATATCGACGGCGCGGGATGCCACACGAGCCCAGCTGCCTTGCAGTATATTTAGTTGCCGTCGGCGGATATTTGGAGGAACGGGTTCGGTAAACAGACTTCCGTGCCGTGCCAGCTTCTCGGCCAATGCATCGCGCTCAAACATATGCGTAATCCGGCCTACATCCGCTGCGATCTCTGACCGTCGGTCGCTGGGCAGTCTATCGCACATTCCCTGGACATCAGCCTCTTGATGAAGCTTATTGCGAAACCATCGACTGCCCTGGGCGTAGGTTTCGATTACCACGCCAGCGCGCAACAGGTCAACCGCCGGACTATCCGGACCAACTAAATCATCGATATACGAAGTATCCGGAAAAGCATTAGGATTTTTTGTCATCCATCTTGTATATCGCAGGTTCGGCCACATTACAAGTCAAACGTTGGGTGCTATACTTATTATATGAGTGATACAAAAGTAACCGTTTATAGCGCTGACTGGTGTGCATTTTGCCATGCCGCCAAAGATTATTTCGATAAATTGGGCGTGAAGTACCAGGAAAAAAATGTTGAAGAACAGATGGAATACGCCCAGGAGGCCGTCAAAAAATCCGGACAGATGGGGATCCCGGTTATCGACATCGACGGTGCGATTATTGTCGGGTTTGACCGGGCGCGCATCGACAACGTCCTCAAAGAAAAGAAACTCGTGTAAAGCCGTCTGACATATATTGTCAATCCAGGGCAGCATATCCTACAATGCGGTCGTCTACCCGTAATATGAGGATTAATGATGACCACCGGAGAACAAATATCGTCAACGGCGCTCGGCAGCGAACCGGCAGAAAAATTTATTGATAGCTACCTTAGGAGGCGTCGCCAGGCCGAGAATGCATTCGAAAAGGAAGTCGACCGTGATTCGTGGAGGACTGCCAGATATGGAACACCGCGAAAGATTGACCCTACGGAAGTATCACACCGCCGCACACCACTGCTCAGCGAGCTTACGGGCGACAGTTATGAACGGGAACTACACCGCGGATTATTTTTAGGCGCCATTCTACTGGGAAGTGCACGCCGCCAAGAAGGTATCGCCCTAGACCAGCCCTTAAACGCCAGCGACGTCCGCAAGTATGACGAACTGGCGAGCGCTATCGAGGCAGGAGAGCCGACGCCGGACTTTACCGTGGACACGTTGCATTTGCAATACGCCCGTGAGTTAGTAGAAGGTCTAGCAGCAAAAAACCATGCCGCCGAACCGATCGCCACAGCTGCGCACCTTGCCATTCAGGATGTCTTTAGACAACAATCAAATTCTGTTACATAATTAAAGACATGGCATTCGAGGATTTCAAGACCAAAGAATCAGTGGTAATTGTGTACACCGGTGAAAGCAAGGGCAAAACGAGCGCCGGCATCGGCCTGATGGTGCGAGCGCTTGGCAATCGCTGGAACGTGGCATTTATTCAATTCATTAAATATTGGGGTGTTGGTGAACATGTTTTTATCCGCGATATCCAACCATTGTTCGAAGACCAGTTGTATTTTTACAAGGGCGGGAAGGGGTTTTATAACGCTGGCGACCTGAGCGCCGAATTTATTTCGGAAGCCCAGCATAAACAAGCGGCTCTGGAAACGTATGATGAAGCCCTGAAAGCTGCTATGAGCGGCGCTTATCAACTTGTCATCTGCGACGAGATCAACAATGCCGTGCACGACGGGCTGCTATCCGTCAAACAATTGCGTGCACTGATTGAAAAGCGCGCGCCGGATACCAGTCTCTGTTTTACAGGCCGTAACTTTCCGGCAGAACTCCTACCGCTCGTCGATATTGCCACCGACATGACCAAGATCAAACACCATTTCGATGATAAATTTTTGGCAAACAAGGGTATCGATTTCTAAAAAACAACTTGCGTCGATATTAGGGTGTGGTAGGATAACTCCTTATGAGCGAACAAGATCCCTTCTTATTTCATACAACGCCGCAGGTAAGCGGTCCTGAGGATCGCGCCAGAGAAGCAGTAAAATCAGCAGACCATGTGATCAACCCGCTTGTCAGGCCCGACGCCGACATTCATGTACCACCAAGTAGCGTGGCAGAAAGCCACATCGTGGGTGACGAAAACGAATTCGACCTTGGCGACCCACACCATCGGGTCGAACTTTTTTTGACCGCGTATGCGCATCATGCTGCCGGCAATAAAACATTTTGGCGGCAGGCGGCCGTGCTTCAAAAGCACCTAAAAGCGGTACCGGTTACAACCATCGATCAAGATGCAACTCTTTATGGACGCCGGGACCGCCGTAATCATAAAAATATGCGCCGCCTCCAAAGGGAGGGCCCCTGCGCGGCCATAAATGTAACTACTAATTTCTCTCTAAAGGCCGCCCATCAGTACTATGATGCAGAGATAAGAAACAACCCTGAAGCCCCAGAAAAACTGCAGACCGTAGATCCGGATATCGTTGGCCAAACCTTTATTGAACGCCTCGGCATTCACGAGGGCGAAGACAATGCCGCCAGCGTGACTCTGGCGCGTACGTATAGCGGCAGAGTTTTTATGGCGGGTCTGACCGATCAGCGATGCCTGGAACTCTTGAGCAACACGATGGCCGAACCTGCACTCGTCCGCCCATTTTTCGAGCGTCTAAAAGAACTGGCCAGTGCGCCTGACCAACGGGAGTTCCCAGGCCTATTGGAATTGCTTGCCGTACATTCCGAACAATCGCCCATCGACGACGGAAAGAATATACTATACAACGCCCTTGTCGAAGCTACTCCAGATGGCGCCTTGTTGCCCGATTTTCTTAGGAGTCAGGCTTTTGAGGGTGACCCGACCGATAGTGAACTCTCTTCGCAGATGAGAGCGGCAGCCGCCATAGTCGGACTCATCTTTAAAGTCGACCACCCGGAACTTAACCCCGCCGTCGCCCTTACTCAACTTATAGAGCAGCGCGACGAGTGGCAGCCGTGGCTTAACGCTCAGTTTAGGAAATACAAAACTGACAGCATTCAGAGGGAATGGAATGAGCTGGAAGCAGCCCTTCGACCCTATATCCACCGCGGCCGCTTCAATAAACTTGAACTCCCGGCGGAGCGGGTTAAAGGTTTCAAGGGCGGCGCGGCCGAACTTGATGCACGCATCGCGGATCAGATCAGTCAAACTGATAGGATTATCCAAGATGCGATAAACGAAGCGGTCAAACCAGAGAAAGAACCAGACCCTATCACACAATTCGTGTTCCTCAAGAGTGCGGGCACCGGTTCAGACCGTGTACTTACCTATGGCGAGGTACTTGAAAGCCTAGACGATGTTATGTCGCAAAAGCCATTTCAGAGCTATATAACCATGCACCGCCACGACGACACAATCGAGCCACAACTGCGAGAAGCCATAAAACGGCTCATCAAAGACCCTTACTGTCATGAATACGCCCGCAAATACATGACCGGCAGCTTTAATTTGCAGGGGCAGTCAGGCAACCAGTCCACCCGTCGCTTCAGCTTCCAGCGATTTCCGGGCAGCGGAAAGGTCACACGTCAAAGCCGACTTTACTACGCACTTTTAAGCATCGACGGCAAGGACACGCTGGCCTTCATGGATATCAAAAATAAAAACGAAGTGGGCACCGGGCTTCCGCTGTAGGACGGCTAATCGGCCGGATCAAGATCAGAGGCAGGAGCGAGCGAATCGGCTTCGGTATTCTGAGGCACTGTTTTACCAAAGATCTTTTCGGCCAGCACCAAAATCAGTGTTGCTGCGTACAGGCCGAAAACTCCAAAAAACCATACCACCGGCCACAGCGGATTGCCGTGTAGTTTAAGCGCGCGGGGCCACCAATTCAGGTATTCCCACAGTTCATGCCGATTGCTGTGCACGCGGCGCAGTTCGGCATTTACGCGTGTTTCGGTACTTGTGTCGTAGGTGATGGTGAAGCCTTTGGCGGCCAAATGCATCGCCAAATCCAGATCTTCGTGCAGGTCGTTACGCATACACACTTCGCCCTGTACAGCCTGCCACAGGGACCGCGGCAACGCCATATTCGAACCCCATAAAGAATAATGGCCAAGAAGCAATTTATTAAGCCGAAAGGCCATCAGGCTATAGCCAAAACTTACCAGCCGCGGCATGCGCACATTATAAAAATAACCCGCACCGGTCCAGGCTCGAAACTTATTGCGGGGGTCAGCATAAAAGGCAATAACGTGCTTAGTCCATTCGGGAGGCAGGACAATATCGGCGTCGATACGGGCAATGATGTCTCCGCGCGCGGCATGAAATCCAGCGTTACGGGCAAAAACGCGGCCTTGACGCGGCTCGTGCACCACGCGCACAAATTCATATTCGGCGGCTACCTTGACCGTCTTATCGCGCGAATTATTGTCAGCAACGATCACTTCAAAGGGACGCACCGTCTGCGCCGCGATCGCATCCAAGCATGAGCGCAATTGGCGCTCTTCGTTGTGAGCTGGTATAACTATACTAACGCGCCTGCGCGAATCATCCATACGCTAATTGTACCTAATCAAAACCTCAATATAGCAAGGGAAAGCTGCATTTTACCGTGAAAAAAGTAACGAACCGCGCCAAACAAATTATCAGCAATTACTGGCGGACAAACGTTTGGCATAAAATCTTAATTGTTTTGTTGGGCGTATTTTTACTGACGCTCGGCACGATGTACGGTATTGCGCGCTGGTACATGGCTAGCAGCAGCGATCAGCCACGGGTGCTGGGAGCTTCATTTATTCCGGCCTACGCCGAAAGCCTGGGGCTGAACCCACAGGAAACCATGGACGCGCTTATACATGACGTTGGCATCCGGCATTTTCGCCTGGTGAGCTATTGGGACCAACTGGAGCCATCGCCCGGAAATTATGACTTTTCGCTGTTGGATTGGCAGTTTCAAAAAGCCGAAGCGGCAGATGCCAAAGTCACACTGTCGCTGGGCTTGCGCCAACCGCGCTGGCCCGAATGCCACATGCCGTCGTGGGCGATTGACCAGCCGGCAACGGATTGGCAGCCACGCCTGGAAAACTTTATCGAAGCAGTCATCAAACGCTACAAAGATTCGCCCGCACTCGATAGTTACCAGCTGGAAAACGAGTTTTTCCTGAAAGGTTTCGGCACGTGTACCAATCATGACAGGGACCGCCTGATCAGCGAATATGACCTGGTGAAACGGCTCGACGCGAAGCACAAGCTAATCATTTCGCGCAGCAATAATGCGCTCGGCATACCAATCGGCAAGCCTACACCGGACGAATTTGGCATCTCAATCTATAAACGTGTATGGGACTCAGCCCTAACAAAACGCTATATCGAATACCCGTTTCCCGCCTGGTACTACGCCTTTGTGGCGGGCGTGCAAAAAATGCACACCGGCAAAGATATGATCATCCACGAACTACAGGCCGAAGCATGGTCACCGAACGGGCAGGGCATTACGCAGGTCAGCCTGGCCGAGCAAAATAAATCTTTTAACGCCGAACGCTTCGAAAAACGCTTGAAATTTGCCGAAGGCACGGGCATGAAAGAGGTGTATTTGTGGGGTGCCGAATACTGGTACTACAGGCTAGTCCACGAAAAAGATACCACCGTTTGGAGCGTGGCCAAGAAAACTTTTCATGACCCATCCTGGAATCAAAAATAGCAGTGCAAAAAGTGCAAAGGGTAAAATCCAAGAATAAACCAGTCGAACTCATCAGTCCGGAACGTTTCGGCGTCAGTCTTTCGGCCAAGCAATGCCGTAGTTTTGGCCTTGACCCACAGGAAACTATGCAGTGGCTTATAACCGGCATGGGATTTCGTCGTTTTCGTTTGATGAGCTACTGGAACGAGCATGAACCATACCACGGCGAATACGACTTTTCGGCCCTTGACCGGCAATTAGATTTAGCCGAAAAATACGGCTGCCGGGTCACGCTGTCGCTCGGCGCCCGACAACCGCGCTGGCCCGAAAACCACTGGCCGGATTGGGCCTGGAAACTTTCTAAAAATGCGCGCACCGAAGCCTTGCTCAATTATTTGGAAATCGTGGTCAGCCGGTATAAAAACCGCCCGTGCATCGTAAGCTATCAGCTGGAAAACGAAGCACTGCTGAAGAGCTTTGGCGAACGCCCGGAAGTCGACCGTGCCAGACTTCGTGCCGAATATAGCCTCGTCAAACGCCTAGATCCCGCAACGCCGGTCATTATGACTACCAGTACGTCTTGGGGCGTCCCATTCCGACGGCCCATTCCCGACCAAGTCGGTTTTTCATACTACCGCATCTTGTACGGACAAGGCCGATACCACCACGCACTGCATTTTCCGGCACTCAACTGGGTGCGCAAACATACCATCCGCGTACTGCACGGCCGCCGCAGCTTTATTCATGAACTTCAGCTAGAACCCTGGGGGCCGCACGCCATTTGGGAAATGTCCACGAAAGAACAGGACAAATCCATGAGCCCGGCCCACATCCGCAAAAACGTCGCACTCGCCAGGCGCACTAAACTGCACCCCATCGACCTTTGGGGCGGTGAATGGTGGTACTGGCGGTTCAAAAAACATAAAGACCCGTCGATTTATGAGACGGTCAAAAAAGCACTCACCGATTAAAGTCTACAGACCGCCGTACGGGTGCCAGCTAGTCGCCAGCCATTCTTTGTATTCGCGTGGTTGAGCTCGGCGACGCCATGAAATAAGCTGTAGACCGGAACGGACTATTCCGAATCCCCGCGTCAGATGCACAGCCAAAGCGCCGTCTTCGTATACAAGACTAGGATTCTTGCGCCGCTCATCGACCATCATTTTACCGAGCGCACCATCTGCGCCCCCGTTGCCATAGACTTCCGGATAGCCGCCCAGGTCCAACACGACTTCTCGGTCAACCATACTGCAGGCGGCGTCCAAAAAGCCCATGCCGCCCTGACGGGTCATAGCCCACCTGTTAACCCGTTCTGTGGCACCCAATTTATATGCGCCAAAACGTTCGACGTTTGTCGCATTCGCCCCCGGCAACGGCGTGCCATATACACCCGCAACCTGACGCGTTGCAGCATAAGGTTTCTCGTCCATACGCCGTCGGGCAGCTGCCAGCATAATATTGCTCGCAGGTTCAGCGTGGGCAGGCATAAAGAAAACATGTTTGTAGCTTGCGGCCCCTAAACCAGCGTTCAGCATCTTGGCATGAAAAGTCCCGTCTGGCTCAACATGCCTCGCTTCAACGCCGTTTTCTTTGGCAGCCTGCAAGGTCATTGGCCTGTTACCTCCATTGATAAGCAATATTTCGACATTGCTAACGCAAATCTGTCGTCCCAGACCCTCAACCACTGCCTCAACCTGGTCAGGCGTATTATTTTTTGATAGCAGGGCGACCGTCACGCCATCATAATTCACATCTTGCCCTGTACCATTCGGTCCTTTCAGTAGCGCGTTTCCTTCTTCGGCAAGCTGACCGTTACGCCACTCATTGAACTCATCAACGCGGTGCTCCAGTCCCGCCAGCATCATTTCGCCAAATGGCTTATTTTGCAAATATTCCTTGTGAAGAACTTCCGGTACTGCGCGCATATCGATTTTCTCCTTTAATTTGCTATAGCGTAACACTTCTGGTTGAGTCTTGCCACCTCTTAAGGCATACTTAGACATGATGAAAAAGAAACCCGCCGGCCCAAAGCAAATCACCAACCGCCGCGCCCGCCACGATTATGAGCTGGGCGATAGTTTGGTGGCGGGCCTGCAGCTGAGTGGGGCGGAAACCAAAGCGTTGCGCATGGGGCACGGGCATTTACGCGGCGCGTATGTAACCGTCAAAGACGGCGAATTATGGATTATTAACGCCACCATCGTGGGTACCAGAGGTGTTCCCATAAAAGATACCGACCAAACCCGCACCCGCAAACTGCTGGCCAAAAAACGCGAGATCGAACGCCTGGTTGAGGCCAAAAACCAAGGCCGCACCATCGTACCGCTGGAAATCCTGACGCAAGGCCGGTACATAAAAGTCCGTATCGCCATCGGCAAGGGCAAAAAGAAATATGATAAACGTCAAACCCTCAAGGCCCGCGACGAATCCCGCACCATGAAGGCCGCGCTCAAAATTGTCATTCGCCGCTAAACGCTACATTTGACATACATCAAAGCACGTTATATTATTCGGAAACTATGGTTCAGCTCCGCGATCGTCGGACTGGGGATGAGCCAACAGAGCTCAACCCCACCGCCAATGAAGGCAGCCATGATTCTAGTGTCTTTCACACCGAAAACCGTATTTTAGCAAATGTGATGGCAAAGCGCTTCCAACAAGAAGTCGCCGACCCATATAACCAAAACCTCGACGCACTGTGCACTCTTCTGGGCAGCCTTTTTCCTACCCGGGCGGAGACGGTGCGAAATCCGACGCTAAAATGGAAGTTTATGATAGGGCAGTACGACTACGCATCTCTGAAAGTCTCGACACAGCTAGAGCTCGATTATGACGAGGGACCCCAAGAAGAATTACTTGATGCACTAGAGGAACTGGAACGGCCAACGCCGAGAAAATATTCTTCGCCGCCCACGCCGCTGCTCGGCCTGGAAGCCACCAAACTTTCCAGAAAAAATTACGTTTTTCGCACCAAAGAGCTTCGCGCCCGGACAGCCCTCGCTCTTTCCGGGTATATCCGTGAGGTTTCGGTCAAAAGCCCGGTGCTGAACGCGCCCCGGATTCCCATCATCCGAGGCCTCGTCGACAGAAAACAAGAACTTTTATGGCAAGGCGGTAGCATTGGCAACATAAAGACAGAAGAACATAGAAGCCCGAAAGCGGCCATGCGCGAAATCGAACTCGTTTCACTTCGTAACCCCGACGCCACCGCCGACGAACGCTATACCAGTTTAGAAAACCGATTCATCGACGACGCGCGCCGGTATACGCACGTGGACGAACTCTGTGCGCTAACCGCCCTCTTATACAACAACGGAACGATCTACCTGGACAATCCCGCAGCAACGATTGCCTGATTCCACGCAAAAGGATACCATTCCTCAAGTTCTTGGCTTGATCTCTGTTAAAGAATTGGTATAATTACCCCTAGGTTTTGAGATTACTCAAAGATATTCCGGGGTAGCTCAGCGGTAGAGCGGGTGGCTGTTAACCACTAGGTCGCTGGTTCGAATCCAGTCCCCGGAGCCA
>JARIHD010000040.1 GCA_029288425.1 Candidatus Saccharimonadota bacterium
AGATGTGTATAAGAGACAGGTGGTATAGTGCGCATCGGTCTGCACGGTGATACTGTTTTTGCCAACCGCCTTCACGGTGAGTGCCATGGTCGATAGTATGCCGTCGCCCGGATAGTTGCTCATGAGTGCACTAATAGCATTGTTGCTGACGTTTTCTTCGCAGGTGGCGCGCAGGCTGTCCTGGATTTGATGGTCGGTGAGGCCGGAGCCTTCGCGAACTTCGTAGTACACCTTTTCAGTCGTGGGCTCGATTTTCGAGCCGTCCAGCGACTTAAAGTAGCCACAATTCGTGGTGTCGTAGCCGACAATATGGTTGCCGCTGGGCAATTTTTTGGTGTCCGTTGGTGTTACGATTGGGCGTGGCCACAGGCTGACGGCCGCGACCGTGCCGCTTACCAACATGACGCCAGCCAATGATGCTGCTCCGGCCTTAGTGAATAGTACTCCCCGCAGGCCGCCGCGCAGGCGCTGCCAGCCTCTTTGGCGTGGTTTTTTGACCTTCATAATGATCTCCTTTGTGAAATTATTTGATAGAGGACGTTTTGGTTTTGGCATGGGCTGCGAAAGCAATTTGTCTAGATCTTTCATGACAGCTCCTTCCTTAATTCTTCTTTGGCACGCTTGAGCCAGACGCGGACGCTATTGATGGGTGCCTCCATGGCTGCGGCGGTGGCAGCGTAATCCAGACCTTGCCAATAGTACAAGCTGATGACTGCCCGATAAGTGGGCCGGAGGGCGTGTACGGCTGCATGCAGTTCGCTGTCCAGCGCCCGGTGGTGTGGCGACGGTTCGCGCGACGCGACCGTCTGTATTTCCGCTTCCAGCGCCACTTCTTTGCTGTGCCTTTTGAGGTAGGTCAGACATTTGTTGGTGCTGATACGGAACAGCCAGGTCGCCAAGCGAAAATTACTGTTGTATTGTTTTAGTTTGTAGTACGCATTTATGAATGTTTCTTGGGCAATGTCTTCTGCCGCGTCTTCATCGCGTACAATGGCAAAACAATGATAGTATACGGCGTTTTTATAACGGTCGACGAGTTCAGCGTAGGCTCTAGCGTCTCCATCTAATGATCGAGCTATCAGCTCTGCTTCGTTGTTGTTTTGCATATCCTATATACCAGTATATGGCGAAAAAAGTTACAAACACCAGCCGCAAAGGTATATTTGACCTAACATGCGATTTATAGTATAATATTTATCTATGAGCAAGAAGATGTGGCCATATTCTAAGAAACCGGAGCAGAGCCGGACCGGTCTTTTGATGCACCAGAGAATGGGCGCCTACGTTACGACGAACCAAACCGCCGAGCTCCTTACATTGACAACGAATAAGGTGCTGGGTGACGAAGGTCTATTAGAAATGCCGTTCCGCCAGATCGCAGCGCAGTATCTTGGCAGTATAGCTGCGCGAAATGAGGCAATTGCCGCCGCGGAGTCGGTTGTAGCCGGAGGTCCAAATAGTAATGGCATTCCCGTATCGCCGCTTGCGGATTTAATGTATCAGTCCAAAATGTGTGATGTGGTTGGTAAGTACCAACACCCTGAACTATTCATGTCAGAATATCCTGAAGGCCTTCCTTATGAGATGGCCGAAGAGGTAGCTCGCCGTACAATCGGTATGGTAGATGTGCATCTTGACGAGGCATACAACGATCTCCTCGGATCAGTTAAATAGCCCTAATGAACATCGAAGGTTGATATGATCCCGCGGTGGTCGGATTGAATAGGTACGACCACCGTTTTGATATGGCTGATGCCCGGGCCGCGGTACAGAATGGCGTCCAATTGCCCGCCAAATGCATCTAGATATTCGTCGCCGAAACTGCGGATATTCTGCAGGGTAGGGTAGCGCAGCATACTCACGCCGCGGGCGACGTATTGCATCTTCCCCATGTTGCGAAAACTCCATGTTTGCTGTTCGCCGATATCGGCTAGGGATAGGCCGGCTTCTTGCCGCATCAGCAGATCGGCGACCTGGGCGGTTGGCCAGTGATTCCAGTCGCCGGTGACGACGAGATTGCCGGCGTAGCGGGGGTTTGTGAGATGTTCGCCTATGTACCGAACCTGATTATTGCGCGCCCGCGTACGAGTGGGCGGAAAGGGGTGGGTGGTCGCTACCGTTAGGTCTGCCTCGTCCGACAGGAAGCGCGCGGCAACCAGGCCGCGTTCTGGAAATTGCCCTACGAGGCGCGATTGACCGTTGTAGAGCCGACGTTCCCAGGGGCGCATACTTCGGAAAGACTCATGATGGATCGATCCGAGTTCACAGCTGAAGATCGAGTCTCTACTGAGTGCCACGGCCAGGCCGGCTGTGCCCACGGCATGGATGAGGGTAAAGTTATAGCGGTCCAGTTGGGTGGTGAAGGTGTCGGCCTCGGGATCGCGCAGTTCCTGTAGGGTGAGTACATCCGTGCCCGCTTCGGCGAACGGTTCAAGGCCATCCGCGGCGCGGGCCGTTCGCCCATAGCAGGTGTTGCCGGTGGCTATGATAATTTTTGGCATAACAAACTCCCCCTGCCCCTTCGGGCCGGTTTTACTTGCTAAAAGAGACATTCTAGACTATAATCGCTACAGAATATGTAGCACTTACATAGTACTACAGAATTTGTAGTTGTAAAGGACTTTCTATGACAGCAGCGCGATCCATGGCCAATGAGAACGAAGGCATCCAACGGGCATACAAGGTATTCGGCGATGCCTGGACCTTGGCCATTATCGATGTACTATCCGAAACGACACGGCGTTTTAATGAACTGCAGCGCGCCGTAGATGTGAGTCCGACGACGCTGACCGACCGGCTCAAAAAACTTGAGCAATTAGGGCTCATTGCCCAGCAAAAACAGACCGTTGACCAGTTATCTGTCATTTATTCGCTTACCGAAAAGGGCAAAGAGATGTTGCCGGTTTTGCGCGCCATCGAATCATTTTCCAAGAAGTTCTTTTAATATGAGACGCACGCTTATAACGGTTGCTACCTGGAATATAGCGGGTGCACGAAAAATACGTGGCGCCGATAAACACTTCGACTATGCCGATGAGGACGTTACTTATTTTGCTGATTGTTTGCGCAAAATCTCCCCGGATATAATTTACCTGCAGGAATCACATACTAACGACAAGCGTGTGATCGCCCGGGAGATCGCCGAGGCGCTGGACATGAAGTATGTGTATGATGCGGTGGCCAGCCCTTCGCATATCGATCCACAGTATCAATTGAGTAATGCTATTATTTCGCGTTTTCCGCTCGAGCATGTTCGCGATGTAACCTATCCCTACCCTGATTTTGGCTACACCTTTGCTGACGGCCGTCCAGCTAAGCGCCATGACAAAATGATGCAGATTTACGAATGGAACGGCATACAGATTATAAACACGCAGCTGCCGCCCTTACATATCTTTGGCAAGGAGTATATCAGCGGCGAGGGCGCCAGGCTGGCAGCTCAGATCGAACGGCTGTGGCGGGAAAATCTGCGGCAAGCTCCCTTTATATTTGGTGGTGATTTTAATTTGTCCAATCTGGCGGACACATTTCCGACGTTCGAGATGGAGTATGAGTTTTGCGAACCATTGCCCGACGTACCGACGCGGCCTGACCTTCCATCGGTAATGTCGCAATCCGATCATATCCTTACCTCTCCAAACATAGATTTTGACGATGCTGAAGTAATTGCTACGCAGACTGACCACTATCTGTGTTATGCACGCCTTAAGATTAATGGAGTTGACTTCGCCCCGCCGGACGACAAGCCGTGCACTTCGCGCTAGAATACATATATGAATCACAACCTTGCCCCTTCCGCTCATGATATTGAAGCCGATGCGGTACCGCAGCCCCCTATCCGCGAAGCGCCCGCGCCCAGAATGGAGTCGTGGCCAGTAGCCCCGGAACATACACAAATTATGCCAGATCTGCATGACCGGCAAAAACAAAGCGCCGATGAGTTTGGTGAACTGTCGCTCAGAAAAACGATCGAAATTGACTGGGATGCGGCGGACCGGTTGGCGGCGCCTGCAGGCCCACGGATCTATGCGGGTATTTCAAGAATTCGGCGCTACGGCGAATTTTCGCCGTCTGTTGCCAGCGCACTCCTGCAGCGGTATGAGCCTGAAACGGAGGTAATTGCACCGACGGCAGAGCAGATAAAGGAGCAGAGTTGGGCCCTGCGGGCGGTCTCAGGTTTTCTGGGGTTCTTTTCGTCCAAATGGGCCGAGCGGTTTGATAGGTACTTAGAACGTAAGGCGCGAGGGCGCATCAGGTCAGTCGCCGGACAAGCCGCTGATATGATCGACTTAATCGGTTCGATACCTGCGCCGAAAGCCCAATTTTTGGGCGAGGTTCAAAGCGCCTACCACGTGTTGCAGCAAGCAAAATCGCCCGAAGACCTCTTGCCACAATTGCTCGAGCGTATTGCTAACACCGGCCATGCTCAGCAAACAAAAGAAAAGGACGAGGACGGGCGAAAACAATATCCTGTTTTGTATCGGTTGCTTCCCTTTACCAGACGCGCTGCGGTCGGCATTGATAATAAGCGTACGATTCGGGCTGCCGCCCCCGAACTTGCGCAAGGAATTAAACAGTTTCTAGAGAAACAGGGCAAAGAGGTCGGAACGGTGCAGTTTGCACCGTTCCGTTCGCGGACGCGACGGATTATCCAGCGCTTTGCCGGCAAAAGGCTAGAAGGTCTGCCCGCCCAAATAGAGGCGGCTCTCACTGATATTTACGGGGTGCTCCCCGAAAATGGCCACAAATTTACCAAAAGCGTGCAAGCCGTTTGCAAAGGCGTCGTTCATCTGTCTAGGGCTGGTCACGATGGGCGCAAGATTACTGATGCACTACTGAAGGATTTATGGAAATAAGGGTGTCGTATGCCGAAGTTTAAATATGACAAACTCGTACGCGACAAGATTGTAGACCGTCAGGTGGCCTCGGGGGCGACTCCGGAATATCGTCAGCTCAGTGACGACGAACACAAAACGGCGCTCGTACATAAGATTATTGAAGAGGCCGGGGAGCTGCTAACTGCGGCACCCGAAAAGTTTATTTCGGAACTTGCCGATGTGCAGCAAGCCATAGACGACCTAATGGAAAAACATGGTTTTACGCATGCCGACGTTGCCCGCGCAAGCCAGGCCAAAAACGATAAATATGGTGCGTTCAAAAAAGGTCACTACATTGAAACGGTTGACGTTCCGGAAGACAATGAATGGGTGGCGTATTACCGACGTAACGCAGAACGCTATCCGGAGATCGACGTATAGTCAAAACGCCGTAGGTCGGACTCGATATCCTTATAGTCCCGACCGGCAAGCGCCCCGCCGGCGATAAAATCTTCATGGGTCACATCAGCCAGACAAAACGTCGGTGGCGTAAACGAATTTTTCCTGGCTTGATTTGGAAATTCAAATTCTACCAGGCACAGACCATTAAGTGCATCCTGGAATACATCGATTTCAGCGGTCAGATCACCGTACGGCATAAGGTAGCGCGTTTTGATTATGCCGCGGCTGGCACCTTTTTTAAGCGCGTTGTATTCGGCTGCCGACAAATCTATATGTTCTTCGATCTGGCGGCTTACATCACCATGTATCGGTGTTTTCTTGGTAAGTTGATACCTGTCATCTTTGCGTCGAATTCGGAGGCGCGGCATTGGTTCATTGGCCGGAAAATAGTAATCTTCAATTTCTACCCGCGGGCATGCATCAAGGCCATCGGGTAAAAAGGCGGCCAAATAGGTTGATTCCAGTTCAATTTCATTTTGTTTGGTCATATTGCCTGCCTGTACGTTATGTATATAGTATAATACCCACGAATTATGAGAGTTTTGCTGGAGTTTTCAAGAGGCGGTTTGGAATCGCATCGAGGTGCGATTGAGTTAGTGCGTGAGCTGACGATCAAAGCCGGCCATGTGCTTACGAATGACTTGGTGGACGAGTCCAGGGTTCGTTCTGACACCTTGCCGGAAGGAGTTTTTCAAAAGTTACAGCGCGCTATTGCAAGTGCCCAATGTATTATCATCGAAGGCAGCGTCGTCAGTTTAAGCCTGGGGTTTGTGCTGACTGAGGCTATTAATCTGGGTAAGCCGGTACTGTTCCTGATCAAAGAAGATAGTTTTAACCAGCGTAACCGGTTCGTGGCGTCCATCGATTCAAAGCTCCTTACTTATAAAAGTTATAGTCAGGACAGCGATCTGGATGAGATCGTGGCCAACTTCTTTCGCTATCACAACGACATCCGGACAAGGTTTAACCTAGTGCTCTCGAATTATTTAAACAGCTATGTGACGGTCGAAAGCCAAAAGAAGGGTATTTCCAAAACCGAATATATCATCGAGCTGATTGAAGACGACGAACGCCGCAAGTACGGTGCTCGCGACTAAGACCTGTTAACGCGCACGATTATTTGCGATGGTGTCGCCTATAATTTGTGCCCACCTATCAAGCGTGCGTCGAACTTTCGCGCCGCCGTTAACATCAATCGGCAGTCTTATGGCCTGGTCTGCCTGAGATTCCGCAACGGGAAAATCGCCCGGCTTATACGCGATCTTACCGGCGTACTGCGGAAACAGCGGTGCAGGATCTTGGAATAGTTTCAGCAGGTTGAGCGGCCGGGTCGAACCCGAGGCGCTGGCTTCATCCAGGCCTGCGGCATTGAGTTGCCTGCAGAATTCCGCTGCCGATATAGCAAGCATCGCCGGGCGCAGTCGAAAGGTATATGCGTACCATGCCGGTTGATCGCCGGTGTGGGCAGGAACGGGTACTTCGAGCTCCGGAAAGGCGGCAAGTTTGTTGCTCAGGTACGCGGCGTTTTGGTTTTTGGCGGCGTGCCACTGGGGTAAATGGTCCAGTTGCTCGTTGGCCATGGCAATCGCAAACGGATGAGCGCGTAATTTGAGGCCAAAACCCGTCTCGGCGTAGTCATAGTGCGGCGAATCCGGGCGGATTTCTTGTTTGCAGCGCTTATTGTAATGACCAAATAAGAGAGCGCGTTCGTAAAAATCGGTGTTATTGGTGACGAATACGCCACCCTCACCGCCGGTAATTATCTTTTGGCCTTGGATGCTCCAAATGGCAATGTCGCTTTCGGAGCCAACGGGGCGGCCCTTATAGACTGCGCCGTGGGCATGGGCACAATCTTCTATCAGTAGCAAATGGTGTCGACGACAGATAGTCAGAATAGCGTCTATATCACAAGGCATACCCCACATATGAGTGATGATGACGGCCTTGGTGCGCGGCGTGATGAGTTTTTCGATGGCTGCCGGATCAATGTTGCCGTCGTGGCCGGCATCGCATAGCACCGGCACCGCCCCCGTCTGAAAGATCGGAGTGACGGTAGCAAAAAATGTATATGCGGGGCAAATGACCTCGTCGTCGGGCCCAAAACCGGCGGCCACCATCGCGGTATGCAGTGCGGCAGTGCCTGAGCTTACAACCAACGCATATTTCCGATCCGTCATAGCCGCCCAGCGGTCTTCAAACGTTATGAAAATACCTGCCCGGTCATAATGCGAAATCTCGCCCTTGTCCAAAAGCGTCATCACCGCATTTTTCGTTGCCTGCGTTATCCGGGGCCAGAGGAATGTATTCATGAGTCCCTAGCTTACCAGGGCCAGCCCCGAATGGTCTAGCGCGTCATCGTAGCAGCGTTCGATAAAGTGCATGGTGTCGATATACTGCTGTTGGATGTCGCTAAATCCATGCCGGGCCTGTACGCGTGAAATAAAGAAATCAAGCTGGGCGTCACTCATAGTTTCAGGATCATTGATGGTGACATGGTTGAGCACATGGCCTTGACGATCATGAATGCTAAGCATCTTTTTGTTGCCCACAATGTAGCCATTCGGACCATAAACTGAATATTCTTCAACTTTTTCGCCAGCGGCGCGGGAAATGAGCACCGTACCATGCATGCCATTCGTGTAACGGAAAGAAATAGATGCAGAGTCTTCTGCGTCGTAATTACTCCCCGGCACGGCCATGAATGATATTTGGGCGTTGAGCTTTTCGGGCATGCCAAACCACCACAACATTTGGTCGATAATATGATAGCCCATGTCCAGCATGCAACCTCCGCCGGCCAGGTCTTTTTTGCCACGCCAGCCGCTGTGCGGTGATTCGACGTTGAGTTTGTAAGTAGCATTAAAGAGATAGGGCTGGCCGAGCTGCGGCATAATTTCGAGGGCTTTGGAATACAAGGCGTTGTAGCGCCGCTGTGCAGCCACAAAACCGTACTGGTCAAAATCTGGTATAGCAAGCAGTTTTTTGGCTTCATTCAGGTTGCGGGCGAAGGGCTTTTCTTTCAGAAAATAAATGTGGCGCTTGCAAAGTTCTTTGACAATGGTGTAATAGCTATCGTGCGGGACGGCGACGATGGCGATGCGGGGATGAGTACTGTCCAGTATGTCGACCAGGTCGGTATAAACAGGGATAAAAGGGGCCAGGTCAGGAAATTCCTGCATAAAGTTGGCGTGTGCCTCGGGGTTCGGATCGCAGACCCCCACTAGGCGGACATCATTTCGGCGCATCAGTGCAGGTATATATTCTGTTAGAGATTGCTGTCCGAGACCGATCACGACTACCGAGAGCTTCATGGAATCCTCCGAATTAACAATGCGCATCTGATACGCATTGTACCTACTTAAATCGTAATTTTAGTATCAGTTACATGTCAAGTTCTGTGGGAAAGTTCGCATTTCGCGAAAATAAGCACACCTGCAGCGCAGCAATATTTGCCACCAGGGTGAAGGCTATTTTCTTACAGTGATTTTGTCTGCCTGTTATATGCTACATATATGGATTGGATGCAAAAAATCCTGCATAGGTTCGACGCGTTTCAACAAAAGCGGCCGGTATTGGCATTCCCTATCGCCGTCCTTAAAAAGTTCGGCGACGAGCAGGCGGGGTATCAGGCTGCATTGATTGCGTACTACGGTTTTGTATCGTTATTTCCGCTGCTGATGGTCGCCTTTTCGGTGTTGCCGCTGATCATCGGTGATAATACCGGGCTGCAAAATCAGGTAACACAAGCCGTTTTTGACTATTTCCCGGTGGTTGGCGATGATCTGGAAAGGAATATTCATACACTGCGGGCGCATGGATGGGCACTGGTTATAGGTCTCTTATTTGCCCTGTATGGTGCGCGCGGCATCGCCAATGTGCTGCAGGATGTTTCGAATAGCATCTGGCAGATCCCCAAAAGTAAGCGACCCGGATTTCCGTTTAATATGCTGCGCAGTTTCGGGATAATTTTTGTCGGTGGTCTGGGATTAGTTGCGACTACCGTCGTGCTCGGTATTGTGGCGGCTAACAGTGATTGGGGGCTACCCGGCAAATTGGTCGCCTCGATTGCGGCGTTGGCGCTAAATACGGTGTTGTTTTGGGGTATTATGCGCCTGGCAACAGCGCCTAGGATATCTGGAGATGCGTTGCTTATCGGAGCCTTCGTTACCGCATGTTTTTGGATTTTTCTGCAGATTATTGGCACCACATTACTGGTGCACCAGCTGCGCAACGCAAGTGCGCTATATGGCGTGTTTGCAGTAGTGCTTGGGCTGCTGTTTTGGCTGTATCTACAGGCCGAAGCGTATGTCTACGCGCTGCAAATCAATGTAGTGAAGCAAAAGAAATTGTGGCCAAGGGCGCTCTTTTCGGACAATAAGAAAAAGTAAACGAACCGCTGTTGCGAAATTGCAAGAAAATGCGACGAATTTGCAGTAATGCAGATTCAGATTTATTATGACTGCATACTGATAGGAAAATGTTCATGATACGAAAAGTTTTGGCCGGTGTGCTAGTGTTGGCGATCTTAATAAGCGGTGTTTGGCTGGCGGCCCGGACGGACGGCGGTGAAGATAATGGTAAATTGCAGGTGAGCGCCAGTTTTTATCCTTTATATGATTTTGCCCGGCAAGTGGGCGGCGATAAAGTTGCGGTGGTCAACGTTACGCCTTCGGGCGTAGAGCCCCACGACTACGAGCCGTCTGCCAAAGATTTGGCACACTTGCTGCACACCGACGTTTTTATTTATAACGGCCTGATGGAACGGTGGACTTCTGGTTTTTTGCAGGACTATAAGGGTAAGGTGGTCAAGGCGAGTGACGGTATCGATCTGCTTCCGGGCAATGATCCGCATTTTTGGCTTGATCCGGTTTTGGCGGGGAAAACGGTCGCCCATATACAGCAGACACTCAGCGAAGCTGATCCGGCAAACAGCAATTATTACGCACGCCGTGCAGCGGATTATACGCAAAAACTGCAGAAACTTGGCCAAGAATATAGCGACACACTGACTGCCTGCGCTACCCGGGACGTGGTAGTTTCGCATGATGCATTCAGCTACGTTGCAGCGCGCTATAAATTCAACATTTTGTCGATTGCGGGTATGAGTCCGGAAGCCGAACCAAGCCCCGCGCGCCTGGCGGAACTCACGCGGCTTGTCAAAGAGAAGCAGATCAAATACGTGCTATTTGAAACCTTGGTGAGTCCGCGATTAGCTGATACTATTGCCAGAGAAACCGGTGCAGGCACACTCGTGCTTGACCCGCTAGAAGGATTAAACAATGAAAGTCAAAAACAAGGCAAAGACTACCTCGCAGTCCAGCGTAAAAACCTCGACACCCTCAAGCGAGCCATGGCATGCCAATAAAGAAACACTAATCGATTTGGACGACGTGTCAGTCCGGCTGGGCAGCGAACTGGTGCTGGACCGCGTGTCTATGTGTGTGCACGGGGGTGAGTTTATTGGTCTGATCGGACCGAACGGTGCCGGGAAAACGACGCTACTGCGGGCGATTTTGGGGTTGCAGCACGTTTCATCGGGACATGTACGGCGAGGTTCTGCAGCATATGAATATATTCCCCAGCGAGGAGATTTGTATAACGGCATGGTGCCGATGAGCGTGTTGGACGTGGTGCTGCTGGGAAGCCGCGGATCACGGGCGGTGGCGCTCGATGCGCTCCGGGCAGTGCGGCTGGATGATTTCGCCCATCGGCGTTTTAATGAACTTTCAGGCGGCCAGCAACAGCGGGTGGCGATAGCCAAGGCCTTGGCGGCGAATGCGGGGGTGCTCATTTTGGACGAGCCGACCACCGGCATCGACGAACAGTCCCAACGCGATTTTTATGCCCTTTTGAGTGAACTTCAGGGCCGCGGCGTAACTATTATCATGGTTTCTCATGAGGTAGAGTCGGTGCTGAAGCTGGTAACGCGCGTGATATGTATTAATCGAACCCTGCTGTACGATGGCCTGCCCGAGCATTTTGAGTCTGATAAATATTTGCCGGGCGTTTACAACGCACAGCATCAAAAACTGCATCACCACCACGCAGGAGGTGATCATGCTTGAGATACTGCAATACGATTTTATGGTTCGAGCGATTATTGCCGGACTACTGACGGCAGTAGCCGTGCCGGTGCTGGGTAGCTTTTTAGTAGCGCGGCGGTATTCGCTGATCGCCGATAGTTTGGCGCATGTCAGTTTGGCTGGCGTTGGAGCCGGGCTGCTGCTGGGGGTTGCACCGCTGTTTGTGGCGGTGCCTGTTGCGGCCGTAGGCGCACTGCTACTGGAATGGCTGCGCCAGAAAAAACGCCTGAGCGGGGAGGTCGGCCTGGCTATTCTGATGAGCGGCGGGTTGGCACTGGCAGTTGTTTTGGCGCATTTGGCCAAAGGGTCGGGCGTTGATTTTAATGCATATCTTTTTGGTAGCATCGCCACCACCAGCACATCGGATGTATGGATTTTGGCGGCCGCCAGCCTGTCGGTGCTGGGAACTATCGGTATTAATTTTCGCGCACTATTGCATATCGCCTACGATGAAGACAGTGCCCGCATAGCTGGTTACTCGGTTGCCGGACTCAACTATCTGCTGGCGGCCATGACCGCAGTTATGGTCGTGTTGAGTTTGCGTATTGTTGGTGGTCTACTAATTAGCGCGCTTTTGGTTATTCCGGTAGTTATTGCGGCGCGGTTGACAAGCAGTTTCCGCGCAGCCATTGGCGTGGCCGTAGCTGCAGCCATTTTGGCGGTGCTGATTGGTCTGATTACGGCGTTCTTTATTGGCATTCCCGCGGGGGGTGCGATTGTGCTGTCCGCCCTGCTTCTTTTGGCCGCGACGTTGATCTGGAAATAGACTACTCGACGGTGATCGAACCGCGCTGGCTGGCGTTTAGGTGGTTATGAAAACCCCAGGTACCGGCTTTGTTGATGCTGAAGGTTTT
Source organism: Candidatus Saccharimonadota bacterium (assembly GCA_029288425.1). Taxonomy (GTDB): domain Bacteria; phylum Patescibacteriota; class Saccharimonadia; order Saccharimonadales; family UBA4665; genus JARIHD01. The sequence continues at coordinate 12,217 of JARIHD010000040.1, forward strand.
GCTTTCGCCCGGTGCCACCAAATTAACATTTAACTCTTTGTTGTCGGTGTGAACGGGATGTGGGTCGGAGTCGAATTCGAGGTCCACCCGCGAACTGTTGACGACCTTGACCTTGTCGCCCGATTTGATAGTGTTTTTGGTGATGCTAAAGGTACTGCCATTGTAGGTGATAGTACTAGCTATTTCACTGTCGTTTTGATTGTCGTTTGGTGAGGTATTGGCGTTTTGCGAGGTGTTTACGGAAGGATTATTTTTGTCCTGTTTTTGCATTTTGCCGATCCATATGGCGCCGCCCGCCAGAACTGCGACTAGTACGACCGCGATGATAATTTTGGCTGGTTGACTCATAAATTCCTCCGCTTGTAGACCTGGGCGCCGCGCTGGCGCATTGCTTATGTTTATGCATTCATCATTGCCCATGTTGGTGTATGATGTCAAGAAAGGGTCGTTTCACACATTCGCGTTTGCAGGAGGGACATGCATGAATATCCGGAAAGTACTCGACAACAACATGTTAACGCCGCTGTTGTTGCGGCTTGGACTGGCAATAGTTTTCATATACGCCGCGGTTTCGTCATTTTTGGATCCGAATGAATGGGTGGGGTATTTGCCGTCATTTATGACAGAAATGGTGGATGCCAGGACCCTATTGCCGTTTTTCTCGGTGTTTGAGCTCACGCTGGCGGCCTGGCTGCTCAGCGGCGTGTATGTACGCTATGCAGCCCTGTTCTGCGCGATGACTCTGGGCGGTATCGTGGTTTTTAACTTTGAACTTTTTGCGATCAGTTTTCGTGATATCGGCCTGATGCTGGCGGCGTTGGCCCTGGCGGCCTACAAAGAAAAATAATGTCATTTACGCATCTGGCCTGAGCTGTGTATTATAAGTATGAATCACCAAATAATCGTAGTGGGGCGGTCTGGTGCATCTAAATGAAGATGGCACAGCAACGGTAGAATTAAGCGACGACCATATCATCGTCTGTCGTTTGGTCGGCAAAATAACCGGCGATGTGGTGGCGGGCAGTATGCGTGAGACTCGGGTTCTGGCTGAACGGGCAAGGACTGAGGGCTACACGCCCTTACTCCTGATCGATATCAGCAAAATTACCAAACAAACCAGTGAAGCGCGAACCCGCGCCAAAGAGCTCAACACCATGAAGTTGAAGCGGGTCGCGATCAGTGGCGGAAGTCAGGGCATCGTTTTGGCCGGAAAGTATATTGCCAAAGCAGCGGGCATGGAAGGCTATACGCGCTTCTTTAAGGACGAAAATACTGCCCGTGATTGGCTGGTAAGTGGCGTGGGAAGATCGGCAGCCGATTCCACATTGGCCAAGCGCAGCATTGTATCGCTTTTGATGATTATCTTGGGGGTGAGCGCGTTGGTAGGCTGGCAATTGAACGTTCCGGCACTTCGCTCCATCGTGCCTGATCTTGCACCGATGAACCCCTTGACAGCGGTAATGGTGCTGCTTCTGGCGGTTGCTATTATGAGCATGGGTAAAGGTTGGCGTGCCGGCCGCCTCCGGCGCTTGATAGTTAGTGTGGCAGCTATGGGGAGTATCTTTTTTGGGGTCGCTATCCTTGCGCGCTATCTTTTTTCGGTCGATACCGGACTGGATACGTTGCTCTACGCGGATAAATTGGAATGGGGCGGTTTTTCGGGACGTGCTGCGCAGGCTGTTGGCGTATTTTTTGTCTCTTCCGGCGCGATGCTTGCTCTTTTATTGACCGAACAGCGCCAGATATGGCTGCGTCATGTCTTTTTTGGGCTGTCGGGCGTCGTGTTTGTCTTGTCGATGGGTATTCTCGTGGGGTACGGTTTCGGTTTTGATTGGTTGACTGATTTAGGGAGCGATATCCCTATCGCTATTACTTCGACATTGGCTTTCATCTGCTTCAATTTCGGCGTGGTGGGGCTAGCAAGGCCAAGCAGATCATATGCGGCGTCCATTCGTATTTTTTATGCGTACTGGCAGGCTATTGTGGTAGGGCTGATCTTATTTTTTGCCACCGGCATAAGTTGGCAGCAGGTCAAAAATAATATCTCTGATAGTGTGGACGCTGCTGTGAATGAGTCTTTTTTAAAGGTGCAGAACGATTTAACTTCGCGGCTGCGGGCTTATACCGACGCACTGAATGGCTATAAAGGCTTGTTTGCGGCCAGTGATGATGTTTCACCCAATGAATTTAACGAATATTTTGTCAGTTCCGAAATCCAAGCCAATTACCCCGGCTTTTTGGCTATTACTTATATCGCGGCTGTGCCGGATGGGCAAAAACAGGCGTTTATCAATCACACTAGAGCGCGGGCGAACGATACGTTTCCGCAGTACCGCATGTTTGCCCCATATCCCGAGAACAATAATGGCCTCCACCTGCCTGTACTCTATACCGAACCACACACGCCCTCTACCCGCTATGGCTTCGATCTCAGCAGTGAGGCGACGAGGCGAAAAACACTCGAGGAGGCGAGAGATACCGGCATGACGATCGGCTCCGAGGTTATTAACCTAAACGCTTCCCAGGGTGCAAATGCAGCGGAGCGGCCAGGATTCTTTATTGCTGCACCGGTGTATAGGCCTCACACTGGCAAAATAATGCCTTCGGATTTACAGAGTCGCCGCAATCAGATCCAGGGATTTATTTTGGCCTATTTCCAAAATGACCGCTTGTTTGCGAATATATTTTCGGCCAACGACAATGCGCAATATACTATATCCGACGCCGCGTCGGGCAAAGTAGTGCACACCTCAACCGCAAAGAATGTTACGCAGAGTGCCGAAATCGTGCAAACCGCCATCGTACCGGCAGGTGCCAAATCATGGCGCCTTACCATGCGCGTGTCGCCGAAATTCGGCATAACCCACGTCTATCGGCGACTGCCATCCACGGTATTAATTACGGGATTTGCCCTGTCGGCCCTGGCTACATTATTGATCATGGGTCAGCTGCGCAAGCGTGATCAGGCCCTGCAAACGGCGGCCGAGATTACCGAAGACCTCAATAAAGAACGTAACGCCGCGGTCGCCATTCAACGCAAAGACGAGGCTATTTTGACGAGCATCGGCGACGCGGTATTTGCAATCGACGTAAAAGGACGAATTACATTGTTCAATCTGGCGTGCGAACGCATTAGCGGCTATTCGGCCAGCGAAGTTATAGGTAAACATTACGCCGATGTGCTGCATTTTTCATTCGAAAAGAGTGGACGGGTAAACGATGGTTTTATTCGGCAGGCGCTCGCCGGCCATATTACTTCGATGAAAAACCATACGGTGCTGCGCCGCAAAGACGGCAAAATAGTTTCGGTCGCCGATTCGGCCGCACCCATTTATGACGTCGGAGGCAAGCTGTTGGGGGTGATCGTGGTTTTCCGCGACGTTTCAAAAGAATACGAATTGGACCGCGCCAAAAATGAATTCGTGTCATTGGCCTCGCATCAGCTACGTACGCCCCTGTCGGCCATTAACTGGTACGGCGAACTGCTGCTGGGCGGCGATGCCGGGGAGCTCAATAAAATGCAGCGCGAGTATATCGAGCAAATGCACCATGGCAGCCTGCGCATGATAGAGCTGGTTAATTCGTTGCTTGATGTGTCGCGGCTGGATCTGGGCAAGCTGAGCAATCAACCCGTACCCAATGATATGTACGAGCTCGCAACAGCACTTAAGGGCGAACTTATGACGATGATCCAAAGCAAGGATCTGCGGGTGTCCATCGATGCTCCCAAAAATCTGCATGCCGTTTCTGCTGATCCAAAACTTCTTCGCATGATTGTACAGAATTTGTTTTCAAACGCGGTCAAATACACACCCGTCAAAGGCGAGGTGAGTCTTATGCTGCGCCAGGCGAGTCCCGAGGAAGCGGCCAAAGCCCATTTGCGAGGCGAGGCGTATTGTTATCTTATGGTCAAAGATACCGGCTATGGCATTCCTGAATCGCAACAAAGCAAGATTTTTGGCAAGCTATTCCGTGCCGATAACGTGCAGGCATTGGACGTCGAAGGCACCGGGCTGGGATTATATATTGTCAAGCAGGTTGTGGAAAAGTTAGGCGGTAAGGTTTGGTTCGAATCGGCCGAAAACAAAGGTACGACGTTCTATGTACTTTTGCCTTTCAAGACCAAAGTAATGAAGTCAAATAGCAAACAGCCTGGAGACGCTTAAATGTGCTACAATCGAGATGTTAACGGACTGAGTAGAGGGTAACAAAAGATGGCAAACCAAAAAAAGGTACTGATTGTTGAAGACGAAAAGCCGCTGTCACACGCGCTGACGCTCAAGCTGACCAATGAAGGCTTTGCGGTAACAACCGCGCAGAATGGCCAAGAGTGCGTGGATGCGGCTAGTAAAAACCAATTTGATATTATTTTGCTTGACCTGATGATGCCGGTGATGGATGGTTTTCAAGTGCTCGAAAAGCTAAAGGCTATCGGACCGATGCCGTATGTGATTGTGCTGTCCAACTTGAGCCAGCGCGAAGACGAGGAGCGCGTATTGTCGCTGGGCGCGCGTAAATATTTCATCAAATCGAACACACCGCTGTCAGTTATTGTAGAAGAAGTAAAGAAAGCATAACGGGCAGGGCATACGGGGTTGGGGCGTGTATCCGAGTATCGAAAAAATTAAAGGCATTCTTCTAAAGGAAAGTTATATTTCCGAGGAAGACAGCAAGGCGGCCGAAACGGCGGCGCATACCGGCGATGAATATGTAGATTTTTTGATTCGCACCGAAGTGCTGGACAAGCGCCTTTTAGGCCAGGCATTGGCCGAAGGTTACGGTACGATATTTGTAGATTTTGACACCAATCCGCCCAGCAAAGAAGATGTTAATCGCATTCCCGAAGAGATTGGGCGGGGCATGCGCGTGGTGTTCGTCAAGGCATCTGACCAGGTGGTGGCCGTGGCGACCGATAATCCCGAAAACGTACAGTTGGATAAACTCGCTCCCGTTTTTAAAGGCAAAAAAATTCGGGTGGCCTATGCCCTGCCCGACGCCATAACAACCAGTCTAAACCTCTATCAGCAGCCGCTCGAAACCCGCTTCTCGCACATTATAAAAGAGGGCCGCCGCGTTGCGCCCGAGATCGTGGACGAGATTATAAAAGATGCGCTGGCCTACAATGCCTCTGACATTCATTTTGAACCGCAAGTTGATTCGGTAACGGTGCGGTTTCGGGTAGACGGTACGCTCCGCGAAGCGGGTGTGCTGCCCAAAGAAAACTACGAAAACGTGCTGAACCGGATTAAGGTCGAAAGCGGCATGCGTATTGACGAACACCTGACCGCACAAGACGGTGCCCTCCAGCGTCATATGGAAAATGTATCGGCTGACATCCGTGTGTCACTGGTGCCCACGGTGCAGGGCGAAAAGGTGGTGATGCGCGTGCTGAGTTCATATGTCCAGGGTTACTCGCTCGGCGATATCGGTCTGAATACGCATAATCGCGACCTATTACAGGCCGCCGCGGCAAAACCATTCGGCATGATTTTAACGGTCGGTCCGACGGGATCGGGAAAAACCACCACGCTTTATGCGCTGCTCAAATTGCTGAATCATCCAGACGTTAACATTACGACGATCGAGGATCCGGTGGAATACAAAATGCCGGGCGTCAACCAGATTCAAGTGCGCGAAGCATCGAACATGACCTTTGCCAAAGGACTGCGTGCTATTGTGCGGCAGGACCCGGATATTATTTTGGTGGGTGAGATTCGCGACCAGGAGACGGCCGAAATATCGGTAAACGCTGCTTTGACCGGCCATCTGCTTCTTTCTACATTCCATGCCAATGACGCGGCAACGGCAATTCCGCGACTGGTAGATATGGGCATAGAACCGTTTCTGTTGGCGTCGACGCTGGAGGTTATTGTGGCCCAGCGCCTGGTGCGCAAAATCTGCAATCACTGCCGGTATAGTCTGACTGCCGAAGAAGCGATTAATAAATTAGCCTCGCACAAGGCCGATTTGTCGCGCTATTTTGTCAAGACCGACAATGTCTACGCCGGCAAGGGCTGTTCGGTCTGTAGCGGTACGGGTTATGCCGGACGCAGCGCGCTGTACGAGCTGATCGCCGTGACACCAGAATTGCAGGAGTTGATCGTCAAAAGTCCCTCCTCCCGCGACATCGAAAAATTAGCCCGCGCCCAGGCCAGTGTGCCCATGTTCGAGGATGGCATCGAAAAAGTTAAAAGCGGTGTAACGAGCATCGCCGAAGTGCTGCGCGTTGTCGAGCCCCCGGCCGTACCAACGGACAAATAACATGGAAAAATCAGATAAAACTACCACACCACCGAAGGTAAAAAAATACCATATATCGCCCAAATACCGCGATTATTTTACAAGCAATTTGGCGCTTTTGCTGCATGCGGCAGTGCCGGTGCAGGAGGCGTTCACGTCGCTCAAAGAAACAAGCAAATCGCCGGAGCTCAACGGTGCAATTGACCAAATGCTCCGCGACATCGACGAAGGAACGCCGCTTTGGAAGGCAATGGAACGTTCCGGCGTGGCCAGCCGCCAGACCATAGCGCTCGTGCAGTTGGGTGAACAATCCGGGCAGTTGGTGGAGAATTTGAAGGTAGCCGCCCGCCAAGAAGAAAAGCAGCGCGCATTTAAGTCAAAAGTACGTTCGGCGATGTTATATCCGTCATTTGTTCTTGGTTTGACGGTGATTGTGGGTATCGGGGTGGCGTGGTTTTTGCTGCCTCGCCTTTCTGAAACCTTTTCACAGCTCGACGTTCAGCTGCCGGCGATCTCGCGGTTGTTCATCGGTTTTGGTGTTTTTCTAAAGGCCAATGGCTTTTGGGCGATTCCCGCCTTTTTCGCGGCCTCAGCTTTTGTACTGTATATGCTGTTCGGGTTTCCAAAGACACGGCACATCGGGCAGTGGATTTTGTTCCATATTCCCGGTGTATCGCGGCTGATGCATGAGGTCGAACTGGCACGTTTTGGGTATCTGCTCGGAACATTGTTGCAAGCGGGGCTGACGGTAACGCAGGCACTTCAGTCTTTGGCCGACGCCACGAGCGCACCCCAGTATGCCAAAATGTACCGCCGCTTCAAAGTAGCGTTCGAAGACGGCTACAGCTTTCGTAACACGCTGCCCAAAGATCCGAGTAAGTTGTTACCCCCACCGGTGCGGCAAATGATTATCGCCGGTGAACGCTCCGGTTCACTCCCCGAATCACTATTGAATGTCGGCATGATCTATGAAGAAAAATCAGACCTGTCCACCCGAAACCTCGAAGCGATTTTGGAGCCAATACTACTCGTCATCGTCTGGGTGGGCGTGATGGGCGTAGCGATTGCCGTCATTATGCCGATTTACAGTCTTGTGGGAGGGCTCGATTAATGCGTGACCTGGTTGCCGCCCGGCATGGTTTTACGCTTATCGAGGTGCTGATGTCAGTGGTTATTATTGGTATGCTTGTCGGCATGTCGCTGCCTCTGTACCAATCTTTTCAGAATCGTAACGAATTGGACATCGCCGCCCAAGGCATTGCCAGCATGCTGCGTCGTGCACAAATGTATTCGCGTGGCATGAATGGCGACAGCCAATGGGGCGTGCATGTCGAAACCGGCAGCGCTACGCTCTTTAAGGGCGCAAGCTACGTCGGTCGCAACCCCACATATGATGAAACAAATGTGATCCCCTCATCTTTTACTGTTTCAGCAAATGACGTCCTTTTTATTAAGTTTACCGGAGCCCCCACATTTACCGGAAACGTTACGGTATTAACTACGCCAAATAACGAAACAAGAACGGTGACAATCAATGGCCAAGGCACGGTTTCGTATTAGACTATCAATAGGATCGCGGGGATTTTCGCCGGTAGAAGTGCTATTGGCGGCGACGGTGTTTGGTTTTTTGGTGGTTGCACTGATCGGTGCTATTATTTACGGCCGCGAATCAACTGCCAGCTCGGGCGACCGGGCACGGGCTGTGTTTTTGGCAGACGAAGGTTTGCAGGCGGTGCGCAACCTCCGCGACGCCAATGACTCTACATATGTAAATACGGCCAGTAGTACAAATTACGGCTTATCACAAACGACTCAGTGGGCGCTTTCGGGTACGTCAGATACAAACGGTATATACACTAGGCAAGTCAACATTACCCCCATTGATAGTAACCGTAAAAGTGTAACTGTTACGGTAAGTTGGCCGAGCGGTAACGGTACGTCGCAAGTGTCGGTCACTGGTCGTTTTAGCAACTGGCTGGCCACGATCGTACCGCCCACCGGTCCTGTTATGATGGCGTATTCCAAGACAACCACCACACCGTTCTATCGCATTTGGGATGGCTCAAACTGGGGTGCTGAAGGATCGGCACAAAGCGTTGTGGGCAACATCAACTATATCGTGCTCAAAAGCGCACGGACGCGTAACGAAGCAATAATGGGCGTCCAGACTTCAACCGGCGCCGTATACGTTCAGGTTTGGAATGGTACGTCATGGGGCAACTTAACGCTGGTGGGCACCGGGCCTACGACTACGCGCAGCTTTGACATATCTTACGAAAAGAACGGCGATAGGGCTATCATTACATATAGTCCGACGGCGACATCGGCGGATTTTGCTTATCGTATCTGGAACGGCACGACGCTTTCGACGGCCACTACTATTACCGCGCCCCCTACTACTGGCGCAATCAACTGGATAGAAACGAAGCAGAATCCGCTTGCTTCCAGTAATGAAGTAGCTATGATCATGCTTGACGCCAATGCTGACGTCTATGGTATGGCCTGGAACGGCACCACCTGGGGGCCTATGGGAACCGCTACGGCTTGGGATACCTCTGCGGCTACTGCTACCAAAAAAACCATCGATGTTGAATATGAGCAGACATCAGGCAAAGCGATGTTTATGTGGGGCGACGCAGTAGCAACTGACCAATATTACCGCACATGGAACGGTACGACCCTGAGTGCCGCGACCTTGCTTGATATTGCTGCCGAAGGTGGCGTTGCGGAATGGGTGCAGCTGGCATCCCGGCCAAATTCAAATGAAATAATGCTGGGCGTGCAGGATGCCGGTGCAGACCTAAATACCCGTAAATGGTCGGGATCGGCTTGGGACACGGCGACCCAGCATGTCGAACATTCGGCGGCGACCGAAAACATTGCATCACGAAACTTTGATATTGTTTGGGAGACTCACAGCTCTAACCCGGGCAAGGCGTGGCTTATTTGGGGGGATGGAGCGACGGTGACAACCAAGCAATGGTCGGGCACTGCTTGGGGAACGGGAGCGGTACTGAGTGGCAGCGATGATACGTCGTTCGTTAGACTACGGGCAGATCCAGCGTCTGGTGCGGTATTTGCCGGAATTTATCAGAACTCAACGGCCGCTGTTTCAGCGCAGGATATTAACGAGCGGCGGCTAACCGGTGGTGGCACCACCTGGTCTGGTAAGAATACCATCTGGGCCGGGCCCACTAGTGCTGATCCTGTATATTTTAGGGTGGATATATCGACGCCATGAATGCCGGGTCCAAACAATTAAAGCCAATGGCGGGCTTTACGCTTATCGAGCTGCTAATGTACGTGAGTATCGTAGGCGCTTTGCTTATTTCAGTTAGCTTATTCTTTGCCACGACTTCCGATGCACGCGTTAAAAACCAAAGTATTTCCGAGGTTAACCAGCAAGGTGTTGCGGCTATGGAGCTAATTACCCACACCATTCGTAATGCTGATGCCGTCACGGCGCCTGCCGTTGGTGCGACCGGAACCACCCTGAGTCTAAGCGTGCCGACCGCCAGCAAAAGTCCGACTATTTTTGATGCCAGTGGTGCCACGACTAATATGGGCTATAACACTGACGGTGGAACGACGGATACGTCCAACAGCAACTTTATCAATGCAACCAAATTTACGGCGGGGGCAACCGGTACGATTTCGACCTTATACGCGCTGGTCGGTCCGACGCTCGGCACCTCGCCGAACAATAAAGGTCAGATGGCGATCTATGCGGGCACAGCGAGCGCCCCTACGACATTGCTGGCGAGTAGCTCCGATGTTGCATTAACTGCGAACGCCTGGAATGCCTTTCCGATTTCTTCGGTAAGCGTTACGAGCGGGCAGGTATATTGGCTGGGATACAATACCAACGGAACGGCGGCGACCCAAAACGATTTACGTTACCACACGACCGGGGCCAACCAGTCGGTTTATACGAGCAGAACGTACGGAACTTGGCCAGCGACGTGGGCTAGCGGCACGAATTCCACCTTTGAATTTTCGATGTATGCGCCCATCGTCACTGGTGGGAGTGGCCCGAATGCGTTGCAGATTAAAGAGGGCAGTGGGGGTGTGGTTGCACTGACAAACGATAAAGTGACATTGAGTGGACTGACGTTTAAAAATCTATCCCGCTCTGGGACGCCGGGAGTGGTGCAAGTTAGTTTTACGATCTCGCGCGTCAACGGCAGCGGCAAAAACGAGTATGACTACCAAAAAACATTTACCGGAACGGCGGCCGTGTCATGGTAAAGAGTCAACGGGGCTATGTGGCACTTATGGCGGTACTGATAATTGGCGCGGCGAGTTTGGCGATTTCCTTGGCGCTGCTCACTACAGGCGCGGATTCGCAGCGCAGTACGCTTGTTATGCAGCAGTCGGGGCAGGCGCGTGGTCTGGCTTCGTCATGTGCCGAAGAAGCCCTGCAACAGATACATGACAACACGTCATTTACGGGCACCAATGCATTGTCGTTCGGCCAGGGATCGTGTAGCTATACGGTTACCAATACGGGCGGTACGACGCGCACCATTGACGCAACAGGAACGGTAAATAGTGTTGTCAGAAAGGTCAAGGTCTATGTTACAATATCAGCATCAAGCATAAGCATTACCTCATGGCAAGAAGTAAGCGACGCTTAAAAACCATAAGGAAGTAAGAGAAAGGGTTGGGTACTAGAGATATGGTCAACTTTAAGAAAATCAGGAACCAAAAAGGGTTTACATTGCTGGAAGTCCTGCTGGTTGTGGCGATCATTGCTATTTTGGCCGGGATCGTCATCATCGCCATTAATCCGGGTAAGCAACTAGGGGATAGCCGTAATGCGCAGCGTTCGGCCGACGTCACCACCATTCTTAATGCGGTATACCAGTATTCCCTGGATAACAACGGGAACTTGCCTGGACCAGGTACTATCAGTGCAACTGATACCGAGTTGTGTAAATCAAGCGTAGCTCCGGCCACGTGTACGAGCAGCAGCCTTATGGACATAAGCGCTATGACTTCAACCGGTAAGTACATTGCGGCGCTTCCTGTTGATCCACAGTGTCCAACTGGCTGTTCGGGGGCAAACGGCACGGGCTACAAGATATCTAAAGACGCCACAACAGGCCGTATTACTGTGAAGGCACCCAATACGGAGCAGGGCAAGCCCATCATTACGGTTACTCGCTAATCGGAGAGGTGTTTAGATGGCAAACGCTAAAACTAAGAAACCGGCCAAGAAACCGTTGCGGACGCCGGCCAAAACCTCCCGCAGCACGGTCGGCAAGGCTTCGCTAAAGACGCCAGCAAAACAGACTGCAACCAAGGCGAAATCGGCAGGAGCACTGCAGGACTCGCAAACGGTGCAGTTGCTCGTAGTCGTATTTACGCTACTGAGTGTGATATTTATGGCAATGGCGTACTACGCGTACGCCTAGGCCGAAAACAGTTTAGATGACTATTCCCGGCGTTACCTAAGCGCCGGGAATCTATCTATATATCCACCCCAAGGTGGCGAAAGCTGATTTCTCTGGTATAATCCATTAGCACATATGCACCCGTAGCTCAGTGGATTAGAGTACTTGGCTTCGAACCAAGGGGTCGCAAGTTCGAATCTTGCCGGGTGTACCAAGCGCTTATATGAAACTCCTCCTAAATGAGGAGTTTTTTGTTTTATGCCTTTGATATGTTGCATAGATGGTGTATGATCTATACTTTATGAGATTTGAAACTTTCCAAGCGCCACGTCCCAGTGCTTATCGTATCCGTAAGGGTCTGGCCTGCATTATTTTGGCCGGTACCGCGGCATGTTCAAGCTCCCCAGAAGGGAGTACAGCGGCTGAAGCCCATTTTTCAGTAGTTTGTCCTTCGGGCGGGTCTCCCGCTATCGAAAAAGTGGCGCATTCGGGCGCACTACCAAAAGATCCAGAAGGCAAGATGACACAGGGCGTCGTAGAGCTGGTTTGCCCCAATCCCGATGAAGACACCGTGGTCAGACAGGACACTGAACATAACGGGGATTGCCTGGGTTACGGCAAAGAAAGCCACTTAGTTGTGAGGGCAGAACAGCCCGGCCTACAGGGTCCTGCATTTTTTGTAGCAGATTATCCTGCGGTCGGCGTGGCGGGTTCGGACAGACTATTTATAAACTATGCCGGAATTCATCACCATGATCTTTCCGATCCGATGGAACAGGCTCAATATAGCAACCATCACTGCGGGGAAAAATAATAATTTTTTCGGGTTAACCCGCGAACTTCAAGCCATCCTCGTAAGCAATCTTACATGAGCTCCACTGAACCTACGCTTACAATAAAGTTTTTATAAAATGTAAGAGGGATTCAGCATGAAACAGGTCAAAAGAAGGTTGTTGTTTGGCAAACCGCTCAGAATGATAGGCCTTAGCCTGACGGCATTGGTGCTCTTCATGACGCCTGGCGCAGTGGCTGTCGCGGCGACCAGCCAACAGACAACTCAGGCCCAGATGTTCGCTGACGCGGCACGTGAATTTAATGTTCCGAAAGAAATATTGTTGGCGGTTTCATATCATCAGACGAGATGGGAAACGCATAGCGGTGAGCCGAGTG
>JARIHD010000047.1 GCA_029288425.1 Candidatus Saccharimonadota bacterium
GTCCCGAACGCTGCGCGCTACCAACTGCGCTACACCCCGGAAAAGATATATATTAGTAAGCCACAGTCAAGCCGAAAGAGCAAGCAGTTTATTAAAACATAAGAGCATAGTTTTTTACCGAAAATTCAGGTAAGCTTAAAACATAATCCATGAAAAATATCGCATCTTACGCTTCGAATATCGTCCGGCAAACATTATTCGTAATTTCGGTCACCGTACTGTCGGCGGGTTATTTTTTGATTGCTGCGCCAAAAGTCGGCGCCGTTGCCTGCGCATCACCGTCTACCGATTATGGCCGGGCAACGGTAACGCTCAATGTCGGCAGTGCAGCCACCTACCGCGTTTGGACCAGATTGTATGTACCCGACGGCTCCAATAACTCGTTTTTATTTGAGATTGATGGAAACACCTGTTTTACGGCTGGAGACAGTGGCATACCGGCCAATACATGGACTTGGGTGGATTATCAGGGCGGCGTACAATCTTCAAAAATGCAGCTCAATCTGAGCGCCGGCAATCACTCACTGAAGATGATCGGCCGGGAGCCGGGGGTAAGGCTGGGTCGTATTTTGTTCGTATCCAATCTCAGCTGTGTGCCTGTCGGCAATGGCGATAATTGCGCATCGACGCCCGCCCCGCCTGATACCGAGGGGCCTTCTATTGATATAACGGCGCCAGTTAATGGAGCGAATGTGTCCGGCGTCGTGGGCGTAAAAGCAACGGCACGCGACAATATCGCTGTAGCGAAGGTTGATTTTTTTGTAAACGGCGTTCTTAAATCTTCGGATACGTCATCGCCTTATGCCTACGACTGGGATAGCCGTGTAACCGCCAATGGTAAAGTGGGCTTAATGGCCAAGGCATATGACGCGGCCGGAAATGCCAGTTCGGACAGTATACAAGTGAATGTGGCGGGAGGTGACGGTCAAGCGCCTACCATACCAGGTAATGTATCGGCTACCGCTGATGCAGCGAATAAAGTGACAGTTAAATGGAGTGCTAGTACCGACAACGTTGGTGTCGCCGGTTATCGGATTCTCCGCAATAAAGTTACGGTGGGGCAAGCTAATGCCACCGACTATGTAGACGGCACGGTTTTGCCGGGAACGGCATATGGCTATCAGGTGGTTGCATATGATCAGGCTGGAAACTCCTCGGCTCCATCCGGCACAGCCGATGTCAAAACACCGAATGTGGCAGACTCGCAGCCGCCAGCCGCTCCTGCCAATGTGACTGCTACGGCCGTTAGCCCCAACCAGATTAACCTTTCCTGGACCGCCAGCTCGGATAATATCGGCATCGCCGCGTACGATATCTTTCGTATGGTGGCAGGCGGTAAAAATAACGCTATAAAAGTAGCTACCGTTACCAAAACAGGATATGGTGATACTGGCTTGACTCCCAAGACTAAGTATAGCTACTATATCGTCGCCAAGGACGCTGCCTTGAATGCTAGTAATAAGTCGGCAGCAGTCACGGCGGAAACTAAAGCCAGGCCCGAAGTGACCACCGGAGTCCTGCGTGGCAAGGTGACCTTTGCGAAAAACGCCCAAGGACACGGCCGTGTAACGATTCGTATTAAGGGTGTGAAACATGTATACGATACAGACAGCCAGGGCCGTTACGAAATAATTAAACTGCCCCAAGGAAGTTATAAGGTATCGTATGAAGCCGAGGGTTCGCATACCAAAGAGGTGATGGTCAAAATTCAAGCAGGCAAGATTAACGAGACCAATGTAACGCTGATCAAGCGCTAGCAAGGAAGTAGTGCATATGAATGACGACTCCAATCAAGCAACGGTATATTTTGGCAACGAGTCTACAAAACATCGCTGGCGGCCGACCAGAAAACAAATCATAATCGCGGCGGCGGCATTCGTGGTTATTATGGTTGGTGTACTCATTTTTGTCCTGACACGAAAGGAAGTAGAGGTGGCTGTGTCTGTACCAACCGTCGAAATCACTGAAACCGGTTTCAGCCCCTTGGTTATCAAGATTAAAAAAGGCGAACATGTGCAGTGGGTTAACAGAGATACCCGCATGCATCAGGTGGCCGCTGATCCTCACCCGACAGGTGACTCGCTTCCTTCCCTCAAGAGCGCTGAACCGATGCTCGAGCAAGAGACGTACACGGCTGTATTCGAAAAGTCGGGCACATTCACCTATCATGATTTTTTGGATCCGCTTGCCTACCAGGCTACGGTTATTG
>JARIHD010000054.1 GCA_029288425.1 Candidatus Saccharimonadota bacterium
GTCTACCGCGTATATCGTCTTTAGAAAAAGAACGCAAGGGCTCTTTTGTGGTTAGATATTTCTCCAACTCAAGGTATACGCCGCGAAGTGAACTTTCGTCTGCAGGAGAAAGCTTTGAATGTGGGCCGCGTATAGCAGTTATTTGGCGGACCTTATCGAGGGTGTTGTCGACGGCAGTAGGATTAGAAATTAGGCCAGCAACATAGTTGATGACATCTATTGGATTGGCGTTCTCGGGGAGTTCACTGGCGGTAACGCTCGTCTGTCGAAAGTCTAGGCTGGCCTTCAAAAAGAGCAGGCCTGTTGCCAAATAGGGCCACAACGATATTCCATAAAAGAAATAGTTACTGAATCGATCCTGATTGAAGAAAGGCAGGAGTTTGGTGATAACTTCGTGGATACAGCCCAAACTTGCCATAAATAGCGCAACAGACAACCAGGTCATTGCAGTTCTGTAATATCGGCTTAGCTTACGCCGAATGTCCAAAACAATAACACCGCAAAAAGCTATGATCACTCCGGCTACGGCAAACGAACTAAAAATACTATCGATCGAAATTTCGGCAACGGGAAGCTCGGCGTGGGGCAGAATGCTGGTGGTTAGGCCCGTGATCACAATGGCAAATGCAATTAACCAGGCCGAAGTATATTTGTTACGAACCCCCAGTAGACGGGCAAAACTGCGGACCGCAACATACATAACAAGTGCGCTCAGAATGGCCGAAGCGGCAATGGCCCATGAAAGTCTTATCTTGTCGATGTCGGGGAAGATATTTACGATTGGTAACTGCATTGCTATGAAGCTAAATAGCAAAATACCTGTGGCGAGTATCCTATACGAACGGCGCAGATCTTTTTTGAACGCCCTCAAGCTGGTCAGGAAAAAGATGAGAGCTGCTATTTGAGTCGTGAATATCAGAAAACATACTGCAAGGTTCAATTTATCAGAGAAAAGGGTAATGTCTGGGAACAAGAAAAAGGCACTGGACCCTATAAGCGCAGCAGTGACTAGAATAAAGTAAAATTTTTTATTCATGCGGACCTCTTATTTTAATAATACAAATAGCAAGATTTACTAGTCAATAATTCTGGACCAGAAATACCTAATTCCCAGTGAAGGATTAGGTTAACTCATGGCTAAGGATGCAGAAACAATGCTAAAATGGCTGCATGAAACTCGCACGCTGGGCACTGGTTATGCTTGCGGTTATACCGGCTACGGTGCTTGTGGGATGGATTACCTACAACGTCTACCTTATGAGGGTAGTTCCGAGTTTTACTCCTATGAATCCTGTTACGGCCAGCTGCTTTCTTTTGACGGCTGTCGCGCTCACGGCATATGTGATAAAGCTACGCTACGGACAACGATGCTGCCAAGTGGTGGGTGCGTTGCTTATGGCGGTGGGTCTGGCCATGCTTTGCCATTATATATTCAACGTCGATAGTCATATCGACCAGATACTCTTTCACGGTACATTACATGGTAACAGGATTGCTCCAAATACCGCGTTTAATCTAACGCTTATTGGTTTTGCGCTGCTAAGTATAAAGGCTCGCCGAAGTCTTATCGGCGTTATTGCCATCACAAGTTTTATTAGCACCCTTTCTATTATTGGTTATCTCTATGGACTAAAGCAGCTGTTTGGCATAAGTAACTTTAATCCGATGGCAATTCATACGGCTGTCTGCTTTTTGCTCGTTGATGTAGTGCTTCTGAGCATTTTAGTCGGTAAAGTACGTCTTTATATCGATCGCAAGATTATTGTTACGCTCCTGTTTGTTATGGTTGCGGTCATAGGGGTAAATATGGTAACGGTACAGGTTTCCAAAGACGCCGAGAAATACGAAGAGCATGTTGAGCGTACCCATAAAATTATCACAGCGACAAATGAAGTAGAGCTTTCACTTGCAAACGTCGAAACCGGTCAGCGCGGATTTTTACTAACCGGTAAGACCAGCTATCTTGAGCCGTACGAAACGGCTAAAAGTATAATTTTTTCCCAGGCCGACATATTGTACGCACTTATGGCCCAGGACAATAAGGGTGTAGGTACGAGCAGGCGAATTAACGACTTGATAACGCAAAAAATAGCCGAACTCGACGCAACCGTCCAGCTTCGTAAAAATAACGACACGACTGGGGCGCTACGCATTGTAAATTCCGACAAAGGGAAGCAATATGCCGATGATACTCGAGGTCTGCTTGAGGAGATAGAAAGAGCACAAATGAGCGAACTGGCATCTTTGCAAAAAACTGCTGCCAATCGGCGCCAGGATGCGTTGTGGGTTGTTTCGATTGCTACGGCCATAGACATTGTGCTGGTGATCGGTACATCCCTGTTCATCCAGCGAAGTATCAAGCGGCGCATATCCGCTGAAAAGGATTTGAGCAGAACGCTCGCAGAGTTACGCGTATCTAAAGCGAAGGACGACGCCTTGCTGAGCAGTATTGGCGATGCAGTATTTGCAATCGACACAAAGCAGCGCATTACATTATTTAACCCGGCGACGGCGCGTATGAGCGGTTTTAGTGCTGCTGAAGCGCTGGGACGTCCCTATAATGAAGTGCTTATTTTTGAGCATGAGCAAACCGGTAAAGCCAGTACGAAGTTCATCGAACAGGCGTTGGCGGGCCAAGCGGCATCTATGGAGGGCCACACGGTGTTGGTGCAAAAAAATGGTACCAAGATTTCTGTTGCCGATTCTGCAGCACCAGTAGTAGATGCTGAGGGAAATGTTCAGGGCGTGATAGTTGTATTTCGGGATACTACTAAAGAACGTGAGCTCGATAAGGCCAAAACGGAATTTGTCTCACTGGCGAGCCACCAACTGCGCACGCCGCTCAGCGCGATTAATTGGTATGGTGAGATGCTTCTAAATGGTGATGCCGGCAAACTTCAGAAAGAACAGAAGGCATATACCCAAGAAATATACGATGGAACTCAGCGCATGATCGAACTTGTCAATGCCCTTTTGGACGCGACGCGGCTAGAGGTAGGCAAAATGATAGCCAGGCCCGAGCCTACATCCGTTAATGATATAGTCGGCAGTTTAGAAAAAGAGCTTGCATTGAGCATTAAGGCGAAGCGTCTTACCCTCGTGCATCATATAGAGACATTGCCCGCAGTTGTGGCTGATCCAAAACAGCTTCGTATGGTGGTGCAGAATTTATTGAGCAACGCGGTCAAATACACACCCGCCAAAGGTAGTGTTACGGTAACCCTTCGGAAAGCCACGCCAGATGATATGCACGCTGCCGCACTACGGGGCAACGCTGCTGCGCACTGGTATTTTAGCGTGCAAGATACGGGTTATGGAATCCCTGAAACTGAGCAATCAAAAATATTTAGCAAGTTATATCGGGCGGATAATGTTCAGCGTCTAGAGGTCGAAGGAACGGGTCTTGGGCTATATATCGTAAAAGAAATAGTAGAGAAAATGGGCGGGAAAGTCTGGTTTGCCTCTGCAGAAAACCAGGGATCGACGTTTTACGTGGTGTTACCGTTTGCATCAGAAACTGCTTAGAGACAATAAAATGCTTGGTATATTAGAGGGATGAAATCAAAGAATCTAGCAGTATTTGATATAGACAAGACCCTCAGCAGAGAATTCTTGGTGGCTCCTATTATTCAAGCGGAGGAAAAATCCCAGCTTTTAACACCCGGCACGTTTGGTAAAGTGGTCGAATTACTGACCGCATTGAGGAATGGAGAGATGGAATATGAGGATGCAGCACATCAAGTGTTGGTCACTCATGCGGCGGGGCTTCAAGGCAAAGATATTACGGCACTTCACGAACATGCACGTTCTTTTTTAGATCAGCATACCGAACTCTTTCGCCGCTTTGGAGGAGAGGTTATGGCCGTGCTTCGGCCTACCCACGAATTAGTAGCGGTAACGGCCGAGCCGGAATATATGGCGATGGCGGTTGTCGAAAGGCTTAACATGGATAGGGCATTGGCAAGTCAGTATGATGTTAAGGACGGAAAGTTCACAGGCAGGATTAATAGGTCACTCGCACACCGCACCGAAAAACGAAATCTTATAGGCGATCTACGTCCTGATTTTGGCTTTGGTGATAGTGCGGGCGATATAGAGATGCTGTCACATGCGCATCATGCACTTTGTATTTCTCCTGATGCCGAGCTTGAAGGTGTGGCCCGGGAAAAAGGATGGGAAATATTTAACGGCGAAGATGATACCGAGAATCTCATTTTATCCATTAAGGAATATCTAGATAATTTAGCTTAAAGTTGACCCCTTCTCTGTTAACAAGTTCTATGATCTATTTTCACCTAAGGCAGGAAATGTTTGCGTTTTTATACAATAGACATTTGTCGCCAAGTAGTTAAATGGGTCTATCAACTAAACAAGGAGGCAGTATGTCACACATCCAGCCATTTACTATCAACATAAAAGACGCTGAGCTAAACGCTATTAAAAGTCGTTTGGAAAGCGTGCGCTACACCAATGAAATATCGCCTCGAAATGAGGATATGGGACTGAGTGTAGACTACGTTAAAGGCCTTATTGAGTATTGGAAAAACGACTATGACTGGCGCAAGGTCGAAAAAAAGCTGAATGCTATCCCACAGTTTCAAACCAAAATTGATGGGCAGAATATTCACTTCGTGCATGTAAAATCTGATGTCGAAGGTGCGACCCCTTTACTTCTTACTCATGGCTGGCCTGCTTCATTTATTGAGTACGTAGATATTATTGATCAATTAGTAAATCCTGAAGAACATGGCGGCAAAAAAGAAGACGCTTTTCATGTTGTTATCCCATCAGTGCCCGGATTCGCCTTTTCGGGTCCAACGGAGGAACCCGGATGGAATCGCTACCGGATTGCTAAAGCTTGGGGCGAATTAATGCGTCGCCTGGGTTACGACAAATATATTGCCGCGGGCAACGATGTGGGATCGCTCGTTTCGCCCGAAGTGGGACGCTTCAACAAAGATCATGTACTTGGCGTTCATGTTACCCAGGTTTTCTCGTTCCCATCGGGCAATGCCGGGGAAATCGAAAAACTGAGCGATGAAGAAAAACAACAGCTACAGATGCTGCAATGGTTTGAAGCGAGCCTTAGTGGCTATCAAAAATTGCAACAGTCGAAGCCTCAAAATATTGCCCACGCACTGGCAGATTCCCCGGTCGCCCAATTGTCATGGAGCAGCCAGCTGTTTGGCGAGGCCGTAGATAAAGAATTTATCCTTACGAACGTTATGCTGTATTGGCTTACGAACACCGGTGGTTCCTCGGCCCGGCTTTACTACGAAGATGCACATGCCGAAGTGCCGACCGAACCGACCACAACACCGCTTGGTCTTTCGAACTTTGGCTTTGATTTTCAATCTATCCGCAGCTTTGCGGACCGTGACCACGAAAACATTGTATTTTGGAAAAAACATCAAGAAGGCGGCCACTTCTCGGCGCAAATGACGCCCGATTTGCTGATTGCTGACCTCCGCGAGTTTGCAAGCATCGTTCGATGATAGGTAGCCGTACACCCAGGGTGCTCGGTTATGCACCCTGGGTGTACGCTACAATTTATGAATATCGTCTACGTCCGAGGGTAAACGTCCCATAATTTTTTTAAGCGAACGGATCATGTGGGCTTGATCGGTATAGCCTGCGAGCGTAGCGACTTCGGCAGGCTTGGCGCCTTGCTGCAAAAGACGCACCGCTTCTTGGGCGCGACCAATTTGTTCAAAGTCTTTCCTGGTAATGCCGGTGGCTTTCCGGAAGTGCTGTTGAATAGAGCGTTTTGAAGCGGCCCGCTGTTTGTTGCCGAGCACGCCCTGGACAATTTCATCATTACGTAGAATGCCCCGTTGCACCAGCAGATCAATAACCTCTTCGGCATTTTCCGCTGTCGGAAGCGGAAAACTGTGGCCTTCATAATGAAATGTATCGCCATGTATAGGAAGGCTGTCTCTTATAC
>JARIHD010000059.1 GCA_029288425.1 Candidatus Saccharimonadota bacterium
CTCTACCACTGAGCTACGACGGCAAATCAAGTACGAATTATAGCAGCTAATGCCTTTTTTGACTAGGGTGAAAACGGCTTGTTCTGACGTCGGTAATTGCTTATCTGGATTCTTTAATGGCAGGAAGGGGCTCGCCCGGAATTAGCTCAGCGGCAAAGGTTCGTAAGGCGCTGCTTCAATGCCAGTGGCCGCAACCGCCATGCTTATGTGGTGGCCTAGCGAGTTGATATGACGGGGGTCGGTAATGATTTTTCCGGTGTCAATGCGGACAAGCCCCATATCTTCCGACGCACCACGGAAAAGTACGTTGCTTACAAAGATGGCATCAGAACAGTCTTCCTTTGCTGCCGCCTTGGTAAAATCAATGGCTATGCTTCGCTTGTTTAGATCAGCCTCTCTGTCATATTCGACTTTACCTTCGTATCTTTGTTGCGCCGTGGGATCACTCACTTCTGGATAGTCGACGGCTAGCTCCAACGTCCACTTCCGTGCTGCCATCTTTTCATCGCCATGTAAAAGTTTGAGGTATCGACGTCCGGTGCGTCCATGATCTGTGCCAAATTCCGTTATGAGTCCAAGCGTGAAAGCTGCTAAATGATCGTAGGCAGCAATGGTTTCAGGCGATAAGATGTTGCCCGCTTCAGCAGAAAGATTATTTTTGTTTTTTGTAAATATCGACGGTAGACGCATAAAGTCCCTCAATTATGTAATATGTTTAAAAGCAAAAGCCAATCTCTTTCGAACGTACGTCGCAAGAGATTGGCTGGTGCAGGGAGAGGGATTCGAACCCCCGAACTCGGAGAGGGCTGATTTACAGTCAGCTGTGTTTGACCGCTTCACTATCCCTGCGCGGTATTTGTTGATTATAGCAACTTCGCTGCATACGCGGAAGTTGGAATATGGAGCCGACAGAGGGATTCGAACCCACGACCCGCTGTTTACAAAACAGCCGCTCTAGCCACTGAGCTATGTCGGCTTGGTGCTACGACATTTGTAACAGGTGTAATTCTAGCAGAAACTGCCAATTCAGGCAACACTATACTACGACACGCTTGGGGCGCATCATGCGTTTTGGCTTGCCTGCCGGAACGATCAGTTTTTTGAGGCGCAGCTCGATTTTTGCGGCATCTTCTTGCATGCCCCGTTCGTGATAGGCTTTGTGCAGCAAGCCAAGTGTTTCTTTGTTTTGCTCCAGCTCGACGGCTTTTTCTAGTGCCTGGAACATGAGTTTTTCGTTGCCTAGTTTTTCTTGGACTTTGGCGTATGCAACGTGGCGCGCCGCCAAAGAATCTTCTAGCTTGAGCGCCTGTTCAAAGGCGATGCCGGCTTTTTGGTAGTTTTCGGTTTCGTAATAAATAAGGCCGAGGTTGTGCAAGCTTGAGGGCGTAGCTTCGATACTGCTGGCTATTTCGAAGCAGTCGATGGCGTCGCGGTATTCTTTTTGTTTGGCGTACAAAATGCCGAGGCGGTTATATGCGGCAGCATTGCGTTCGTCAATTTTTAGGATGGTTAACAAGGCTTTTTCTGCGCGCAAAAAACGATTTTCCCGCATGCCCTGATGCGCTATATCCCATAGCTTACCCAGCCGGTCACCGATCTTACGCGAAGCGTTGGCGAATTCGTCTTCATGCACCTTGGTGTTATGAAAAGCGAGTAAACCAAAGATCGCAACAATTGCTAACTCAAACATATGCTCCAAACATTATAGCAAAGATTCATGAGTGTCATTATTTTTTCTGAGCTCCGGGTAGGGGTGGTCCAATAGATGCACGCATCGTCTTAAGTGCAGATACTGAGAGGTCGGTGGTTCTGCCGGGCTGATCCCGGACATCAGTGGTTAGAAATTCTTTTTTTGGCGTCAATATAATTCTAAGCTCTTTGAGCGCATTGGCTTCTAGCTGCCGGGCTTGGTGGGCCGGAACCCCAAGTAATTCACCTAGCTGCACTACACTGAGGGGTGGGTTGCCATCCAGGCCATAGCGAAGGCGCAAAATTTGACGATCTTCCGGTTTTTTCAGGACATTGAGCGCCGCTTGGACGGCTTCGACAATTTCACCGGCGTTCAGTTTTTCCATAAAGCAGCTCAAACTGTCATTCTGATCGGCAAGAATTTCTTCGGGTCGTAAGATGGGCGGCTCGTCGTTACTATCCCAAGTTTCCTCTACGGCGGCAAGCGGGAATTGTATATCTTCTAAAAGAACATGATGGGCTGCCACATGTAAATTGTGGAGATTGAGTATATTACGCCGCTCCTCGTTGCGATAATCACCCTCATAGGCAATGGTGGCAAGGTCGGCGATCCCATGTTCTTTTTGTAAGCTACCAATAGCTTGCTGAGCCTCATGAGTTGTGCGGGGGCCGAGCATTTCCCTGTTGTCTTCACTTTCCAGATTGTCCTGGATGCTATTAAGGATAGCACGATAGGTATAAAATCCCCCGATTCTCCAGGATGCAACTTCTGGGCGATGTCGATTGATCGCTTTTATAAGTCCGATTAGGGCATCCTGCATACGATCTTCCAATTCACCGTAGTGAGACGCATAACGGATAGTTTTGCTCAACGAACCCCGAGCTATTTGAAAGGCTTGAGCGGCGCTCATTGCCACCAGCGCGCTAAAAACATCTGTCTGCATTTTTTGTTCGCCAAGTAATGTCTGCCTGACTTGCAGCAGGCTTTCGTCTGGAGAGTCAGTGGCCGCAATCTGCTCGTCTATGTATGAAAGTTGCTCCAGAGCGCTTGATTTTTGCGCATGCGCATACACTTCCGAAAGCGCTTGTACCTCAGCGCCGGTGAGTTTGCCTGATCCATTGCTGTACTGTTCCGCCAGCCGTGCCATGGCGTGGTCATAAGGCAGGAGATTAAGATTCTGCGGTGTGGGTTCATAGGGTTCGACTCCCGGAGGATATGACAAAATATCGGCTGAGTACGGTTTCATGGATATATATTCTAGAATATTTGTGAACAATGGTCAATTTAGCTGCAAGGCAAGATTGGACAAGGTAAGTTTAGTGTTGGCGTTAGTGCTGAGTGCCTGTAGTGCTTCGGTAGTCACCATAAGGACGTGATGCCATTGCTTTATTTTAGCGGCATCTTGTTTGGTCGCCGCCTGATCAAGGCCGGTCTGAGCAATGTGCTGCAAGGCTTCGAGCGTCGAAACAGCCGCTGTTTTTTGCTTGGACATGCCCTCAACGAGTGCTAGCCGCTCGAAAACCGGACTTTGCAGTAAAAGTTTGGCCTGTGCGACGCCCGCAAGAAGCGGATGATCGGATTTGTCGTGCAGAAGTGCGTGCATGAGGCCCGGCAGGCCGCCGCTCAAGAAATAGCTTTGCGTAATGGCCGCCGCTTCTTTGCCGAGTTTTGAAAAGTAGTTTTTAACGTCATTTTCGGCGGGCGCAAAGAGCGGAATG
>JARIHD010000078.1 GCA_029288425.1 Candidatus Saccharimonadota bacterium
TGGTAAAATGCCCGATTTATGATAAATTAACACCTGTAGATTTTAGCTTGGTCTGCCGTCGTAGCTCAGTGGTAGAGCACTTCCATGGTAAGGAAGGGGTCTCGGGTTCAAATCCCGACGACGGCTCCATCAAGTATTTGATCGGTCCGCTTTGTGAATGCCCAGGCGGGCTATTTATATTAAAGACGCTACTCATCTTGTTAAATGAACACACTAAGACAACTTAAACCATCACACATAGAAAAAATTATGCAGGCAAAGCGTGAGGAGGAGATGGCCGCCTACGCAGCAAAACAGCTGGCAGATTTTGTCGGATCGGCACTACAAGTGCTGGGAAAACCGGAAACACCTAGAGATAAAGACAGCCTGCTCATTCCGCTTGATAATAAGGACGAATGGTCCTTGGATCTAAGTAAGATCGACCCCCCAGCCGATAGATCGAATTCCACCCGGGGAGCCTACTATGCGCTCCGACTACATCATATGTTGGGCAGCGATGATTATGTCGATGTCACCGAATCGGTAGCCATTCAGCAACCACACGATGACTACTGGGAGGTGTCAGACAGCAGCGGAACTTATGGCTACCAAGAAGTCGTGAGCCTTACGCGCTTAGTCGTAGCGGGGGTACAGCGCTATGAACGACATAACGATATTACTTCGCTCTTTGCTGACGGAAGAGAAATAGGCTGACCATGCACACATCAGGCTACCTAGGAGACCGCCTCAATACATATACTTGGCTTCCAGACCGGACGCTCAATCCGGAAGTATACGAACATTATGAAGCGTTCGCCCGGCAAGATGACCAAAATATATTTCGAACTTTACAGCAAACGGCCTTGGGGTTTGTATTGGAATCGAAGGATAAAGGGGACAATCCAGTGGAACGGTATGGCTACCACGTGTTATTTGATAATTCCTGGGGTGGGGCACTTTCTATAGATCGACTTGAACATCGGATTTTTGGCGATGACACAGAGGTCACACTTCGTGTAATGGGTATTGCGAAGGGACTAGGTGGTCTATGTACCTGCAGGATAAGCAAAGTGTACATGCTCAAATCGGACTCGGTCAGGGTCGATGATTCATTTGAACTCTTCCCTTATGAAGCGGCAGGTCTGTGCATAGATTTGCAAGCCGCGATGCATACCCCAGCCCTGGGCGCTATAATGAGGGAGAACAACAAGGATGCACGTTAATGGCTATCTTGGACCGAATATATTAAATAGGCTGTCCGGGGCACCAGCTGAAGAATTAGAGCCCGTAAAACTGGCGGAATATGAGCGTTTTGCCCGGACAGGAGATTGGTACGAGGCGCTTTTTGCCATAACACGCAGGCTGCTTCTGACACCAACACCTCGCAGCTTGCAAAGAGAGCACGACCTCTGGACCTACGGCCCACGCTTTAACCTTGATAAACGCTTTTACCTTGAGGTAAAGGAAGACAAAGCTGAGCGGGTCTTTCTGGAATACGAGGTACCGGTGTACGTACAAGCCCTTGATAGTATGGATAACAATCGCCCAATTGTCGAATTTCACATACACCCTCAACATGCCCTGGAAAACATAAGCCCTCTTGAAGAAGAAAAAAAGCTGCGAGTCATCGAGCCGGAGGAAGCAATGGGGCTAAGCATAGACTTTCAGGCAGCGCTTACTAAATTCGAAACCGGTATGTAAAATGTTTGAAGCAGGATATTTAGGGCGCGACCTGAACAAAGCCGCCAACGGGAGCCATCTTTACGAGCCCAAAAACGAAGTTGATATGGGAGAGATCCAGTATCACGACCCGAGGACATTACGGCGGCCGCGGCCTTATATAGCTTGCTAGGTGTACAGATTCTTAAAGCCTGCATGCCAGAGGATGGCAGAGATCCTATGCACGATCCGGACTACTTTCCCTTTCAGCATTGCACCGATATCTACACGTTAGACGGCTATTGGGAGATCTTTGGAGATGTTGCCGTTAATGGCAAATCTTTGCCATATCATTTACTTAGCGGCCCCGCACCAATTACATTACACATCCTGCCGAGAGAGGAAAACCCTTGGATAGAGGAAATTTTTATAGAATATGAGCTACTGGATGTCACACCTGAAGAAGTGACCCACTATCAAACAAGTCTTCAGGTTGATAATATGGAATATTTTGCCGACAGGGAAAGAAGTCGTACACTTACCGAAGACGAGACTTGGGGTTTGTGGCTCGATCTTTCGATCGCAATTAATGCGCCTAACCCACCGAAAGATCCCTCCCTTCGGGAAGGACTTAAGACTTTCCCGCGCGTCGAAGGCGATCTTTTTGATTAGGATAGCGGTTTACAAAGGTGTTCGTATCTGTTAAAATTGAACAAGACTAATTTATAAAGGTTAAGATTTATGGCTAAAAAGAGCGATAAGCGTAAAATTGTTGGTTTGGTCAGCGAAGAAACTGGCGAGCGTATTTATTACACCTGGAAAAACTTCATGAACACTCCAGAAAAGCTGCGTCTGCGCAAATACAGCAAGAAGTTGCGCAAGCATGTCTGGTTCGTAGAAACCAAGAAAAACTTGGGCCGCAACGAAGCACCAAAGCGCTAGATACAAAACCGCCGACACCGGCGGTTTTTTTATGGCTTGACTTTGTGTAAATCAAGGACGGTATTCACGAGTTCGGCATGGCTCCAAACAAGCGGCGTAACAGATACGATCTCGCCGGTAATCGGATTGATTTGCTCGGAAAGCATGCCACTCGGCACGGCGTGGGCGATCGACCAATTCACGTAATCTTTGGCGCGGTCCAGCTGGCCGATACGGATGTAATACTGCGCCATCCAGAGCGTCGTCACATGCCAAGGATTGCCCGGATATGCATCATAAGTACGGAAATAATAATCATTTTCATAGCGCGGCAGTCCGCCGGATGGCGACTTGTCCAGCAGCAATTCTTCAATGGCCTTAGCCGTTTGTTTGATCTGCCTGGAACCCATGTCGGTGGCAAACATCAGGGGGCCGTACAAGCTGGACACATCTAGTGTGTTATCAAATGTCAGCGACCCGTCTTCTTGCAGTAAAAAACCTTTACGGAATGCACCACGTGATTCATCAAAGAAGACTTTGCTATTTTCTAAGATTTCGGCCGCAACGGCACGCCACTTTACGGCATCGTCTGGGTATTCAAAAATTTCGGCAAAGTCAGCTGCGGTCAAAAGCGCCTGGTAAACCACAGAAGTCGTATAGGTACTGGTTAAAAAGCGCTCTTCCCAGAGGTCGTAGCTGGCATGTGGCAGTTTGGTGTGTTCGTCCATAAAATCGGCGATAAAGTTTGCACCGGGTTGGATGAAGGTGTTGTACAAACTAAACACAAAATCGTGGTCGTCGCTGTAATCATAATATTCACCCAGCATATAGATGACAATGGCGGTTTCGTCCTCTTGGATAGCCAGCTCTTTACGCTTGCCGTGCAAGAGTGGATGCCACGTACTGCCGATGGCACGGTCAGGCTGGTATTTATGCATTAGATATCCGCCGGGCGTCATGATGTCACGGCAAAATTCAAATAGTTGGCGTGGTTCTTCGCGGAAACCCATGCGAATGAGCGGCCAAACCGCATACGCACCGTCCCGTGGCCAAACGTAGCTGTAATAATCGCGCCCAAAGTTATAAATAGATGAATCGCAGCTGGCCACCACGCCGCCGCGCTTGTCGCAGTGCACTTTGATAACCATCAGCGATTTTTTGATGATGTCCACGTATTCGTCTTCGATCTCGTGCAGTTTGCCAGATGCGGTGGCCAGCCATGTCTGCCAATACCTGTCTCTTATACACATCT
>JARIHD010000009.1 GCA_029288425.1 Candidatus Saccharimonadota bacterium
ACAAACGATTGTGTTGGGCGAGAGTACGGATACGGGAAAGCCGGGCAGCGGCAAAACTGAGCGGCGTATGCAGATGCGCCAGCAGCCATGCTACTGCGGGCGAACAAAACACTGCAAAACGGGCCGTCGTTTGCGTCAGTCGCAGTGACGGCAGTAACACAAGAGCTGTCGTAAATACTGTGCCGAGAAGCGCAATCGCCGCCAGCAGGGGCAGATGTAGCGTCGCCAAAAAAATCCCACTACTAAATCCAGAAATGGTCACGAGCCAGAGCAGTAGCCGCACACTTTGGTCATATGCCGCCACCCGATACAAGCCCCTTGCCAAATTATCGCCCCGGCCCGCCAATCGTTTTAACTCCTTAATAGGAATAACACTATATAGTCGCTGCAGGGCGAGCGCCAGACAGGCGATCACAATCAATAGCGCCGCTGAAATAAGTTCGATCATACCAATATGGTAACATGATGGGTTTGCAGCTGGCACTCAGGTAAATAATGGTATACTGGGCAAAAGGAGTTACGTTTCACATGGATAGACGTTTTTGGGCAATCATAGCCGTCATAGTTCTCATTTTTGCCGGTATTGTTTGGTATAGCGGCCGTAAGGATTCCCAGGAATCAAGCAAAAGCGGCAGCGCACAGCCCACCAATCACATAACAGGTAATGTCAATTCAAAGGTCAAGTTGGTTGAGTACGGTGATTTCCAGTGTCCGTCGTGCGGCGCCTACTACCCTTTCATCCACCGGCTCAAGAGCGAATATAAAGACAAAATCAGCTTCCAGTTCCGTAACCTACCACTAACACAGATCCACCAGCACGCCTTTGCTGCTGCCCGCGCCGCTGAAGCTGCCAGTAAACAGGGCAAATTCTGGGAAATGTATGACATGTTGTTCGCAAACCAGACGACGTGGTCGGCAAACTCAAGCCCTACCGACAACTTTAATGCCTATGCGCAGCAGCTGGCATTGGATATCGAAAAGTTCAAGGCCGACTACGCCTCCAGCGAAGTCAACAGTACGATAAATGCAGATATCTCGGCCTTTAAAAAGACCGGCCAGTCACTGGGCACCCCGACTTTCTTTTTGAACGGTAAAAAGATTGATCTGAAGCAAACATCTGAAGGCGGCGTACCAAACTACGAAAAGATTACCGCCATTATCGATGCCGAACTGAAGAAGCAGGGTCAATAGCGATCAGATCTGCGCGTCATGCGCAAAATCTAGTACTGAATAAATTCTTGCCAAGCCGGTTTGTGGACAGCAACCGTTACACGAGCTGGTTTGGTTTTGATAATTTTTATTTTGACGGACATAGTACATCCCCTCCCTTTTTGCAAAAAACAAAAGCGCCTATTTTTGGCAACTTCTATACATTATTTGTTTTTAATCCTCTTTTTGTCTCACGCGGGTCTCTTGCCGCAAAGATGTTTAGTAAGGATACAGCATACTGGTTATGTTTGTCAAACTTTATTTAGGCTTAATTTCTTTTTTGTCACAATTGATACAGACTTTGCTGCCATTATTGTCGTAGTAGATGGTTTTTTTGTCACAGCCAGGACAAGATCGTTCGGCGTCATAAATCAATGTACCGTCGGTAGTCTTTAGGCCACGCTCAATTGCCTTTTGTCCTTCTTTGCTCAGCGCGCTGGCGCTTTCCAGTCCGCAACTTCCCGCACCGCAAAAACTGGCCGACGGCGCCTCTACCTGGACTTGTAGCCAAAATAAATCAGCATTTCGATCACCTTGAGCACGTCGGGCTTGGTATTCGCGCACGCCGTCGGCCGTCTTTTTGTCAAAGACGATTTCTGCCTGGGTGGCGTCATCTTTGACCTTTTGCAGCAATCTATTGGTCACGAATGCGCTTACGATGCCGGTAGCGGCAAAGTGGTCAATCTTCTTTTCTTCAAGTTCAATGAGTTTTTCGGCGAGGGCGCTGCTGTCAGTCTTCAGTTTCTCCTGACGTTCACTGGCTTCCTGTGGAATGGCAGCGTAATTGCGCGGGTGGTCTGCAGCTACTTTTTCACCTAAAAAGATGGTTTCGCCGCTCATTTCGCCAGCGACATCGTCAAGTTTCTTGATAATGTCGAGAACGCCCTCACCATTGAAGTTAATCATCTGCGTTGCGCGGACCTCTGTCTTCGTGGGCATAGATGCCGTCCCAATAACACCCGTGCGTCGCATCGTTTCCGCAATTACTTCGCGCGTGATGTAGGTCTTGTCATGATGACGGACCGGAATAGCGAGCTGCTCCAGGTAGCGTACCCCATTTTCAATACGCAGGCTGCGCACCATCATAGTCTCTTTTTCGGGCTTGTAACCGCCGAGCTGGTCATTTTTGCCGCTCCGGTAGTTTTCAATCGCCCAGTCGGGACATTCATTAATGGTATTGACCGTAACAGCAGGGCCTTTCGATGCGCTTGCGACGTACCGTTTCAGCGAAAGTGCACCGAGACGCTGTGCGGCCACTGCTGTTTTTTCTTCTACGTATTCATGCAGACGTGCCGTGTTCTCTTCGACCTCGGCAAGAGGTGTTATGCCGTCCGAAACCATTTCGGTAAGCGAGCGGCCCATATAGGTATAACAATTTCGCTCAATGTCGAATTCTTGCTCCAGGGGCTCAAAATACTCCCAGGAATTTTTGCGCCACGCTTCAGCAAATAACCGCTGACAATCTACCTCCAAGCTATGACGGGCCTTTTTGTACTCTAGGCTGCGTTCCCCGTATTCTTTTTTTGCCATCACGGCCCGGGCGGCGGTACTGAGGGGATCAATATCGAGAGGCACCAAATCATATTCGCCGTCACGGAGATGTTGCATGCGAGCTTCGAGCAATGTTTCGGCTTCGAGCATGGCTTCTTTCCGTGCTGTAGCTAATTCTGGGATCACTGCGGCGCTCAACCAAATCGAAGGCGTTTCGAAGTCGAGATACGCGATTTCATTGGCTGGAATCGAGGGCCCTATAACGCCCAGGTGTGCAATTGTCGGATCGATAGCATAAGGGTTCAGGTCATACGAAAAAGACTGCATTTCCTGCGACGGTCTCTCCAAAATTGCTGCATCCCTCATACTAAAAACCCTGCTTGTTGTTGTTCCGAAGCAGGGTTTTGGTGGTCTAAAAAATAGTACCGTAAGTCCTGCTCGGGAACGATTTGGTTGTCTTGCTGTATCTGACTTATCCGGGCGTGGTCAGCTCGAAATTTACAGTTGCGGCACAGTGCCGGACTTGGAAATTGTACAATTCCCTCACCGGTCTTCCAGCATGTTGATTGTTAAAATCTATACAAATAATAACACGCCGGGGCGCTATATGTGTGGTGTAGTTTTGCCTACAAAAACACTACTGAGGGAGCCGAGCCTTGAGTTTGCTAAGCCGCGGCGTGAAGCTCTGTGCCGCACCTTCCAGTCCCAAAACGCGCAGTGCGCCGGTTAAAACATACAGCTGATCCAACGCCTCGGCTGTCAGTTCTCCGCTGTTTTCGGCCTCTGCAAAAAAATGCTCGATCTTTTCGACCAACCATTTTTCTTCGCCGGGCTGGACGGTGTTGCTGGTCACCTTTTGCTCGTCGCTCGGCGCCGTCACCTCCAGAGAACGTGCCGAATGGTCGCGTTTACGCAGATGTCCGCGTTTAATCAGATTGCCGACATGCAAAGCCACTGTCGCAACTGAGGTATAATTCAGGCCGGTCATGATCTCGCGGTAACTCGGACTGTAACCATGTTCGCCGATAAACTGTTCGATATAACTCAGCAGTTCTCGTTGTTTTTTGGTTGGTCGGACGGTATTAGCCATGCTGACTCCCCTTTGCTTTACGTTCACTATAAAAAACCCAGAAGCGATACCATAGATAATTCCATACCGTAAAGAATCCGGCGGAAATAAAGAATCCGATGTACGGCGAAACACCCAGGGACTTCAGACCCCAGATGATGCCGTAATCTAACAGCAAATTTAACAAAGTGATGAGCGTGTATTTGCCGGCTGTGCGGGCTTCATGCTTCTTGAGCGATTTATTATTAAACGCCCAATAGCGCTGGATCAGATAATTAAGTGTCCAGCCGATGATATCGGCCACTATCTTGGCATACAGCCAATTCCAGTGCAATCCGCTGTAGCAGAGTGCAAATACCATATATCCTGACCAAAAGTACACCGTGCCGCCCACCATATATTCCAGAAATTGGATTACATTCCGGCGGGTAGGGACAAAATCTGCACGTTTCATGTATCTTTTCAGTATACTCTCTACGCCGCAAATCGGCTCTTACTGCGGGGCTTTCTTTGGCAAAAATTAGGCTTTTTTGCGTGTGGCCAAAAAGATTGCCGCCAATCCCAGCACAATACCGACGGCAGCGAAAGGCATCGCCCATTCCGAAGTGCCGGAATCAGCTGTCTTGGCTGCAGCCTCCTTGGCGGTCAATGTAGTAACTGAAAAAGGTCCGGATTTTGAAAAATCGGGTGTACCGTCTGCCTTTTTGGGCTGCTTGTCCTGTGCCAAATCCCAGGCAACGACGATGCCGCCTTCGTACGACTGATAGGCCTTCCATTCCAGCTTGCCTGCGTCGGCCGGCACCTGTGCACTAAAGGTAAAGTCATCGCGGAATCCGGCAGGAATCGTATTGCCCTTCCAAGTGATCGATTTTACCTCAGCAGCTTCACTCTCACCTTCTTTTTCGACGTCGATTTGCCAGCCGGCTTTGATGGTCGGAAGAACATGCTTCAGCCCCTTCGGCATAACTACTTTCAGTTGGGTTACCGGGACGTCTTTTTCATTGGGTGTGCTGGCAGTAAAGGTCTGAAAGCTGGCGGTAGGCACCTCGACAGGCTTGACCACCACATGTGCACTTGCGCTGCCGCTGAGCAGCACGCTGCAGATTCCAACCGCCAAACCCAGGCTTAATACACGTTTTTTCATACTTCCCTCCTTTTTAAAATTTCCGCTCATCAGCATATGCAGTCAGAACTTTTCTTTTATTAAAAACTATGAAACCGATAACTAAAAACCCGGTCGCGGAAGCCACCAAACCAAATCTCGCCCATAACGGCGACACTATGCTGCCCGAGCCCGTCTCACCGCGGGACACACGCTGTGCGTGTTCAAAGATGACCGTTCTGCCCTGACCACTGAGTGGTTCAGCTGTCAGGGTCAGCGTATATACGCCACGTACCGGAAATACATACGAGGCCGTCGCCGTACCACCGATTATCTGCAAAGGTACGTCGCCTTCGTGCTCTTGATCGCTTTTAATATGCAAACGAAACGCGTGAGTCTTTTCGGTAATGTCCCCGTCCTGGATGCTGAGCGCAATGGTACTTGGCTGGCCGGCGATAGGATCGTCGTCGGGCGTGATATGCAGTACGGCACCGGTGCGGCGCTGGTTATCGGCGATAAGCACATGAGCCTGCGCCGTACCACCCAGCAAACAAATACATGCGGCAAGAACCAAAAGAAACTTTTTCATACACCATTCCCGGTCACATGATGGTTGGTCGTCGATCCAAAAAACCAAGGCAGCATGAGCAGTAGTAAAGTAGCCACTATCCATAGACCGACCGAAACCGTCATTTGTTTGCCCTGCAGCTTTGGATATTTCTTTGCCAGGTTATCGGCAATTCGAACCGATTCCAAACGGAACAAAAGCGTCAAAAACACAAAGATCACGCTCCGGAAACTAAGGTAAGACAGGTGTGTGCCGATCATCCAAATATGCAGCAGCACCGCCAAGCCGCCAATATAGCCCAAACGATGCAGCATTTTCCACCGTGGATACGTCATAAAAGCGATTACTTTATTAAATGAAGTTGCAGCCATGGCTAGCAGAATAAAGAGCGCCAGAGTACCCAGACCGATTGACCATAGGAACTTCGGCGGCAATAATGCCAAGCCTGACAAGCCGTCGATTTGGCCGAATAGTGAAATAAGCACATGTAGCAGGGCGAAATACGCCCCAGAAACGCCGATCGCGCGCCGGCAAAATACTAAATAATTCGTACCGAACCGCCCGCCAAGCTGTTTTTGCAGCGGCGATGCGATCAGCGCCACATACCAACAAACCAGGCATGTATAACCGAAGACCTGCTCCACCCGAATAGCAAATAATTGGTCGCTGGGCACCGTCAGCCGTAACCACGAAGGAATCAGCACACTCAAAGTAACTGCCGTCGCTAAAATATAAAACCGCGGATTGTCCAACAGGATCAGACCTTTTTTGGAAGCGGGCACGGCGGCTAGTGACTCCGTTTTGGTGTTTTTTCCTGGCGTATGAACCATTTCTTAAACCTTACCGTTAGTCGATTCATGTAATTGTGACGGCTCAGAGTCATAACCGCAACGCCGATCACGAACCCTACAACTGTTGGCCACGACGCGAGCGATGTAAGCCACCCCTGGCGCGGTGACTCGCTCGCAACGATAGGAAATTCACCACGCGCTATTTGTTTGTCATTATCCATAAAGCGCGCCTCTAATACATAAGTGCCGGCATGGGGGAAAGTGAGCGTCGTGCTTGCATTATGGTCTTGGCCGCCCCGCAAATTGCATTGTTCCAACGTTTTATTTCTCTGTTTTAACCGTACATCTACGTTGCCAAAGTACAGCGGTTTACCTTCCAGGTCATAGACGCGGAGATTGTAGGCAATGGGCACCTCGGCCTGGGTATCGTGCACATTATTGGCCATGATCACCACGTTTTGTCCGTCGACGAATTTGGCCGTGTACATACCAGCCATAGCATGCACACCTGCCGACGAAGCCAACGATAGTACCAGCCCCCACCCCAGTAAACGGAAAGAGAGTCTCATATTACAGGGCAGTGTTCATGTCCGTCTGAATTTCGGACGGGGTTAGTGTACGGTTGTAGATACGAATTTCATCCAGCTGGCCGGCAAAATATTCGCCCCATACGGCGTTGCCGCCAAATTTGAGCGGACTGCCCGAGACATACATACTGCCGGACTGGTTGGTGGTAGCCCGTAATGTGCCGTTAATGTACAGTTTAAGCGAAGTGCCATCATAGGTTGCAGCCATATGCGACCAGGCGTTGAGCGTCAGGCCAGGCGTAGCTCCCGCCGACTGCGAACTGCCTGAGGTCGGATTGAGGCGCATCCACGCCGACGGGCGGTTACTGCTTTCACGGGCGTACATGCCATACGACATTTCGCTGCCGTTCTCTTTCATCATGACCGTCCGCCAGCCAGAATTTGCCGTGGGACGAACCCAAGCTTCGAGGGTCATTTTATTGGTCAGATCCAGACTCGGTGAATCATTTACCGAAACGTAATCGTTTGTACCATCAAAACTGAGTGCTTTGCCGAATTTACCTGTCGTGTACCATGCGGCCTGGAAAATTGAACCGGTATTGCCCGAACCCGAACCATCGGTCACCGTGGTACCCGTACCTTCGTTAAAGTTGTACGATGCAACAAGACCGCTGCCAGCCGCGTTCGATACGTTCACTACCACACCGCCGGATGTCGTAGTGTTACCCGCTGCGTCGCGCGCTACGGCTGTAATAGTATGGCTGCCGTTGGCGACACCGGCAGAATTCCAGGAGACACCGTACGGGCTAGAAGTATCTTCGCTGCTTACATTCACCCCATCCACTCTAAACTGGACGCCCACCACGCCCACATTGTCGGCGGCATTCGCGGCAAGATTAACCGACCCCGAAACCGTACCACCCGTCGGAGCAGTCATGCTGATCGTTGGGGCCTGCGAATCAACCGCAGGGGTGGTAAAAGTATAGTCGATAGAGGTTGCCAAATTGCCTGAAGCATCTTTGCTCTTAGCCCGATAGTGATACAAGGTGTTCGGCGACAAACCGGTCAATGTCTGTGTGTGTGCGGTGACAAGATTTGCGTTCAGTGAGGTAGACGAGCCGTAACTGGTCGTCGTGCCATACTCTACTTGCGTGTCTGAGTCTTCGTTAGTCGTCCAGTTGATGGTAGCTCCAGTGCCTGTAAGGTTAGTTGACTGTACGGCACTGATCACCGGCGCACCTGTGTCGGGAGTACTGAGTTTTACGATCTTAGCCTGCGACGGCACCCCGGCACTGTTGACCAAAAAGACCATGTAGTAGTTGTCCGGTGCCAGGTTCGTATTGGCGGGCGTGTTGATCGTCAGCGTGTCGCCGTTTCGCGTAAATGGCAATTCCATGTAGTGCTGGTTCCAGTCGGCGGTATGGGTAACCGATCCGAGGCTCACAAAGCTAAC
Source organism: Candidatus Saccharimonadota bacterium (assembly GCA_029288425.1). Taxonomy (GTDB): domain Bacteria; phylum Patescibacteriota; class Saccharimonadia; order Saccharimonadales; family UBA4665; genus JARIHD01. Next base: position 8,211 of record JARIHD010000009.1, read on the forward strand.
TTTGGTAATATCTGCGGCATTAGGAGAAACGAAGTCCATAGTACTGTTATGGCTAATCACATTTGGATTGCTCGTGATAGTTGGACGGGCACCTTGGAAGAGGTACGAAGGTGAGTAGATCTGTGCATTCAGTTGGTCGGGGGGTATATTCTGCAGACGACCACCGCCAGCCGAAAGTACACGGCCGTCAGGCAAGAGCAGGGACGTCGAATGGTACATACGGGGTTTTGCCGGGTTGGCCATTGCGGTCCAGGTCTTGGTGGCCGGATCCCACTGCTCGGCCGTGACGGTGCCTACCTCTGCAAAGTCAGTCACCTGGGGAGCACCGCCAATTGCCAATGCTTTGCCTGTAGGCAACATTGTCACGTTATGGAACGATCGGCCTTGGTTCATCGTACCGGCATCACTCCATACTGGCGTGTCATTAGTCATATCCAATATACGCGATTTCTTTTGCGATGTTCCGGGATTGCCCACATCGTAGCTATTAAAATCTTCGCCGCCGCCGGTAATCAGATATTTACCGGGCGCGAACGACGTCCATACACCGTATGGTACTTGCGTCGTACCCGTGTTCGTCCAAGCATGGTTACTGGGGTTATAGGTCATTACCCCGCCTTGCTCGGTCGAAATAGCCAGTATCTTTCCTGATGGCAAAACCGATGTCTGTGGATACTGAATTTCGCGGAGCTGCGGAGTACTGATGGGTACCGTGCTCATAGCGTTGGTCTTTGAGTTAAAGATTTCGGGCGTGTTTACAAATGTGCCTTGCACCGATTGACCACTAAAGGTAATCATACGATTGTCGGGCATTTGGGTCACACTTGGATACCAGCGGGGATACTGCATATCAGCTTTGCGAGTCCAGGCCTTGGTAGCAGGGTTGAATGAATAGACATTTTTGATACCACTACTGTCCGGCTCGTGGCCGCCCATTACAATCAGGTTACCATCAGCGTCAGTGGCGTGGCCCGAACAAAATAAGCCAGCATTTGCGGCGGTTAGAGGTACGTCCGTGAAGGTATTTGTCGTTGGATTCCATAACTTGGCCTGGGTGGTTGGCGTTTCCCATGCGTCCCACATCAGGACTTCGCCGGTGTACATGAGCGTACTGTGCACAGCCACCAGGGGCCAGTTCATAACCGGGCTCCACTCACCTACAATGGCGCGCGGGTCGGTATTTTGCACATTTACCGTAATGGGCACAGAAGTGGTTTGATTAAGACTATCGCGGGCACGGGCTGTAATCGTATGTGTGCCATTTGTAGTGGTAAGCGTATCCCAGCTAACGCTATACGGAGCGGTCATATCCTCGGATCCGAGGTTGTTGCCGTCCAACAAGAACTGCACGCCTTTGACGCCGGTCTCATCGGTGGCATTAGCGGTGACCGTAACCGTATTAAGCACCGTTGCACCATCATTAGGGGTAGCCATAGCAACCGTTGGTGGCGTTACATCTGGTGCGATGGTCGTAAAGCTGACCGTTTGGCCGGAACCGGCAAATTCTACATGACTGCCGTTCGCGACCGCAGCTTCGATGGTGTGATTGCCGGCCGGAACATCCAAGAATGTATACGATTGATTGCCATCGGTGTCAAAGTCCATCTTGGTTGTGCCACCATCCAGCCGGAAATGGGCATGTTTGCCGTCACCCGGCAGCCAGTCACCTGACTTGGTATAGGCTACGGTTACACTGGTCGCTTCGATAGTCTGGCCGACCGTAGGCTGGGTGATAGTAACCCGTGGCGCGTTAGAGGCATTAAAGGTAACGGGCGCGGAAATAGCCGTATTGCCGGCCGAATCAGTCGCCGTAGCAGTCAAAGTGTATGAACCGTTCAATACTTTTGCACTATCCCAGCTGAATTCGTATGGCGCAGTGGCGTCTTCGCCGCCGATATTAGTACCGTTTAACTTAAATTGCACACTCGCGATGCCCGATTCATCAGAGGCATTAGCCGCGAATTGGACCATGCCAGTCGCCGTACTGCCCTCTGTGGGCGCAGTAACCGTCACCGTCGGCGGAACCGTGTCGCTTATGAATGAGGCGTACATTGAAAAGGTTACAGCTTGTGCTGTAGTGGCTCCAAAACTTGCCGGCCACGAACCGAATGACCGGCCGCCGCTGCTCCACCCACTCGTGCCGCCATTGGTGTAACGCAAGTTGTTGACGCTATCACTCGACCCATTGGAATTGTAGGCAATAAAGTAGTTGGTGTTCGGCGCAAGCGTGCCGCTGATTGGAACAGTATTCCAGCTGTTGGCGGTTAGTGTGCCGGTGACAGTGTTCGCCACTAATGTACCAGGAACCGTTCCGTTGGCGGTGTAGATTGCCATCTGAAAACTACGGTTAGCCACATTTGCGTCAACAGCGCCGACATATGCCGAAAGCGACGTCAATTTGCCACCATCACCAGTGGTAAAACGAGTCGCGTTCATAGTATGGGAATTACCACTGTCGGTGGCTGTTCCAGGGGCAGTCACTCCCATGGCCGTAATAAACGTACGGTCGCCCGACGTCGCCAGGTCACCGGCCGCATCACGGCTTTTGACCTTATAGTGGTAGAGTTTGTTGGCCTGCAATCCAGAGATGGTCTGGGTGTGGCTGGTTACGGGCGAAGCGCTCAGTGTCGTGGAAGAACCATAACCCGTAGTCGGGCCATATTCTATTTGAGTGTCCGACACAACATCGGTCGTCCAACTGACGGTGGCGGCTGCGGACTGCACGTTACTGACCGTAATATTGCTAATTGCCGGCGTGGCCGCAAACACCGAGTCCAAAAAAGGCAGTGAGGCCTGCAGACAAAGCGCTAAAAAAACCGCTACAAAAGCCTGTAGCGGCAAGACCGGTTTCTTGATGATGGTAGATATGTAACGTTGCATGTATTTTTCACCCCTTTCAGCTGATAGTAGGGTAGATCTTCAGCTTTGACAAGCGACAAATGTGATTGGGAAATTTTTCAAGATACAAAAGTAGTCAAAAAACCAACGTTCACTCTCGGTGACGGCCTCGACAACCGTCCGAATAATGCTACAATGAGCTGGAAATATGAAAAATAATGCCTCCCTTTTATATAACGCGTTTTTGATTGTGGGAGACTTTTTGGCTTTGGTTGCGGCATTCGTGGCAGCCTATATATTACGCGTCAAAATCGACCCTCGTCCGCTGCTCGAACCAATTAGCGCAGGTACCTATCTGGGCATATTTTTAACTGTCTTGCCTTTTTGGATTCTCATTTTTGCATGGCTGGGCTTGTACAATTCCAGCATTTACGAAAAACGTTTCAAAGAATTCAGCCGGTTATTAGTGGGATCATTCATCGGCCTACTGCTCGTGGTGTTTTGGGATTTCGTGGCCAAAGAACCGATCTTTCCGGCGCGACTCGTTCCTATATATGGATTTGCGCTCGGATTCTTGTTCCTATTGATCGTCCGCAATCTGGCGCGATTCGTGCGCGTGCAATTATTCAGTTACAATATCGGTCTGACACGCGTACTCTTGGTCGGCAACGCACACATGACCGGCGAACTTGTCGATTGGCTGGCCGAAAGCCGCAAATCGGGCTACAAAATCATCGGTGTTATCGGCCAAAAACGCACCGTTGCCGGCCGTGACGTTCCGGTTTATTCCAATTTCAAACAATTCCTGGAGCAGAATAACAAACCGGAAATACATGGCATCATCCAGACCGAATTGTATGCTGATGACGCCAAAAACAGCGAACTGCTATCATACGCGCAGCAGCATCATCTAGGTTACCGGTTTGTGCCCGGCAACACGGGGCTTCTGGTGGGCAATCTGGAAGTCGAACTATTCCGGTCGTCAGTGCCGGTCGTAACCGTGCATCACACGGCACTATTTGGGTGGGGGCGCGTAGTCAAGCGCCTGACGGACATTATTATCGGGTCACTTTTGCTAATAGTAGCCGCGGTACCGATGCTCATTATCGCACTTATCAGTACACTTTCTGGCAGCGGCTCGGTCTTTTTCAGGCAGGACCGCTTGACGCGTTTTGACCACAAATTTAGGGTCATTAAATTCCGTACCCAGTACGCGAAATACGATGGAACCACCCCAGAACAAGCCTTTGCCATGATGGGTAAACCCGAACTCGCCAAAGCCTACCGTGACAACGGCGACTTTTTAGAAAATGACCCGCGCATTACGCCTATCGGCAAATTCCTGCGTGCCACCAGCCTGGACGAGTTACCGCAGATCTTTAACGTCCTGCGCGGTGACATCAGCTTAGTCGGCCCCCGTGCACTCATTCCCGAAGAACTGGCTGCTTACAAAAAACGCCACACCATTTTGAGCGTCAAGTCCGGCCTAACTGGCCTGGCACAGGTTTCTGGCCGCCGCGACATTAACTTTGAAGAGCGC
>JARIHD010000013.1 GCA_029288425.1 Candidatus Saccharimonadota bacterium
GTGTATAAGAGACAGATCGAGGGGTTATTAATGAGCGCCCGGGCAATGGCCGCGCATTGTGCCTGGCCGCCGCTCAGATGGCGGGGCAAGTAAAATTCGCGGTCTTTTAGGCCCACCCGCTCCAGAATGTTCAATGCGGCCTTGGTGCGCTTGCCGACCGAATAGCCTTTATACATCAAGGGTAAGGCAACATTTTCCAGCACTGTCATGCGCGGCAACAGATTGAATGATTGGAAAATAAACCCGATGGTATCACGACGGATTTTGGCGCGCTGGCCGGCGCGGAGCTTGGAAACGTAGCGGCCTTTGAGCATATAATCACCGTGAGTAGGACGGTCCAAAAGTCCGATCACATTCATGAGCGTCGACTTGCCACACCCGCTCGGACCCATTACGGCTACAAATTCGTTTTCCTCGATATTCAAAGTAACCTCGTCGAGCGCCAAAGTGGTGGCGTCACCGAAGCCATATAGTTTGCTGACGTCTTTGAATTCGATCAGGGACATGTACTTGGTAGTGTAAACGGATGCTCGCCCTCTTGCCAAGGTGTAAGACGTAGTAATTTATACCTAATCTTTGTATAATAGGCAGGTTATCATATTATTTGATGCATGGAGAGGTGGCCGAGCTGGTTTAAGGCGCACGCCTGGAAAGTGTGTTGGGTCGCAAGGCTCTCGCAGGTTCGAATCCTGTCCTCTCCGCCAAAACAAAACCCGGAACACTATTCTGTATCCGGGTTTTGTTCTTTTTTACTCAAGTCTTTTATCATTTCCTGAGTCATATCGAGTGAAACAGCCTGTATAAGAAAAGGCAGGATAGCCCTGGCTACTGTCAAATTCTTTTCGGCACTGCCCATATTTGCAGTAAATATGCTATCGCCATCGGTAATAAACTTATCCTCGCCCTTCCACCAGGCGTAACTCGCATCAGGGTTAATAACTCCATGCTCGACCACATCGGCGCTCACGACATACAAACCGTTGTCGGATTTTCCAACCACCCCTCTATCTATCCGTTTTCCGACCTTACTAAAAATGACATCCGCAAGCAAAAGAGTACATGCATTGAATGGTCTAAATCTGTGCAGCATGAATGGATCAGTGTCCTCAATGAGACGATCAACTTGGTGCTCGGAAGAGACAATAAGGTCAGACACAGACATATCGGCGAACACGGCATTAATATCGAATTCTACGTCGTCAATTGGAAATTCAGCAGAAGGCTCTTGGCTATGACTCATACAAAAACCGTTATCCGACGAATGTGCCGACGGGCTGGCCTTTGGCGGCTTTTAGTAGGTTGTCAGGGGTAGAGGCGTTGAGCACCACAAGCTTCATGCCTTGTTCGAGCGCCAGGCCCAGGGCGGCTTTGTCCATTACTTTTATAGCATTACTTTCCAGGGCAGACTGTACGTCAATGGTGGCGAATAGCTTGGCATCATCGTGGCGTGCGGGATCTTTATCGTATACGCCATCGACTTTAGTGGCTTTTATCACCACGTCGCAGTCAAGCTCCAAGCCCAGACTTACGGCAGCGGTATCATGTGTGAAGTAGGGCCGGCCTAGACCCCCAGCGATAATGACTACACGGTCGCGTTCCAGATGTTTTTCGGCCAGCCGGAATGAATACGATTCCGCTACTTGGGTGGCAAAAATATTGCTCATGCAGCGGGTCGCCACGCCTTCGCTTTCGAAAATGTCCGTGACGGCCATGGCGTTGATGAGGCCGGACAGCATACCCATTTGGTCTGCGGTTACACGCTTAATGCCGTTGCCGGCGATGTTCGCGCCGCGTACCAAATTACCGCCTCCAACTACAATAATCAGCTGCGCACCAGCCTCAACAACTTTTTTGCTTTCGCGTGCCAGGTATTGGGCAACTTCCGGGTCGACCCCGAACCCATGCTTTCCTGCAAGCTGCTCTCCGGAAATCTTCAGAAGCACGCGTTTGTACATCTCCCATAAAGTACCAGACATTGCCCAGGATGCAAAGCTTTTTCGTCGCTCGTTTATAGAGCTTTTAAGAATACGGTGTTAGAATAGATGCATGAGAGCAGAGGAAGACCCCGAATTTTTAGACGCCCTCGGGCGCATTTTTATGACGCGTACTGATATGCGCAGCGTTTTAGACTATCAGCAAAAGCTGTTTACGAGTCTCCAAGAACTATCAAATAGCCACCGTGCCGTTCACGACCACGTCCGCAAACTCACCGAATCGCACAATCGCAACCAAGGCGACACCACCGAACTCGTCCGTGCCCGTAACCAGCTGAACGAATCGCTGCGCGCACTTGATGATTCGCACCGCCAGACCCAAAACGACATCCGCCGTGCCGTCGAAACGCTTAATTATATGCAGCAAGAAGTCCGCAAAGTCCCACTGCTTGAAGACCGCATCGAAAAACTGGAACGCGAACTGCAAAAAATCTGGCAGGATGACAAACAAGACGACCGCCGGGTCGAAGAGCACGAACAACGCCTGCGTAAAATGGAGCGCCGCTAAACTATGAGCATCAAAATTTATTCCTGGAACATCAACGGCAT
>JARIHD010000020.1 GCA_029288425.1 Candidatus Saccharimonadota bacterium
GCGGTAGACTGCCGGAACAATTCCTACATAAACTTGCCGAAAAATAGCGCCCTCCAATTTAGTTAGACGGAAGAGACTTCTCCATTCCTTTGATATCCTAAATAGATAACCTAAGCAGGAGATTTTCATGAGCACAATCACTCATCACTACACTCAGGTTAATGGTATACGGATCTTTTACCGAGCAGCAGGACCAAAAAACGCACCAATCCTACTCCTACCGCACGGCTATCCCTGTTCTTCGTTTCAGTATCGTAACTTCATGGCTGTACTTTCAGATCAGTGGCGATTAATAGCGCCTGACTTTCCCGGCTTTGGCTATAGCGATACGCCGGAAGGATTTGAATATACCTTTGACGGGTACGCTCAATTGCTGCAAGATTTTTGTCAATCATTAAGCCTAAACAGATATTCACTTTATCTGCACGATTATGGTTCTCAGATTGGCCTTCGGCTTGCTATGGGTGCACCAGAAAGAGTTACAAGCCTAATTATTCAAAACGGTGACATTTACGAAGATGCACTGGGTTCGAAGTATGATGGCCTGAAAGAGTACTGGCGCAATCCCGGCCCCGAAAACCATAAGAAGCTCGAAGATGCGGTGAGCAAAGAAGGTTTTCGTGAGGAGTTTATCGGTGAAACGGATCCAAAGCTCCATAATCGATTTACGCCTGACTTATGGAATCTGGCCGCGTCGCAGCTACTTACGCCCGAACGCCACAAGATTATGGTAGGCCTGATGGAAGGCCTAAAACAAAATCTTGATTGGATGCCAAAGGCACAAGCATATCTTCGCGAACACAAACCACCAACGATTATTGTTTGGGGCCCGCAAGATGGCTATATGCCAGAAAAATCTGCGAAGGCCTACTTACGAGATCTCCCTAACGCAGAGTTGCACCTGCTGGATGGAGGTCATTGGCTGCTCGAGACGCATTTGGATGAAGTAGTTATGCTCGTGAAAAGTTTTTTGGACAAAAACTCTGGTTGAAACTTAAGAGAAATAGAGCCTATCTTGTAATGTTTTGAAATAAAAGTCCCGTGCTGGACTTCGCAAAATATCTCCTATATTATTACTTTACAATTTAAAGACAGGGGGTAGTCATAAGATGGAAACATTAGAACGCCAACGAAATGTCCATTTTGTAGGAACCTACCCGGCTGCAAACCCTGCCGAAGCTATGCGGGAAATACTGGAAATCGCCGGACCGCAGCTGCGTTCCGTGCCAAGTGGAGAAACCGCTCGTCTAGACTGGATTGCCAGCCCCGGCGAAGACCTCGATCTGTTAAAAGCCAATCCTGACGTTCGTACACTGGAAGAAAATGAAGATCCGGATCCCAATGACTATCTGGGCAATCGCTGGAAGATGGCAGTAAAAGATGGGCATACGCTTGACCCGGACACAATACAACTTAACTACAGCCAGCATGCTCACAACGCCTGGCAGGACTTCAAGCTGCTACGCCAAGAATTTGGCCTGCCGGATTTACCGCTACAAATTGGACTGCCCGGCACATTGCAAGTCCCAATGTTTGCCTTCCGGCGCAGGAGCACCCTCGAAACATTGTTGAATGGTTTTAAATATCGCAAACCATTCGAAATTGCCCTGCAAAAACAGGTTAATACCATTTGGCACGACCCGGAGATCGGCGACGCCGACAAAAACAAAGAAATACTGTGGCAGATCGAAGTCCCGGCCGAAGCAGGCGGCATGGACAAAATGCCAAAACGCATCCAGCCGGTTACAAACAAACTCATCGCGCCGGTTCTGGCTCGGGGCATCGTCAGGCAAGTCGCAGGATTGCCAGAAGGCTCTAATGTGGTTATCCATACATGCAAGGGCGACTGGGAGCGGCGGGCATTCAGCAATTCCAGTACAGAACTTATTGCGTCACTCGTTCAGTCCATCATTTCGCAATGGCCAAAAGGACGAACACTGGACGGCATCCACTTTCCATTTGCAGCAGGCAACATACCGCCGTCCACTAAGGAATCACACTACGAGGCACTGGCGAAATTGACCAACGTCCTACCGGAACATACGCGCTTTATCGCCGGTTTTGTACACGAAGGACTTAGCTTTGAGCAGCATCTCACGATCCGCGACCACATCGAGAGCCTATTAGAGCGCCGCGTAGATATTGCCGCCGCTTGCGGGTATGGACGTGTCGATCGAAAAACAGCGAGCTGGCTAGCCAAAATGAGTGTAGATTTAGCCGATTAGTAGACTGCAGTAACAAACCCTCATAAGTGCGGGGATGCTGAAATTAGGACACGAGGTTGTGTGATGCTATACTATAGCTTAGCAAGTTATTCAACTCTATACCTTTTGTATGGTAAGCCCTGGCAAGCCTCGTATTCTCGGCTATAGCGACGACCTTGTCTCGCATAATATTAGCTTATAGAAAGGCTTCAAAAACATGGCAACTAAATTATTCGTAGGTAAACTGTCCTTCGACACAACCAATGACAGTTTGCAGGCGTTGTTTGCACAGTACGGTAAAGTAGTAAGCGCTCAAGTCATCATTGATCGTGACACCAACCAGTCCAAAGGGTTCGGGTTCGTAGAAATGGAAGACCAAGCGGCTGCTCAAGCAGCGATTAACGCTCTCGACGGCAAAGAATTCGAAGGACGTACTATCGTAGTCAATGTAGCTAAACCTCGTGAAGACCGGCCACGGAATAACAACGGCAGCAGCTTTCAGCGCCGTTAACATAGGCCCATCCTATGATTACTAAAAGACTTAGTTCTGCCGAGCTATTATTCGAGACGGCGGGCATAATGGGGCTTCGCCCATCATGGCTCAAGCAGGGTGCTATATTTGCTATCCCGGCCGTGGATGGCGAGCACTACATCAACTACTCGATTAGCAGTATGAACTCGCAGTTGAGTAGTAGCATGGTGGGCAACAAGAACGCCGCCAGACTTGTCTTGGCACGACGCGGCTTTCCTACTATGGCGCACCTCGTACCGTCCAATCACGTTGAAGCCCAAACATTTTTAGCAAAACATAAAAAGATTATCATCAAGCCAATAAATGGCAGTAACTCGCGTAACGTGCATATTATCGAGACAGCCGGACAGCTAGATGCGTTTGATGTACGCGGCTATATTCTCGAATCATACGCTCCGGGCAAAGAGCTACGCTACTTAATCCTCGGCAACAAAGTCATTGGTGTACACGAAAGCCAGTATGGCGAATCGGTCGCAGAAGACCGTGATTTAAAGCGCATATCGTATGTTCGCGCCGATTGGGACCCTGCGCTAGTTACACTGTCACTGGAAGTTGCCAAAGCATTCGGCCTGCGCTTTGGCGCAGTCGATTACATCATTGGTCGAGATGGTCGGGCCCGCATTCTAGAAGTGAACAGTTCGCCGGGTATGAAGTGGTTTCATGTGCCGACCAGCGGGCCAGCAATCGATGTCGCCGGTTTGTTTCTTCAGGCGATGTTACATGACAGACGTTCCGAACTCCTGGCTCATTAGTTAATTATCCCGTGGAAGAGTATAGTTAAAGCATAGGGGGATTAGTGAAACATCTCATAGGGCAAAGCCGTAACGGCATACCGATACATGTGCAACTTATTGGCTCGCAAGCCGGAGCCAGTATCGCGCGACAACCACAACTCTTGTCATTAGCAAAAGAGATGTTTGCCAAGGTCACATTACATAATGCCGAGATCAGTCTGGAATATGACATGGATCGCCAGGTAGGCTACAATTTCGTCATCGAGACGTCCGATAAAGACGTTGTTTTTTATGGACGCCTATTGAAGGATGATATATTTACACGTTTTGTAAAAAGCGGTAAGCCCCAGCCTACAACGTACATCACCGTCGCTCTCTCGAGGAATAACGATAATGATTACGAGCTTTCCGACATCTGGCTCGGTCGCTTAATGCCTCCACGCCCAGGCAGCGCCAGCGAAACAGCCGAAAGTAAGCAATATTGGTCAAATCATGCCCTTATTCTGGACAACCAACTTCTACAGCTAAAAACTGTCACTAAAACATGCCCATATTAACAGAAGGAGATCTAATGTCTAAAGGTAAATCACCGAAAAAAGAAACCAAGAAGCCCAAGAAAGCCAAATCTCAGTAGGCACTTAATAGTTTCTGCTTGCGGAGAGTCGGACATTCTAACAGATGCAACTTGTAAAAAATAAGTCCTAGGCACATGCCGTGGGATTTATATTTGTTAGGATTTCGTGAAATAGCCAAGTTTCAATTTGGTGACTCAGACGTGACAAATGTGCAATACATTATTACCTAGCATATCGAAGTTAGGCGCCAAGCTTATGAAAGTTGCCACCCAGGAATAATGGTAATGTGATACATTAAAGATAATGATTGTATCTAGCCTTCCTCAACCAGACATTTCAGATCAATCTTTTGCATTGACCGTAGAACACACCTTTAATCTTCCAGCAATGACACTTTATAAAGCATGGACTGAAGAGTTTGGGAATTGGTTTGCTTCGCCTCATTCAGTACTTATGAAACCGGAAGTTGACAGTCCGTTCTTCTTTGAAACCGAATATAAATTTGAAACAAAACAACCTGCTAGCCGCCACCCTCATTATGGTCGATTTCTTAAATTGGACCAAGATAAACTTATTGAGATGACATGGGTAACCGGAAAAGGCGGCACAGAAGGCACCGAAACAATCGTAACGGTAGAACTTACTTTAACAGAAGGCAGAACGCGTTTACGGCTAACTCACTCGGGATTTAATACTAGCTCCTCCAGGAATGGACATGAAAAAACCTGGCCAAAAGTATTGCAATATCTAGAAGAAGTATACACCCGGTAATAAGTTGGCTTATTGCGCCAACGCAAGGTAAAGAAATCGCCGTGCGGGCGATTGTCTTATCTGTTGAATCATGCCCCGGTGAACTCTCGTGTATTTGAGTGGAATATCGTGATGACAAAATTTATCTGAAGGATATGGAAGAGTTATGGGTTCGCTATTGATTTGTATCGTGCGATGACGAAAAGTTTGCCCGCGATTCTATTAATAAAGCTAGAGCAAAAAGAAAGGCACCTTATACTTGGTAGAACTTTTGTTATTTTGAATGATTTCATGGTGAGCCATAAGCGACAAATGTGGAACACTTTAAGGCCTAGTTTAGTGCGAATGAGCGAGCGGCTTGAGAAGATGGGAATTGGCGATCGGAGGCTGACAATGCTCTGGTCCGTTTATAAAGAAGCGTCAAATTGCACTCCGGATAAACGATGATTACAGTGGCGCATTTTTATATATTTTCCTCGAACTTATGCGGTTAAATAGAGACGTAAAATAAGTACTGAGGAGAGAAAATTATGAGCAACCCCACACTACATTGGCAACCGGAAAAATACGGCACGGTCGATCCCTATCTCATCATACGTGGCGTCGAACAGTTTATTGCCTTTATGGAGTCCGCTTTTGACGCCAAGCTTGAACTCAAAGTGCCCAACCCTGATGGCAGTATTGGTCATGCGGAAGTACGTATCGGTGACTCAGTTTTGCTAATGTTTGATGCAAACGAGGCCTGGCCAGATACACCCGCTTTCCTCCGTATCTACACCGAGGACGCCGATGAGACATTTAGAAAAGCGCTCGCCGCTGGTGCCACCGAGGTGACTAGGCTCATGGATGGGTTTACCGGTGAACGTGGCGCCCGTGTGCGTGACCCTTTCGGGAACGTATGGTGGATACAATCCCGCTTTGAAGAGGTGGACTACGAAGAAATGGCTCAACGAGCAGGAGAACAAAAGTACATTGATGCAATGAAAATAGCCCAAGACACCTTCGATCAGGAAATGCGGCGCCGCAAGGCTTAACTCCTTTCTTCTTGCTGGATCTGTCGTGGCGTTTTGCCAACAAATTTTTTGAGGGCATGAGTCATATGAAACTGATCAGTGTAACCCAGATCGTGTGCTGTCGCTAGCGCTGACTTGCCCTGCCGTAGTAGTGTCGCTGCCTCTCGAGCACGCTCTGCTTGCGCATAATAATACGGTGTCATTCCGGTAACGTTCCGGAATTGACGCTGTATTGTGCGGATGCTAGCGCCTGGCTTTTGCTTGTGCGCGGTCTTCGCCACTACCTTATCTTGTACGAGGATGCCACTTTCAATAAGAGCCGTTATAGTACTCTCGACTTCCTCAAAGTCGGGAACCGTAAACGTAGTGCCGGCCAGCTCAAACGTTTTATTGTCCTTAACTGGCAAAAATTGTACCCCCTCATCACTGCGAGCAATTTGCGCTATATAGCTGCCTACATGAAAAGAGATAATGAGCTGCTCCTGTCCAGCAATAACCGGCACCTGCACTGGTTCCAGCAAAGGCCGGTCGAATAAAAGCACTTGCACGTCCCCGCACAACTTGTAGACCATAATATCCCACTGCCCATCAGGCGTAATCAGATCCTCACCATCGCTACCGGCACGAGTCTGGCGTACGGAGATACGATGGTTCGAGATTAAGAGCTCTTTTTGTCCTATAATATTCACATAATTATGCTATCAGTAGAAAGTAGGTTATGAAAGATTTTCCGGTTATTCCGTTTGATTCCGCAGCTAGTATGGAAAGGTGGCTGGAAGAGCATCATGCCAGTGAGAATGGCATTTGGCTCAAAGTGGCCAAGAAAAGCAGTGGCGTTCCCTCTGTTACCTACGATGAAGCGCTCGATACTGCGCTTTGCTATGGTTGGATTGACGGACAACGTAAGACATATGACGACATTTTCTTCATCCAAAAATTTACTCCGCGCCGACCGCGCAGTCTATGGTCGAGCCGCAATGTGAAGAAAGTAGCCCAACTGATTGCTGCCGGACGAATGCGCCCCTCCGGCCTAGCGCAAGTTGAGGCAGCCAAGCAAGACGGCAGATGGGAGCGAGCATATGGCAACCACGAGGAGATGCCGGTGCCTGCTGATTTTCTGGCCGCCCTGGAAAAAAATCCGGCAGCCAAAGCAACATTCGCTACACTTAAAAAACTAGATCGCTATCTCATAGCATTTCGGCTTACTACCGCTATAAAGCCTGAGACTAGAGAGCGCCGTCTTACTAAAATACTCACTATGCTTGAAAAAGGCGAGTTTCGTTAAGCAATTTATCGCCAGGTTTGATTAGAGTTTGCGAGCGACCGACGGAGATAGGTATTTAGAAATCGCTACCCTCGACTTCGCCTGTGCCTGTGAAAGTATAGAGAATCGAAGTATTTAACAGACTACGATTTCTATCAAAACAAAGGACGCTTTTTATAAGCGTCCTTTATCTGTAATTTTCCTTTGGTGACCTCACGGAGAATCGAACTCCGATTGCCAGGATGAAAACCTGGTGTCCTAACCGTTAGACGATGAGGCCATTTTGGCTTTTTGAGGGGGAGGCGTCTATAACTTAGACGCATCGTTTTATTAGCCCTGAACTGGTCTATTTTAACATATCGCTATGCAAAAAGGAATCCTTTTACAGAGTAATCGCCCAGATAAAAACTAATCCCCGCCTTTAATCAGCTCATTTTGTGTGCGTAGCGAAAACAATTCAGGACGGTCAATGGCCGTAGCTTGCAAAATAGTGCGGGCAGCTGAAAACCTACCCGCGGCGATATGCCGGAAAACCGGGCGACGAATGGTGCGCTGCACCTTATCCCTCTGACTTCCGCTCAGATTAAATATTCGGATATTGGTTGCAGCGATAAAGGTACGGCGATTAAACTCGTATTCCTCCTTCCATTTTTCCGACATAATGGACCGCAGTGCACCATCCGCCAGCTGACGATAGCCAAAATAATATGCCACGCCCAGCATCTTGCGGGGCACGCCGGCAATTTTAGCCAACCAGTATGCCTCTTCATGGCCACGTTTCGCAGTCGACATCTCTTCCCGATCAGAAAGAAGCGTCGCCGCAACATCCTTTGCACCCCGACAAGCCGACTGGTACATGTGCTGCAAACCCGCCAAAGCATACATCTGCGTCGGCCATCCCGCTTCTTTAATTGTCTTATGAAAAATGGGAGACACGGGTATGGGCATATCTCGCGGCGCACCTGTCAGGCGGGCACGTCCATGCATGTCGTTGATCATGCGTGTGTTTTGGTATTCGACACCAATGTGGCAACCGATCGCATCCCATAAACTACAAGCGTCGGCAGAGGGAAGTGCCCGTCCCGAACGTTTATTATCTTTTTGCCCCAATATAAAGGCATCGCGAGCTGCCTGTGAGCCAATTTGATTGGCCAAAATCTGTACATGATCCACCACACCGTCATGTTCACGCAAGCGGCGGGCGCCGGTTTCCAGTGCTGCACCAACGAACACTTCAGTAGATAACAGGGGGCGGGTGTCAATTAAAAAGTCCCGCTGGTCTTCGGGCAGCATATTCGGCCAGCCCAAGGGCAATCCCTCAAAGTCGGCCTGGTGGTGCATGGGAAGGGTTATGGGTGCTCCGGACGGCATTTCTCCTATCATCATTTCATAGTACCAGTCGTTTATTTAAAGGTACTTAAAAACTCCTGACTTTGCCTGCGCGCCGACTGAGCTTCTAGCAATGACGTCTCGATGTACACCAGCAGCTCATTGAACTTAGTTTGTGCGAGGCCTCCGTGCGCGTCCAGCCTCAGTAAACCCGATTCGGCGAACGCTTGCCGGGCCCGTTCAATATGTCCAAAAGCCAACTCAAAAATCTCGGGCAAAACATCACACCAAAAGATATGGCCCGCCCGGGGCATGAGGTCAGAAAAAGCATGCGTACCTTCACGAACCCCTAAATGTTTCAATAGTGACAGTACAATTGGCGTCGCCTGGCCGGACGACAGATCAGCGCGCCAATCGAGCAAATCATCATTACATTGACGCGCTACCAAGTAATGACCAAATCCACGCCATATTGCTCCCCACCGCGCATCACCGGGCAATATACCACATCGCGCCAGCACTGCCATGGGTCCGAGCGCATGGAAATAAGCACGATCGGCAATATATTCTAGGTTGCCCATGTCCGGCAAGTCTTTTATGCTCAGTTTTTCCGTAGCTACCATAAACCGGCAATGCGACACCTCCCAGGCGTTGGCAGCATCCACGCGGTCAAACGCTTTGCTCACAAACGCCCGCCACTCCGCCACATCAACCGCTTCCGTGTATAGTCGCATCGCCAGCCGCATGCTTACATGGGCCGCAGGCAAAAGATGCAACTGGGCCTCATTGTCATAAAAATCATCATAAATGGTATACGCCAGCCACGTATGCATATTAGCCGCTCCCAGCATCGTGTAAAACTGGGCGTCGTCAGGCGCGTCGGTCAGAGCCGCAGCAAAAAATGCCGGCAACAAGCGCACTTCGCCCCGATCGTCGCCGTGGTCAAATGTCTGCAATATTTTCCGTGAATGGCGTAAAATCTCGGAAGGTATATCCGCCATGGCGCCTAGAGCGGCGTCTTGTACCTTCTGTGCATCGGCCCGCCACTCTTTAACGGTCGTACCGTCAGAATCCGCAATAGCCGGATCTGTGCCCTGCATCGCCAGTAAACGGGCAGCCAGCGGTGTCAGCGTGACCTTTCTTCCATCAAACGGCGCGGCCGCAGTCCTAAGCAAGGTGACATCATAGTGCCGGGCCAAAAATTTCTGCAGTCCAGGCAATGGTTTTCCGGCCCATCCAACAAATACCGCAATACACGCGTTCGCCACCGGATCAATCAAGTCCGGAGCGGACTTATACGGACCGCCGGGCTGCACTTCGCACGCCACCAATCGCTGTACGGCCGCTCCCAACATCACCCCCGTTACGAACTTTGGGCGGCGCTCGTGTAGCACATTCAATACCAAAAACACATCGATAAGCGGGGCATTTTTAATCCAAGCAGGCTTCGCCAGTTCGGCCAAGGCAGTCATGCTAAAGCTCGTCCCCACCCCTGAGCCCCTAATCATTCAATTTTTTGGGCAACAGGATGTTGAATTCGGTAACCTTTACATCAGGATGTAAAAGCAGTACACCTTTAAAATGGGTCTTGATCATTTGTTCGGCCAGGTAGAGGCCGATTCCCATACCCGCTTTTTTGGAGCTGTGCGATGGTTGGAAAAGTGTACTCCGCTGCGTTTTCGAAATGCCCTTACCCCAGTCTACAACCCGAATAATGTACGATTCCTCGTTCTGCTCCAGCCGGATGCGCACCCGTCGTTCGGCTTCTGGCTTGCGGGAACCCTGGTACGCTTCTATGGCATTACCGATCAGAATAGTAATGGCCTGCGTCAGACGGAACGGATCACCTTTGTATTGTACGGACACAGGGTCGGTCGGCGGCGTCCAATCCAGTTCTACTTTAGCTTTGACGGCGTGATACTGCATCAAATCTATCACATCACCAACCTTGGCAACCAGCTCGAATTGTTTCACGCCCGTTTTGCCGCGCGCTCTTGCCCGCACATCGTCTACCATATTATCGAGATGCTGGATGATATGCTGTGTCCGGTTGATCGCCGCAGCATGCTTGCGGCTGTTCAGACCCTCAATCTCGAGCGTTAAAACGGTCAGATAATTAGCCAGGTCGTGCAGCATTGCAGTGCTCAAGTGCCCCAGTTCGGCAAACTGATACATCTGCTGCATTTCCTCAATCTGGGCTTTGCGCAGTTCTGCAGTGCGCTCCTTGACGCGCACTTCCAGCATGGATTTTTCCATAATCAGTTCGGCTTCGGCACGCTGCGCCCGGTCCAAAGAACGCTCTACCTCGCGACCGAACAACCATGAAA
>JARIHD010000025.1 GCA_029288425.1 Candidatus Saccharimonadota bacterium
AGATGTGTATAAGAGACAGTTTGAAGGTCATGTAGCAGGCCGGGTTACGCCCGAGCCGCGCAGCAGTGAAGAGGCGACGGCTTGGAAGAGCAGTCTAAGCTGGAATAGCGTGTTTATCCCGGACGGGTCTGACAAAACGTATGCCCAGATGAACGATAAAGAACTAATACCCTTTAGCCACCGGCGCAAAGCCATTGAAGAACTCCGCAAGTTTTTGGATACTTGACATTTAACCATTAACGGTTATGATTAGAGTAATCGTGCGCCAATTGCGGCGCGTGAAACAAAAACTTTCCAAAAACAAAGAAAGCATTTGACAGCGCCGCCGGGTGGGCGCGCACGAAACAAAGAATCGTCCTAGTCTACGGGGCGGTTCTTTTTTGGCGGCACTATGTACGCTACCCCAAAATAACACGAAAGATTAACTAAATTTGCCTCCTCACTGCTACAATAAAAACAAAGCGAACCTAGGGCGTGCTTTCAAGAAGGGAATGCCATGATCAAGTACTACTACAAAAGCCTGCGCAGCCAACATGTCCAGGAATTGAAGGACTACAAACGAGGCAGTTGGATATACGTCGAAGCACCGACGGATGAAGAAGTGCAATATTTGGTGTCCAAATTTAAGGTAGATCCCGGCCATATCGAAGACGCCCTAGACGAAGACGAGATGCCCCGGCTGGAAAAAGAAGAAGATCAAACGTATATTTTTGTGCGTTACGCCTACAAAAATGCCGAGGCCGAACTGGTCACCGTACCACTGTTATTCGTATTTAGTGAAGATATCGTAATTACTGTTTCGCTGGTGCATATGCCCCGGCTGGATACGTTTTTGAGTGGCAAAATTGATTTTGCCACTACGCAGCGCACAAAACTCATCCTGCAGATCTTGCATGAAGTGGTTGAGCAGTATGACCGCTACATTAATGGCACGAGCAAACAGATTAAACTTATCCGGTCACGTCTGCGCGGCCACGAAATCAGCAACCAGGATTTCATTGATTTTGTGTTGATCGAAGATGAATTGAACGAATTTTTGGCGGCGCTGATGCCTACCAATGCGACGCTGCGGCGTTTATTGCGCGGCCGCTACATTCCGCTGTTCGAAGAAGACCAGGATATTATTGAGGACTTGTTGCTAAACAACGAACAGTCCATCGAAGCCTGTAGCTCGAATATTAAATCCATCGTGAATATCCGCGAAGCATATTCGTCCATCAGTTCAAACAATCTGAACCGCACCATGAAGATTCTGACCGGCGCGACCGTGCTTATTACGCTGCCCAATGTCATATTTGGTATGTACGGCATGAATATCGGGCTGCCATTTCAGCATCAGCCATGGGCGTATGCGGTGATTGTACTGATGAGCTTGTCGCTTTGTTTCTTTGCGTTCACTATTGGTCGTGCCAAGCGGATATTTTAAAAACAAACTTTCCGAGGCGTTTACATATCAGAGGTGAACTGGTAAAATATACCGGATTGGGGCTGTAGCTCAGTTGGCTAGAGCGCTTCCATGGCATGGAAGAGGTCCAGGGTTCAAGTCCCTGTAGCTCCACCAATTTCGAATTCGAACCCTCTTTACAGAGGAAAAGGAACCGGCATATGCATGCCGGTTTTTATAAGAACTCGACGGACGACCTCTGTTGCAAAAGTTTGACTCCCCGCACGTGTTTAGATCCTGTACTTTCCTAGTGGGGGAGTTTAAAATACAAATGTCGCATGAGCGACAGATCGGAGCTTTCATTATGAAAGAATTTTTGTCTGTCGCATGTCTGCGCAGTAGTAGGTAAGGGATTCTACGCACTAGCGGCCGAGCGTATAGCGTACCCCGAACTAGCTGTCGCAGGATAGGGCAAACGCCCGAAAGGGAGAAGACTCACAGGCTAGCTCGGCACTAGTTGCAGAGGAAACTTCTCCCCATGTGACGTCTAGTATCCTTAGAATTCTAAGTGAAATATAGTATAATAAACTTATCCAGTGAGGTGTTTACTCATCATGGATAAGCGGCATCAAGCTGATGCTGGTCACGGCAACCATTGGGATGACCATTGGCGAGCTAGGGCCAATCAACCTTGAGCTGAGGTCAAACCTCCCCCAGGCTATCGACAGTACACCAAAACCCCAAAGGGTAGCCATTAAACAACTATTCGCAGGACGGGAGGCGAAACCATTGAACTTTTCACAACAAACATGGCGCTCAAATCAAGAGTGCGTCCGAAGGACTCCAAGAGATCCTCGGAATATGTTAAAATATGTTAGGCAGTTACTGCTTAGCGGCATCAAGCTGATGCTGGTCACGGCAACCATTGGGATGACCATTGGCGAGCTAGGGCCAATCAACCTTGAGCAGTAGATCACTTGATTCTGTCACAGAACGCTTTCTGACTTTGGGGGTCATTGGTGAGTAATTTATTATCGACCTTATCGACTGAAGATTGCCTAAAGAGGGCGTGGCAAAGCTTAGAAAAACGCCCTTATTCACATGGCTTTGACGACATTACGATAGCCCAGTTCAAAGAAAATCTTACGAATCATCTGGCCGAAACGGCTACGATGCTTCAGGCAGGCACTTATAAGTTTTACCCTTTGCGCCTCTATCTTGCAAAGAAGAGTGATGGTGGATACCGGAAAATAAAAATACCTACCGTGCGGGATCGCATTGTGCAGCGTGCTATTACAGACATGATTAGCCCGTATCTAGAAAAGCGTTATCAGCTTATAAATGCCTCAAGCTTTGCCTATGTAAAAGATAAGAATGTTAAAAAGGCTGCTGAACGAATACTTCAACTCCGAGCTGATGGCTACACCCATGCTTGCAAGGCTGATATTATTAAATTTTTTGATAATATCGATAGAGAACAGCTCTTAGTAAAGGTTGAAGCAGCTCTTCCCGATACAAGTCTTAACGCATTGATACGCTCTGCGCTTGAGAACGATATCGCAAACGTCGAATATTATGAAAAGAAGACTGGTGAAATTTATGTTCCTAACTCTCTAGTTGGGATTGCACAGGGTTGTCCGCTCTCCCCTTTGTTTGCAAATGTCTACCTTGCTGATTTCGATAAGGCGATAGAAAAGAGTGGGCGTCATATGGTGAGGTATGCGGACGATTTTGTAGTTATGGCTCGATCGTTGCAGGCCGCCAAAGACTCGTATTATTATGCAGAGTCCTTAATTAAAGATCTTAGACTTGAGCTGTATCCCTTGAAAGATGATATCCCGGTTCAATTATGGAAAAAGGACGCGAAATACAGTCTTGCCCGGACTTGTCATCAGCTAGAATTTTTGGGCCTACGATTTGCCGGTGGGAAGGTCTACCCTGCTGGCACAGCTTACAAAAATGTAATGAAGAGCGTCCGGTCCGTTGCGTACGATCCTAAGCTTGGACTGATTAAGAAGCTGACGGGGATAGACTCTAGGATGCTCGGATGGATGACTGCGTATACTTTCGCCACCATGGAAAATCAGAATATAAGTGGACTCGATGCTAGCTTAGAAGATGTTCTTACGCGTATGCTCAGGCGACATAACTTACAAAAAACCACGAAGAGGTCTACGGCTGCTGTTCTGGGTCTTAGGACATTTCAGCAGTTGCGGGTCAAGACAACAACGAAAAAAGCTTGAAATTTGCGGGGGGGGGTAATATTGGAGCATCCATGCAATCCCCACCCGCAACCACCACAGAACCCGACCCATCCGACCCAAACAAACCCATTGCTCGCACATCTCATGAGTACGTCAATGGCAACGGAAAGCGAATACGCCTCACCATTTCCGGCAACCAAAGAGAAGATATAGACCTAGACCTATATATAGAAGCCTTGCTCACTGTCGCCCAAGAAATAGTAGGCAACAGCAAGCAAGGCCCAGACCAGCAATGAAAACCCTACCCCCGTTTCCGTACCCCAGCCTTCCGCATCAGTCGCCGTACGCTCCGGTCACTGATCCCGAACCGCTTGCCCAGCTCCTTGGCTGTCGCTCCCGCCTGGTAGAGCGTGGCCATCTCATCCGCCGCACCCGGAGCCAGTGTGTCCTTGAGCTTCCGGCTGGCACTCGGGCAGCTCACCACCCCGGCATCTTCCTCGGTCTCCGGCTCCTGCTCAGTGACCGCCTGCATGACCCGTCGAAGGTCAAACAGCAGCTCAGGAGAGTTCGAGTAGTGCAGCAGCATGTCCACCAAATCGCAAAGTTAAACCGTCCATCAGGGCGGTTTATTATTTATTTAATGTCTTCAATACGAATCGGAATCGGATATGCACATACCAGATTTAGACAGAATTATGTTAACCCCCAGTGAGGCTAAGTTCCTTCAGAACGGGACGAGTGGCGTAGATCAAGACCTGTCCGAAAGGATCAGGGTGCTTCGATTGACGTTTGCTCAGCAGTACCCGCCCAGCCCTGAAGCGGACCTTGATGCGATGGGAGTGCCTATGTCGCTGATAGCACTTTTTGAGAGTGCTATGAATAGGCCCGTCCAGGAACAAGCGAGGCAACGTCTGTTCGAGTATGCAAGTCTAGATGCCGCAGCAAAAGCAGCAAAAGATGAGGCGGGTGCGGAGCGGCACCTGATTGGCCCTTTGGCCCTTAGCGGTGAAGAACTACGGACCGTACATGGAGTCGCCGAATGGCTGGGCGCATGGGCGACGTGTGAAGTCGTGCCGTTGCAAGAGGAGGTAGATGCTAAGATAGCAGCTGGCCATACTAATATTGACGATTTCAGGCTGCTCGATACGCTCGAACTAAAAGACGCAGCAAGTTCTGTTACGATGGCTATCCGGACCTACCTTGACACTCAAGATCCCAAATAGTAAGTCAGATGGGTTTTTAGTTGCCGCCCGTTTCGGTTTTGTATTGCCGCTGCAAAAACGGTCCGTACGCCGTGTGGCTGCATTCGTTCATGGTGCGGCAGGTAGCGTTATCGAAGGCTCCGTAAATCAGAAAGGTCCGTTGTTTGTCCTGTATATCATCTGCGGATAAATTAGCTTCGAGGTTGCTGATCGGGTAGCCTAGATAGTACGCGGCCTTGGAATCCGGCATCTCTGTATGGTACTGCTGATACGCCATTCGCGTAAAACGGCCTACTGCGACGTGGTCGCTATGGTCAAATGACGACAGGTATTTTTCGGGATTTTGAGTACGTATTTCTGTCGGCAGATAAAGCCGCATTATATCAGTTAGCACATCTGTTAAGTTGGAGCGGGTGTATGTCGATTCGCCGTCGAGCGCCGTCATTGTCTCTATTCGTCCTGCCTCGAGCAATTCCAGGCTTACACGGTGACCAGAGCGATGAAAGCCTTGTCCGCGCAGATTGCCATCGGGGAGGTGCATAAACAGCAGCGAGATGCTCGGATTGTCCTCCAAGGTTGCAACGGTAATATAATGATCGCCAAATCGTATGACGCGTTCTCCCCAGACATCTTTTTTGTTGGCCATGGCGGCATAAGCGGCTCTGGCGCCGAGTTCGCGGCCTTTCCAATACGTTGCTTCGCCACCCGCATCGCCGGATGTGACGAATACGGTACGAACGCATTTTTCCTCCGCTATGGCACGCTTGGTGTCAGGATTTATAAATAATAGGTCGTCATCTTCGTGGGCGACGACATTCATAATGGTGCTGGTTCTGCAGATTTTGTCTGGCAAGTGCTCAGGAGGGCGGGGCAGAACAGTACCTTTGGGATCCTCTACGGGTCGGGCGCTCCGAATGCCCTGCTGGTACAAAAACAACATTTCAGTTGGATTGGCCGTATTGCCAGCCATGACATAGTTGGCATTTGGTGGCCCGTACGTTTTTATGATGTTTTTGAGCTTGCAGTTGTTGTAGACGCCTTTTTGGTCTTTTGTTTGTGCCGTCAAATACAAAAAGCGCGTGTTTTTGAGGTCAGCTTGCCAAGCTTTACTATTCAAGACGGGATAGGGTGTTTTGCAGTCGCCCATCGGCATAATGGTTAGCTTGTAGCTTGCGGGTAAATACTGACGGATGGGAATAACTTTCCAATAGTCACCGACCAAAACGTTGGTGTGTGTATCGGTGATGATGCGGGCGATTCGTTTATTCTGTTCGTCGCGCTCGGCAAACAGACGCGAAGCGCGGGCGTGGCTGTCATGCGCATACAGTACGGCGAGCGGCAGTATGGCTGCACCTATTAATATGAGTCCGGCAAATAAGCCCCGAGGCAGTTTTTTGAGTGACCGCACATAAACTGCCAGTGAAATAACCAGTGCAAAGAAACCGATGAAAAGGTACCGTGCGTCAACGGGATGGTAATGGTCGGTCGTTACGTACGCGCCGCCCGCGGCAATGGTTGCCGTGATCAACAGTATGGCCATGCCGACATGTGGCGTCAGCTGATTGGTGCGCTCACGGATTACTAGTAGTAGGTTTCTAAAGACAGCAAAAGCAGCTGCGGCAAATGCGCCCAGGTTAGCCAAAAAAACGATGCTGGACGGATGCTGCATGCGCTCAAGCAGCAGACGCGGTAGTTCTTTTAGGACGGCTAGGTCATAGACCGGGTTGGCGCCAAAGTTTGTGAGCAGCGACCCAATTCCAAAGATAATCCCAAGGGAGATATTCCGTGCATCGTGCGTGAAGGCAAAAGGTGAGGCCGCTGCTTCGCCCACGATATTTGTCAGCCCGCTGGTGTTGATTGTCCATAGCAGGCCATTGGCTGCTGCGGCCGCAACTAAACTTACGAAAAGCCAGCGCAGCGCAGCAACCGTCAGCCCCACCCTAACCGCCAAACGAAGCAGGATGTAACCAAGCAGGCCGCTGCCTACCGCCAAAACTATAAACAATTTATCGCTGGCAAAAAGCAGCGTCAGGCCAATAAATGATGCGGCCACGCCCCAGGATTTTAAGGGGCGTCGCATTATTACATATAAAGCGACCAAGTACACGGCATATTCCAGATTGCGTGTGGTGATCATGGCCATGTTTACGGGCAGCAGGGCGTTGTCGTGCGGCTGTGCCGGAATCATCAAAAATATGCTGGCCAATCCAAGGCAAAATGCGGTAAATACAAGCGGACGTTTGTCTATTTTGTACAAAATCCAGACGAGTGCGCCCACGGTAATCGTGGTCATAAGGACGGTCAGAAACGCAAAGCCGAACTGTGAGAAGTTGCATAATTGCAGTAGTGCGAATAGCGGCCATTTAAATAAAAAAGTGTGGGCGCCCGGGAACTCCGTATTTGTGAAGGTGTTGAAGTTTTCAAATAGATATCCATCGACCAATTGATCGGCATTGCCGCGGTGAATGTCGGCCCCGAGCAACGACCAATATACGGTGGATAAAAAGAGCGCTGTCAGGCCAAATGTCATCAGCCAGTAGCGCGCCTTTTTTTGGGAAAGCAAATTCATATACAAAGCAGATGCCTTCTTGGGGGCATGCAGCACCGCAGAAATTGATTCGGTTATTTTGCCTAACATCAGTTATGTTTCTTTGTGTTATACCGCAATATTATATCAAATTTCCCTCTGATATGGGCGCAGCTTTTTCAAGGTTGTTTTGTGCGAACCTCATAGACCGGCGTCTGTGAGCCGCCGAAGTAGCATTCTGCCGACATAAATACGGCCCAGGATTATTTTCAAAAAAGACTTGCAAGTCAGGAGCAACTTAGAGCACACTGCCGCCTGTCTCTTATACACATCTGACGCTGCCGACGACTTA
>JARIHD010000072.1 GCA_029288425.1 Candidatus Saccharimonadota bacterium
GTCCATATCTCAAATCTACGCAATCTTGTCTGAATGCGCAAGGCTTGGAGCGAGCGCTGCAAAGTAGCCGCTAGGTATTTGACATAAGTATATTCCTAAAACTATGATACCTGCAGACATGAGTGGCGCAAATGTAACGACAGAACGAAAAAATGTATGGTTTATTGCGAGCGTTTGTCTAGCCGCCCTCGTATTGGCCGCTGGTATCTGTTTCTTTGTTTTCCGGGGAAAGGAGACGACTCCAGATACAGGCCGAGCGCGAAGCGAGCAGATCATTAAAAAAGTCGGAAAATTGTATCTTTTGCCGCCTAATGAAACACCGACTGTGGCGCTTATCGAAGATAAAGAGAGCCTTGATAAAAAACAGAAGTTTTATCAGCCCGCCAGAAATGGTGACTATGTATTGGTTTATAATAAAGCCAAGATGGCATTTCTATACCGCGAGTCCATTAACAAGCTCATTAATGTAGCGCCCGTTACTCCTGCGGAAAATGATATCAGTATGGATCAACACAGGTAGTGCCATTTATTACTAGCCATATAATGCTATTTCTATCTTGCAGATTAGTTTTGGTGCCATGTCCTGACTAAGATATAATAGAAAGATTAAGGGTCGGGCGTGCATATGTTTTTTTCCTTTCGGGATGCTCAACGGTTGCGACTACTGGTTTTTGGCATTTTTTTTGGGGTGCCACTCCTGTTCTTCTCTGTGTCTGCTGCCGCCCAGGGGAATTCTTCCATCTCGCAGCGTTTCCAGGCCAACCAGACTGGCATAACTCCTGCCGCGCTTGTCAGTGTCGAAAAAGATAACCCCAATGCCGTTGAACTGAGCGATACAATCAGTGCCTCGCGACTTGTGGGTGTGGTAAATAACCAACCGTTGATTGGTTTATCCGACGGCGAAAGCGGTTTGGATGTAGTGACAAGCGGGAATACGATCGCCTTAATAAGCGATGTGAACGGCGCAGTAAAAACAGGAGATAAAATAACTGCGTCGCCTATCAGCGGGGTTGGCATGAAGGCAATAGAGGCTACAACGATTGTAGGGGTTGCTCAGGCCTCACTGGATTCGATTCAAACTGAAGCACGGGAAGTAACAGACAAAACGGGCCATAAAAGACAGGTCAGGATAGGTCTTTTACCGGTGCAGGTGGGTGTTGCCTCTTATGCGCCCGAGGCGAAGGAGCAGTCGAGTTTTGTGCCGCCATTTTTGCAGAGCATTGCCAACTCTGTTTCAGGGAGAAATGTTTCGCCAGTGAGGGTGCTTGTAGCGGCGCTCATCCTGATATTGCTGTTTTTGAGCATCACCGTCCTGTTATATTCTTCGGTGCGATCGAGTATTATTTCTATCGGTCGCAACCCGCTGTCGGAAAGTGCGGTTCGAAAAAGCCTATTTCAGGTGGGTCTGACAGTGATGATTTTGCTCTTATTCGCCGTTGCGATCGTTTATCTGGTGTTGACAGTGTAGGGTTCCAAATAAAACCTTAGCAGAACATCAAAGTCGTTGTAAAAAAATATTGCTCTTAGAACCATAAGCGGTGTAGGATGAAATGGGGACATTACACCCCAGATAAAAAATAACCAAAAACTAAACAAACCAAACTAAAAAACAGTGGAAAACAAAGACCTACAGGGCACGCTCCTCTCGCAGGAGCCGGGTGGCGTTAAGCCCATTCCGAACGCCCTACATACTCCACCATCGGAGTCATCCGCCTTGTCGGAGCCGACTGGTTCGCAGATGCTCATCTCGCAAGAGCAGCCGCCAAGCGGGCCCCGTCGCTTTTTGCGTTTTGCAAGGCGTGTTGACGTGATCCTCGCGGTCCTATTGCTTTTAGCGGGCGCCGTCGTACTGTTTAATGTATTCAACAATAGAGATCATCAAAAGGAATCCCTACAGCCAACTGGTGCTAGCAACTTCGGTACTGTAAAGATTCCTCTTGAGGAGTTGGTAAGTGGTAAAGACCTGTCTCTTTCTGGTGCCGCAAACGTTACTATTAACGGCTCAATGCAGCTCAATAACGCTCTTTTGTTATCTCCATCCCTACAGCCAACCGGTGCTAAGCCTGGACAGCTATACTATGATCAGACGACAAATCAGCTGGCTTACTATAACGGACAGGTTTTTGTCTTTCTTACTGCGCCGACGCCTGAAACCGGTGGTGTGCAGAGTTTGGGTGGTGCAACTGGCCAGCTGACTCTGGGTAGTGGTTTATCTCTGACAAATGGTCAATTGAATAATAGTGGTGTGCTCTCTGTTCAAGGTCAGAATGGTAACGTAACCTTTACGGCTGGGCCGGGACTCGTGATTAACGGTACAACATTTAGCAATAGCGGCGTGTTGTCTGTCGCCTCGGGTTCCCCAAATGTCAGTGTTGTCAATGATGGCAACGGCGGAGTGACGGTAAGCGTAACGAGCGGAGCCGGGACTATCACAAGCTCTGGAGGAACGGCAGGGCGCGTTCCATTATATACAGCGAGCCAAAATATAGAAGATTCCATAATTTCGCAAAGCGGTCTAACGGTCACCATTAACGGTGATCTAAGTGTGATTACCGGCGGCCTGAGCCTGTCGAATGCACTCACCGTTAGTAATGGTGGAACTGGTGCGACATCTTTTTC
This sequence comes from Candidatus Saccharimonadota bacterium, assembly GCA_029288425.1. Lineage (GTDB taxonomy): Bacteria > Patescibacteriota > Saccharimonadia > Saccharimonadales > UBA4665 > JARIHD01. Next base: position 2,620 of record JARIHD010000072.1, read on the forward strand.
CAATAATGGCGTGCTTGTAGGGCAAGGAACAGCTCCTGTGACGGCTGTGACGGCTGGCGGCACGGGGCTTTGTTTGATGTCTACCGCAGGCTTGCCGACCTGGGCTGCATGCCCTGGTGCCACGGGAGTAACCTCTCTCAATAGTCTTTCGGGTGCACTTACTATTGCGAACGCCAGTGCCGCCGGCAGCACCATTACTATCGATGACGCCAGTACATCGAATAAAGGTATTGCGAGCTTCAATCCCACGAATTTTAGTGTCACGAGTGGCACTGTTAATACGGTCCAAAATATTAATACCGGCGCCACACCAACCTTTGCCGGTCTGAACACAAATAATATCACGCCTAGTGCTGCCCTGACCGTCGGATCTACAAATCAGGCTTTGACACTTCAGGGTAATGCTACAACTACGCTTACCGCTACGAACGGCGCAAATACCACTGCGCTTTCCTTTATAACTCCTACAGCAAATGTTACCTACAGACTACAGACTGCAACGGCTGGTACCTATGATATCTGTACGACGGCAGGCAATTGTGTTTCGGGTGGAGTAACAAGCCCCGGTGGCACCACAAACCGTTTGGCCAAGTTTACGGGTGCACAGGTAATCGGCGACTCAATTATTGTTGATAATGGTACTAACGTTGATGTTGGGGGAACGCTTAGCGTGCAGGGTGTGGCGACCTTCGTCGGCGACATCGCTGTTAATGGTGGTGACATTACTTCTACGGGTGCGCTAAATATAACGCCTGCGGGTACCCTGACTGTTGGGGTAAGCGGCCAGCAGCTGACTCTACAGGGTAATGCAAGCACGAGCCTGACGGCGGTGAGTGGTGGTAATACGACCGCATTGACATTCCAAACGCCCACTGCCAACGTAGTCTATCGGTTGCCGACCGCCACGGCCGGTTCTTATGACGTGTGTACGACCGCCGGCAACTGCGTGGGTTCGGGTGGCGGCGTGACCACATCGGGCGGTACCACGAATCGTCTGGCCAAATTCAGTGGTACGCAAACGATTAATGATTCCACCATTTCCGATGATGGCACGAATGTGACGACATCGGTAGATCTTGTTATTCAGGGCGGTGATGTTACGGTAGGCGTAGCCAATTCACAAACCGGATCGATCCGGCTGGCTCATAGCGGTTCTGCCTTTACCGGAACCTTTCTGCAAGGTGCATTAACTGCTGACCGTACCTACACCCTCCCCGATGCCAATGGTACCATTTGTTTAACCAGCGGAAACTGTTCTGGAGCGGGATCGCCTAACACTTTGCAGGCGGCCTATGATGCCGGAAACACTATTGCGACCACAACCGCCCGTGACCTTGCGATCATACTGGCTGACAGCGCGGCAGATGCGAATTTTGTGGTCACGGCCGCCACTGGGGCAACTGGTTATGTTGGTATTGTTCGTGCTGACGGTGCGGGTACTGCGGACCCGGCGCAGCTCTTATTGCTGGACAATTTGGATACAGATCGTGTTCAGCCTACAGGCCTTCGGATTCAGTCGGCTGGCGGTGGTCTAACAACGGCTATCGACGTATCGGACGCCGAAATCGTGACCGCAATTAACATCGGTGCAAATGACATTTTAGGCACTACGGGCAATATCGATTTGAGTAATTTTGATGTAATAGGAGCTACGGGCAATGTAACTGCAGCTGGAACCATAAACGGCCAAACTATCTCAAGCGCCGCAAACTTTACCGGTACGGTTGCTATCGCTGGTAATGCGACGCTTGCAAGCGATCTTGCGGTAAACGGCGGTGACATTACCTCAACTGGCGCCCTCAATATAACGCCTGGTGGTACTATGACTGTAGGCGCGACTGGTCAACAGCTTGTTCTGCAGGGCAATGCTAATACGCAATTAACTGCAACGGGCGGCGGCTTTACGACGACCGTCGGTTTTGCGGGTTCGCCAACTGGTGCCGTTACATATAACTTCGACCGTGCAGCAACGGCTGGTACGTACACAATCTGTACTACTATTGGAAACTGTACCGGTACTGGTGGCGGTGTTACGACCCCCGGCGGCACCACCGGCACCATTGCTAAATTTACGGGCGCGCAAACTTTGGGTGATTCACTGCTGGCCGAGAGCGGCACCACCGTCACCGTGAACGGCAATCTTAATCTAGTGAGCGGCAATCAGTTCCAGGTTAATGGCACGCAAATTTCATCAGCCAATTTATCAAACGATGCAAATCTGGCTAAATTGAATGCCTCGCAAACCTTTACGGGTAATATGAACGCCTTCCAAAATGGAACCAATTCTACGAATGCTTTTAATGTACAAAATGCTGCGGGGCAACGTATTGTAACGGTCGACTCGTCGAATGCCCAGCTTATACTGGGTACGGCGAGCACTGTTGATGGACGACTTGCGTTCCGTAACGTTTCAAATGGTAATACCATAACCATCATTCCCGGTACGCCTAGTGCCGACCGCACGCTAACACTCCCTGATGCAAGTGGCGTGTTATGTACTGACTCCGGTAACTGTGCTGGTGCCGGAGCCACACTGCAAACCGCCTACAATTTCTCGGTGGGTGGAACGACGCCAAAGATCAAGGTGAATAGCTCACTGGGCGGCGTTGATATCCAAGATGCTGATACGCCCATCGGTGCAAACTTGTTGAATATTCGCGCTAGTAATGGCGCTGGCCTGGGGTCTGTGCTATTTGGTGTAGGCAACACCGGCGCCGCTACACTGCAGAATTCCACCAACTCGACCACGGCATTTCGTTTACTTACTGCTGGCGGTACAACGGTGCTGACCGGCGATACTACCAATGGCCAGATCTTGCTCGGCCAATCCAGCACACTTTCGGGAGCGATTGTCTTCCGCAATGCCACAAACAGCAACACCATCACGCTTGTTTCGGGTGCGGCTACAACTGGCCGCACCGTAACCCTCCCCGACGCCGACGGAACCATCTGTCTAACCAGTGGAAACTGTTCTGGAGCAGGTTCACCAAATACCTTACAGGCTGCATATGATGCGGGGAATACGATTACGTCAACGAGTGCCCGCGACCTCAGCTTTACGCTTGCCGATAGCGCTACTGACGCAAACTTTACAATTGATATCGCATCGGGTTCTACGGGCTTTGCGGCCATTCGCCGGGCTGATGGCTCAGGAACAAACGACCCGTCACAGATGGTGCTTATCGAAAATCTAGACACCGACCGCGTGCAACCTACGGCGCTTCGGATTCAAGCGGCAGCCGGTGGCATAACGACGGCCATTGATTTGAGCGACCCAGAAATACTTACTGCCTTTAATACGGGCGCAAATGACATCACGGGCACTGGTTATAGCATAGCCGGCGCAACGGGTAACATTACAACCTCTGGTGATCTTGCCGTTAATGGAGGTGACATTACATCCACCGGTGCTCTTAACATAACCCCTAGCGGAACACTTACTGTGGGTGTTGCCGGCCAGCAGATTATTTTGCAGGGTAATGCCAGCACGCAACTTATTGCAAATGGCGGCGGATTTGCCACGACCATCGGTTTTACTGGTACGCCAACAGGAAACGTGAACTACAATTTTGATCGAGCTTCTACGTCAGGTACATATACGATCTGTACAACGGCTGCCGTTTGTGGTGGCTATCAGTCTCCACTTACTTTTAATAACGGGCTTACTAACACGAGCGGGACAGTACAGCTCGGGGGCTCCTTAATCCAGAACACCACGATTGCAACCGGCCTGCTTGGTTTAAATCTTACTTCCGATTTGACAAGTGGCAACCGCAACACTCCCGTTATAAATATCACTCAGGCCAATGGTGCTAATATTTCTTTACAACCTCTGTTGAGTGTAACTAATTCTGACACTAACTCGAACTTAGACTTAGTGAGCTTTACACACAATCCGTCCAGCGCCGGGGTTGTCCTTTCTCTAAATGGAAGTTCATCCACCGGTTTGCAAGTGAATACAACAGCCGGAACGGTTAGTCGGGGAGTGGATGTTAAAACCCAAACCACCACGGGAATAGGCGTTAGGGTTGATTCGTCAGCCCTCACCTCGGGCCAAGGTATAAGTATTGAGGGTAGTGCTCTAAGTGTCTTGCCGGCATTTACGGGAAGCATGCTTCAAATTGCTCCCACGAAACAGCTAATAGGCGGGTCGGGTACGCTTACCGATACAGGAAATTATCTAAAGGTTGCTCGATCAAACACCATGAACTCCGCCGGACGGACATGGAATAATACTGGCGATTTGGCCGTGTTTAGTTCGAACTGTACGCAAACGGCTGGTACGTGCTCGGATTCTGGCCGCATCATGAGTCTAAACCAGCAATATGCGAGTGCAACAGGTGCCGTGCTTTCAGTACAGAATGCCGGTTCGGGTAACCTGCTCGAACTTGGCAATGCAAGTACCATTCTTGCCAAGTTTAGCTCGAATGGTAACCTGACGCTTGGCAGCACCTCGACAGCTGGGCAGGCATCGCTGACAGATGGTACCGGCAACGCCTTTACTAATAGTCTGGTTACCACCACCTTAACGGCAAATCGAACAATAACCCTGCCGGACGCTACTGGAACAGTCTGTTTGCAGAGCTCTTCGGCTTGTGGTTTCGTGACTGGTTCGGCAAGTAGCTTTATTCAAAACCAAAACAGTATCAGCCAATCGGCCGACTGGCGCATCACCGGTACTGGTCGGGCCGACACTGCCTTGCAGGCACCCGTTCTGGATACTGCTACAGCTGTTGCCTTAAATATTGGTTCTACCAACGCAACGGCTATAAATCTCCAGCAGAATACAACGCTGGCGAGTGGTAAATCTCTAACTCTGCAGGGGGCATTTACGATGACGCCTTCGGCAGATGGCACTTCCATCTTTAACGTGCGAACATCCGCCGGTAATAATATGTTCACGATCGACACGCAAAATGCACGCGTCGGTATTGGACTGGGCTCAACCAACGTGCCTACATTGAGTAATGCTGGCATAGAAATTAAGGGAGCCATTCGCCTGAGCGGCGCTAACGGAACATACAGCGATGCCTATACCACTCCACTTGGCGGTACAGTTAATACCCTCATCAATATTGCCAATTACAATCCTGGAGCTTCCGCCCAGTTAATTGCCCTCGGCCTCCCATCAAATGCAGACACCAACTCGCGTGCCTTAAGCCTATTCGATGCGCGCAGTGGAGCACATCAGCCAACATTAGCCGTTCTGAGTCCAGACCAGAATCAGATTGCTGGTTTTTCATGGGAAGGTTCGATTGCAGGCACTAACGGCATAGATAGTATCTTCTATACCAAAACCTCGACTAATAACATGAGATTACAGGCTAATAATCTAAACATCTTGACACTCCAGAATGTCAGTAGCGTTGCGCGCGTGGGGATCGGCAATACTTCACCGGGTTATGCCCTGGATGTTAACGGCGATGCCAATATATCCAGCGGGTCGGCATACAAGATTAATGGCACGGATATCTGTACCTCCGGTGGGTGTGTGCCGGTCGCGACCTGTTCCGTTACGGGCAACTACCTTTGTAATGGTGGCAATACACCCGTAAGCTCTGTGGCTGTCGGCACGACCAATGCCCAGCCTCTAAACTTCCTGACTAATGGTACAACGCGGGCAACGATAAGTAGTGCAGGGATCTTCCAAGTTCTGGGCAATGGTACGGGATCGGCTCGTATAGGAGGGGATTGTAGCTCTAATTATACGGCCATTAACCTTGGCGGTACGACGCCGTTCGACTGTACCAGCTATAACCTCTTGAGCGGTCCGACCGACACTAGTTTGTATATCAACCGGCCATCGGGCAGCAGTGTCTTCATTCGCGAGGGTAATGCTAGTACGAATCATCTATCTATAGCTGGCGGCGGTGCCTTTACGGCTCAAAATACGACGGATACCACTGCTGGATTCAGGGTATTAAACGCTGGCAGCGTGCCACTATTCCAAATCAATACTACCGACAGTCGGGTTTACATCGGTAATCCTACGGGCGACACGACTGGTGCGTTGTTGGTGCTCGATACCAAGACCGATGCCTCCGATCCTACGGCTGTCGACGGTGGTATGTACTTCAATTCGTTCTACAAGCGGTTGCGCTGTTACTACGATGGCCAGTGGCGTTTCTGTAACGATCCTGTTGGTCTGACATATGGCTTTAATCTCGAAGAGGATTTTATAGGCGGCGGGCCTGATATAGGAACTCATAACTGGACCCAGTCTCCTCTTGGCAGCGGAAGTATTACGCCCGGCGTTGCACCAGACTCCGGCCTAAGGCCCGGCCAGATTACGTTGGCGCTTGGAACCGTAGGTTCAGGAACCAACTACGCAACACTATTTCTTAATGGCAACTCTGCTGAGCCGATTATCTTGGGTAATACCAATGGCACAAGGATTGAAATCGAATTTGCCGCCAATATTCCGACCTTATCGGCTGCCGGATCGGTTGACTACGATGTGCATATGGGGCTTTGCGATGACTTCCCGAGTAACGGTTGTCAAAATGGTATTTACTTTGAATACGACCGTGACCAAAGTACCAACTGGCGTTACGGTGCAGCGAACGGCGGATCAAGGACGCTGACCAACTCTTCTACGGCGGTTGCGACCGGCTGGCATCGCTACAAGATGATCTATACTTACAGTACGACTGGTCCGACGGCTACTATTGAGTTCTACGTCGACGGCACTCTTATCGGTACTCACACAAACACAAACGTACCTACTACCAACTCGACTCAGCCTCAATTCGACATCATGCGTGATACTGGTGGATCGGGAACTGTCGCGGATCGTACCTTGATTCTGGACTACTTCCAATACCGTAGTTCGTTTACATCCGCACGCTAAGTTTAAGTAGTAGCGGTTACGGTTAAACAGTGGTATACTTTTCTCCTAGAGAGGGAGTATGAAACAAACAATCATTGCTGTCATAAACCAAAAAGGCGGTGTGGGCAAAACAACGACTGCTGTTAGTTTGGCGGCGCAACTGGCTTCGGAACGCACGCCGGTGTTGCTGGCGGATTTAGACCCCCAGGGAAACGCGACAAGTGGTCTTGGAATTGCCAAAGAGCGGCTGCAAGCGACTACCTACGATGTGTTATTTGGTCGCGCCAGCCTGGATGGGGCTGTCGTGCCGACCGGGCGACCGGGACTATTCGTGCTGCCCGCCAATCCGCAGTTAGCGGCGGCCGAAGTTGAATTGGTTGATGTGCCAAACCGTGAGTTTGCTTTACGGCAGACCTTGCAGACGGGGGCGTTCGGCTATGTTATCATCGATTGTCCGCCGGCATTAGGGTTACTGACGATTAATGCCCTGGTTGCCGCCCATTCCTTGCTGATCCCGGTGCAATCAGAATACTACGCGCTGGAGGGCCTGGGCCAATTGCTGGAAACAGTACAGAAAGTACGTAAAAGCGTTAACCCTTCGCTCGATTTGTTGGGCGTCCTGCTTACCATGTATGACAAGCGCACGACACTTTCCGAACAGGTCCAAGATGAAATTCGGGCACACTTTGGTGACAAATTATTCAAGACCGTGATTCCGCGTAATGTGCGTTTGGCCGAAGCGCCAAGTTTTGGTAAGACAATCTTCGAACATGATCGTTGGTCTAAGGGTGCTCGGTCATACAAACAATTGGCCAAGGAGGTAGAGAAGCGTGTCAACGGTTAAGAAGTCGGGCCTAGGCAGGGGATTTGACGCCCTCATTCCGCAGGATTTCGACAAAAGTCTCATTTTGGAGGATCACGAGCGGATCGAAAAGATTGCATTAAATGACTTAGAGCCGAATCCCGACCAGCCTCGTCAACATTTTGACGCTGCCGCATTGGAACAGTTATCTGGATCAATTGGTCAGTATGGTCTGCTGCAGCCCTTGGTGGTTACCCCGGGGAAAGCCGGTAAATATTTTATCATCGCCGGCGAACGGCGTTGGCGTGCCGCCAATATGGCTGGTCTTAAAAAAGTACCCGCTATTGTTCGCAGTACCAAAGATCTCGAGAGACTTGAAATCGCTATCGTCGAAAATGTCCAGCGGGTCGATTTGTCGCCACTAGAACAGGCTTTTTCTATTGAAAAACTCCATCAGCAATTTAATATGACATATGAATCTATCGCCAAACGGCTGGGCAGAGCGCCGTCGACTGTCAACAATACCGTTCGTTTGCTGCAGTTGCCTGATGCTGCTCGTGGTGCATTGCACGATAAAAAGATAACCGAGGGTCATGCTCGCGCTATTTTGGCGCTCAAAGAGCTGCCCGAAAAGCAGTCCGATCTACTAAAACAGATATTGGCTGGCGACTGGTCGGTTCGTCAGGCAGAACGGTATGTAACTTCTATAAAAGATGGCTTCAAGGCCGTAAAAGCTACTGAAAAACGTATGCAAACCCAAACGCCCGAAACTAAACGTCTTAGTAAAAAACTCGGCACGACCGTAAGTATTAAGCGCACAGCGAAAGGTGGAAAACTCGAAATCGCCTTTGCATCCGATGAGCAGCTCAAAAAAGTGCTACATATTTTAGGCGACTAAATCTCGAATCATACAAACCAGACCGGCTGTAAGTCTAAAATACTTTGGCATTGCTCAGCGGCCAGACGCGCAAAACGAGTTTGCCTACAATATCTTTTGTTTCAACGGGTCCGAATGAGCGGGAGTCCAAAGAGTTGCTGCGGTTATCTCCTAGAACGTATATGCTGTCCTTTGGTATAACAACATCGCGTTCGCCGGCAGTTTCACCTATTACAGTGCCATAAGGCAGGGTTCTGTCCGGCGCGAATCCATTGGGGTTGTCTTTGTTGTAAACGCGCACCTTACCGTCTTGAACGACAACCCGCTCGCCAGGCAACCCAATAACACGTTTTATGAGTTGCTTGCCTTCGGCAGAGCCAAATCCGGAGCCGTCCCGCTCTACAAAAATAATGACATCGCCGCGCCTAGGAGTATAGTCATGGCCGGTGACGCGTGCCCAAGTACGAGGAAGCTTCCAAACGAGTAAACGGTCATTATTCTGCAGAGTAGTTTCCATGCTGGGGCCATCAACTTGATATGACTGGAAAACGAATGCGGTCAGGAGGAGCGCAATGAGGGGCGCGATCAAAAGCACGGCAATGGTCGATGCAATGCCGCCCAGACCTTCACGTTTTGGGGGTTCATTTGTGGGTGTGTTTTCGGGCAAGGAGTCGGGCAGGGGTGTAATCGGCCCTTGCTGACCTTGCGGCGCGTAATATTCTGCCATCAGAGTTAAACTATACGCTACTTTTAATAATTATGCACATGTTTACTGCCGCAAACGAAACCGGTATACTTAGGTTCATTGCTTATGGAACATTTTAAACAACACCGCCGTGGGCAGCGGCAAGCTATGGATGGGATTATCAATGCACCGTCCCGTCCTCAATTGAGCGCGAGACCGTTGGATGCAGTAAGTGGTGACTCTTTGCGTTCCACTGCGCGCAAAATTGGTGACTTTAAAAAGCGCGAAGGCTATCATGTCGCTAACTCATCTATGGCGTCAACACGTCGTGCGCACGACATGCAAAAGCAACAAGTTGCAGTATCGGACGAGCCCGCATTACTAAATATGACGTTACCGGGCAAAAAGGAACACCATCGTCGGGGTGAAAAGGCGCCAGGCAAAAAGCGAGATTTACGAAAAATCCGCAAATACGTGTTACGCGGCGGTCTTATATTTCTAATGCTTATTCTGCTGGTGGGTGGTTTTTTGTTTGCCAAAGGATATCTTAAATTGCACAAGGTCTTTAAGGGCGGCGGTTCGGCTGCGGCCCTTAAGTCAGAGGTCGAACCTTCACTTTTGAAGGGTGAAGGCGACGGCCGCGTGAATATTCTGCTGCTCGGGCGCGGCGGTGAGGGGCACGAAGGTGCCGATTTAACCGACACGATTTTGGTGGCCAGCATAGACCCCGTTAATAAAAAGGCCGCATTGGTTAGCTTGCCTCGTGACTTTTGGGTGACCACGGCTTACGGCTCATCAAAGGTCAATGCCGTATTTGCTAATGCGAAGCAGCGTGCCCTGGTGCGCAATAAGGACGTAAAAGCTGCCGAAAAGGCAGGGGTAGATGCGGTTGAAAAAGAAGTTACCGAGATACTTGGACTAAACATTCACTATTATAGTATTGTGGATTTCCAGGCCTTCAAACAGGCGGTCGATACCGTTGGAGGGGTTGACATCACTATTACCGACGCGACAGCGGTAACCGAGAGGCTTTGGGACGAGACAACACGCAAAAATTATTTCTTGAACGTCACACCCGGCATGCAGCATTTTGATGGACAAAAGGCACTCTTTTTTGCCCGCTCAAGACATACGAGCGTCCGCGGCGACTTTGATCGTGCCGAACGTCAGCGCGTATTCATACAGTCACTTGCTCAAAAAGTAACCTCTGCCAAAACGTACACCAATCCCGTTAAAGTATCTCAGCTTATGGACGCTTTCGGCGATCATGTGGCAACTGACTTAAGTCTTGACGACGCGATGCGGCTGCTGAGTATAGGCAAGGGTATCGGCGGTAATTTCGAATCCATCGACCTCGCTGACCGCAACAAACCATTAGTACGCACTGGCATGATTAATGGCCAGTCGGTCGTCATGCCTTCCTCGGTCGACGGCGGTTATAGTGACATTCAGGCGCTCGTTCGCGGTAAGCTCCGTGATGGTTATTTGGCGCGCGAAAATGCTAATGTGACCGTACTAAATGGTACGGAAACCCCGGGCTTAGCAGGACAAAAGGCTGACCAATTGAAGTCTTATGGGTATAATGTAGGTACCGTGGCGGACGCCCCGACGCAAAGTTATCAAAATACGGTGATTGTCGATCTAACCAAAGGCAAAAAACCGTACACCAAGAATTATCTTGAAAAACGCTTTTCCAGGAAGGTTACCACCACGCTGCCCGACCAGGCAATTCAGCCCGGAACTGCAGATTTTGTGATAATCTTAGGCCACAATGAGACCATTAATCGCTAAAATCAAACCAGCCAACGGCTTTTCCAAAGTCGTCTATATTGTCTTTAACGTCCTCTTGCCTGTCTCTTATACACATCT